>NZ_VFWQ01000030.1:0-43106 GCF_006442705.1 Mesorhizobium sp. B1-1-7 | reverse complement strand
AGCTTCCCAAGCTGAACGCGCGGGTTCGATTCCCGCTACCCGCTCCACCTTGCTCCGCAAGGCTTTGCGCCTGATTTAGCGATTGTTGGAAAGAGGCGGTTTTACAGGCGGTTTTACAGCCTTTGTTCTCTTTCTGGCCGCATCGAGCTTCCTGATCCGCTCCTTTAGGGCGGCTGTCCGGCTGACATAGCGGCGAATGATGCGGGAGACGGTGTCTTCCTCCCAGGCCATGATCTCGGCGATTTCGCGCTCTGTCATGCCGGCGATATAGAACTTCGTCACGGCCGTGCCGCGCAGGTCGTGGAAATGCAGGTCGACGCCGTCGGTCCATGCTTCCTTCTTGGCGTCGAGGAAGGAGCTGCCTAGGCCGTCCTTGACCCAGGGGCGTCCCCGGCTCGAGGTCAGGATCACCGGCGAGCGGCGCGGGATGCGCGCCAGCACGTCGCGCAGCTCCTGATAGAGCGGTATCACTGCCTCGCGTTTGTGGCGGCTTTTGCCGGTGGTGATGATGATGGCGTCCTCGCCGACATGCGACCATGACAGGCGCACCAGGTCGCCGGCGCGCAAGCCGGTATGCGCGGCAAGGTCGACGGCAAACGCGACCTCGAGCGAGCAGGCGGCCTTTACCTGGGCGATGTCGGCATCAGTCCAGATGATCTCCGAGCGCGAGCCGGAATAGAGCTGCTTGATGCCCTCGCAGGGATTGGAGGCAATCTTGCCGTGGTCGACCTCGGAAGCCAGCAGCCGCGACAGCACCTGCATGCCATAGTCGGCGGCGCGCGGCGTCTCGGCGAATTTGGCGCGCCATGCCCGGATCCTCGGCCTGATCTTCTCCGGCCGGTCGAACTGTCGCACCGACAGCGCGCCGAAATGATCGGCGATGCGGTCGAGCCACGGACCCCAGTTGCGGCGCGTTGATTCGGCCAGCTTCTTGTAGTCGGCGCTGGCGCGGTAACGGATGATCGAGGCGGAGAACTTGTTGGAATCGGGCGCCGCCCGGCTGGCGATGGCTTCGTTGTAGGCGTCCTGAAACGCCGGGGTGCCCGGCTCGCCGGCTATCGCCGGGCCGCCGCGCCAGGCGTAATGGTAGACCTTGCCCTTGGCCTTGACGGTGTGAAGGCCCTTCAGTTCAACCATGACCATGTTTCGCGTCGAACTCCGCCAGCTCGCGATCGAGGTCATCTTCATCAGCATTGGCGGGTTTCGTAAAGTGCCAGCGGTGCGTGCCGTCCGGCAGCACGTCGAGCGAACACGGCTCGACCCCGGCCTGCCGCAGGGCAGACAGGGCCTTGACCAGGTCGGCAGGACGGAGGGCCGGCCGGCGCGGCATCAAAGCAGCCTCCGCTGCCTTGCGCCGGGGCGAGCGCAGTCCTGGCAGGTGTGGGTCCACTCGCCGGCGACCTTGGCGATGACGAAGCCCTCGCCTCGGGCGTCTGACACCATCACGTCGAATTCGTCGGCCTGATAGGTGCGGCGCTGGCTGGCACCGCATTCGCAGACGATCTGCTGCTGGCCGGCGTGCTTTTCGATGGCCATTACTGCCCCTCCTGCGGCGAGACCAGCTTCGCCTGGTCGGCGAGGCATTTCTGGGCGATGACGACATAGTGGACGCCGCGCAGGATCTGCTTGGCGAGGTCGGGCGCGGGCTCTGGCGTCGCGCACCGAGATACGGCCTTCGCGCAAAGCCTTGAGGTCGTCGGCGAGATCATCGATCAGCGCGTCGAGCTTGAAACGATCCGAGAGCGGCTTGGCGACGTCAACCATGGCGCGCCTCGCTACGGATGGCTCTGACAAGCGCGTTGGCCAGTGACAGCTGGCGCCAGTCGCGTTCGCTGACATTGGTGTATGGCCCGTAGGTATAGAGCCCCGGCATATTGCCGCGGCAGCCATAGCAATTGATCGCCTGCGTGCCGTCGAACCGCGCGGTGCGTGCCTCGTAGTCGACGACGAGGTTGTGATGCCCCATCAACCAGATAGAGGCGCCACAGATCGTGCATGGCTGGCGCTGGTCATGCAGGTCGGCCAGCGGATCGTCATCGCCGTACGGCCGGCTCCAGTCGATGCTGATTTTCGGCTTGCGCGTGACGATGATCTCGATGTCGTCGCCGGTGAAAATGTCTTCGGCCATCAGCGGACATCCTTGTTGCTGGCAAGCGTCTTGCCCGGCGCCATGATGTCGACTGCTTCTCTGGCCTGGCTGGCCAGCAGCTCGGCCAGCAGATGCGTTGGGGTTTCGTCTTTAAGGCACGACATCAAGGCCGAAGCGACGGCGATGTTGGCCACGCGGGCCATCATCAGGAAGATGTCGCGCTCGTCGATGCCATCATCCTTCAACCGGTTGCCTGTTTCGACAGCGGCGACGCAGAAGACGCGCATCAACTCTGCAGCGGCGCGTTCACGCGGATTCGTGGCCTCGGCGATCTTGTTGGCCGAATGGTCGGCCCACTCGAAGAAGTCGGCGGCACCGCCATTGTAGAGAAAGGGCTCGAGGTCGGGAGCGATTACGAGGCGTGACATCAGCGCGCCTCCGGCATGGCGTTGTGCTCGACGCCGTCGAGCTTTCGCCCGGCGGCTTTCTTGCCGAGGCGGTAGACGTCAGGCTCGTCGTCGCGATGCGTTTCCTCACTCTGGCGCGGCGTGATCGTGCTGTAGCTCCATTTCGGGCGCAGCCAGTCGTCATCGCAGAGCGACGCCGTTCGCTCGGTGCGTGTCGCGGCCTTGTTGGCGCATTCTCCTGGCACCCATTCTCCCCATTGCTTGAAGAAGAAAGGGACGCCGGCGGCGGCGCATTGGTCGCGGATCGCGCGCGCCCAGTCCGGGTGCATCGGCCGCGCGTCGGGTCCGCTCTCGCCGCCGACGATGATCCAGTCGATGCCTTGCAGGATTGGGCCGTTCCTCCACGGGTGCGTTTCGGCAGGCATGGAGCCGCTGGTTTTGTAAAAATCGATCGGCCCGAGCAGCGGCTCGGCGGAGACGAAGCGGATCGCGGCCGGCGTCGCCAGCAGCTCGGGGATGCGCTCGTCGGCTTCCTGCTGGCGCTCGGCGGAGACGCCGAGCCAGACGTTGGGGAGAGGCCATTGGTCGAGATAGATCCGAGGACCGGGAGGCGCATCGCGCTGGTCCATTCCCGGCGCGATCAGAATGACCTGAAGCTCGCGCTTGATCACCAGGTCGCATGCAATGCTATAGATGCGCCGTTTCGTTGCCGGATCCGAAAGATATCGCCGCGCCCGTGTCGCGCGCTTGGTCAGCGGCTGATACGAGTGATGCGGCGTCACGGCCATCACTGCGAACACCTCGTCTATCCATGCGTCGGGCACGTCCTCGTGGAACAGGTCGCCCATGGAATTGACGAAGATGCGGCGCGGCCGGCGCCAGGCCAGCGGCTCTGTCAGGATGGCTGCCGGCGCCAGCGCCAGCTTGCCGGTCCAGACGGTGTTGCCGTTCACCTTCTTCGTGGTGCCGTCATAGTGCGGCGCGCCCAACTTGCCCTGCGCTTTGAGCGCCGCCGTCATCGCCTCGATGCGGCCGGCCATCCCCATGGCATAGCAGTGCGTGCAGCCGGGCGTCAGGATGGAGCAGCCGACAATCGGATTCCACGTCGCGTCGGTCCATTCGATGGCGGATTTGTCAGCCATATTCAGGCCTTTCCGCCAAGCGTTTGAGGCCGTGTAACCTCAACGACGTCGTCATCGTTGTCCTCGGTTGTCGCCCATCGTACGCGATCGATGATCGTCGCAACGATGTCTTCGCCTTCGTCGCCTTCGAAGCCACGGGCGAAGTTCTCAACCATATTTCCGATCACCCTGGACCCCGCATCAAGGAGGATGTCGGCGGTCGTTCCGGCGTTCAGTTCATCAGCAACGAAAAGCGCAAACTGCACCGCAACTTCGGTCGCGCGGGCCTGGCAGGCCAGAACTGGATTGGTGGCAATCTCAGCCGAGATGCCGCCAAAGGCTTCGCGGAGAGCCTTTTCGAAGGCTGGTCTATCGATGTGACCGTTGAACACGTCAGCCATCAGCGTAGCCCTGCGATGAGCAGGCCGATGGCGACGAGCACGATGGCGGCGAGCGACAGCCGCGCGAACCAGTCGGCGCGCGGGCTTGCCGATGTCGTGCAGTCGTCGCCGCACATGCATTCGGGCCAGTTGACGCAGCGGATGACTGGCTCGCAGTGGGGCGGCAGGCTGATGAACTCGTAGCCTGCCGGCAGATCGACGTGACGCTTGGTCATGACGGCAGCACCCAGCCGAGCAGGACGAAGGGCAAGGCGAACATGACCAGGCAGGCGACGGTGAGCCCGGCCGGGCCATCGCCGCCGGCTTCCGCGATCAGCTTGGCCGGGTCGATGGCGCGGCGCAGGTCGGCCAGGATCTCGGACGGCCGGCGCTGCGCGATGAGTTGGCGCGTGATCCACGCCTCATGCTGCGGCGACTTCGCCGCCTCGGCGATCAGAAGGTCGGCGTTGCTCATGGCCGTCAGTCCAGCCGGCGGTCGCGCACGGCGCGCGATTTTGCCAGGTCGGACGCCTCGGAGCCGTGCGCGCCGATCTCGGCTCGGGTGAAGTTGGAATGCTCGGCCAGGCTGTCGGCGGTGACGGCGATGCCGTTCATGCCCATCTCGAGCATCTTGTCGGCCATGCGCTCGACGATCGGGCGATCGTCAAGCGGGACAAGCGGCGTGTTCAGCGCGCCGACGACCTGGTGTTCCTGATAGGTGATCATGGGATGCCTCCATCGCGGAATTGCGAGGAAGCCGATATTATGGGAAACTCATAATCAGTCAATAGCGTCTATGGGAAACTCATAAAAAGATCGCGGCGCCGCCGAAAACGATCGGCGAATCATGCCGTCTGCAATGGCAGACGCTCGCAAACCCCTGATACACCGGCGATCTCCTGAAGGTACTTGTCAGGAGCCTCAATGGGCGGATACCGGCGACCCTCGTTGACCGCGGGTTCCATTGACGGTTTTCTGATCGCTCCAACCGTGAGCAAAACCGATGAACTACCGCGCCTTGCCCTTGTCGATGATCGCAGCAGCATCGGCCAAAAGCTTGAGAACGGCGTCGCGATCGTCTGCCTCGAGCGGGAACGACCGCTCCAACCTGGCAGTGACCTCCGCATTGAGGCTGCGCTCGTTGCTGACGGCCGCCAGCTTTATCCGCTTGAGCAGAGAAGGCGTGATCCGGACATGAATTGTGAGGCGATCTTCCGCAGCCATGGCTGCGACTTATGGCCGAAAGGTTTGCAACCTGTAATCGGTGCACCATGTGCTATAAATGTCCCACGGCGTGCTACCAGTTATCCACAGGCGCGGATGCTCATTATTACAGCTTGATATAATCTGTTAATCGGAATGGAATTCGTGCAAGAACGAATTGAGAGCGAGTAACATGACAGCAAACACAGGAAGAGAGGCCAGGGGGAAATGATCCACTACAAGCCGCGTGGGAAGACGCGGCAGGCCGATACAATCGAGCATCTAAGAAGCCTGGCCGAGGGTGTCTCGCTTCACGAAATGCGGCAAATTGTCGATAGGGACAGAGCGCTCAAGCTGATTTTGCTTTTGCCGGAGGTCGTTCTAGATCAGGCTCTTTGTGTTGGTAAGGCTCTGCAAGCTTGCGCAGAACATCGGCGTAAGACGCTTGCAGATCGGGAGGAAGACTGTCGAAGGTCGTAAGCAATTCCCGGTACTTCGAAGCCAGGTCCACCATCGGGCCGGTGCCGAGCATCAGCCACTCGAATCGCACCTTGAATTTTCGGGCGTAGATCTCGCCCTTGTCGCGCCTGAAGCCGGAGCTGCCGTTCTCATGACCGGAGTATGTGCCATAGGGCACGCCCACGGCTTCCGCAGCTTCCACTGCCGTTTCGAACCCGGCCTGCTTTCTCGCGGCCACCAATCGTTCGTGTAATTCCATGTTCTGAGTTTGCCAGAAATTTTTATGAGAAACTCATTGACATAAAACTATGAGTTTCCCATAGTTGGTTGCTATGGAACAGGCGATAGATGTCCGCGCAATCCGAGCCAGGCTCGGTCTGACACAGATTCAGTTCGGCGACATGTTTGGCGTCGATCAGAGCACCATCTCCAATTGGGAGAATGGGATGCAGCCGCGCGGGCCAGCCAGAAAGCTTCTCGAAAGGTTGGCTTCTGAATTGCCGCCCGAACGGGAGAGCGCCGCATGACGCTCGCCGCGCCCGCTTTCAACGACCGCCTGATCCCACGTTCCGCGCCGGCTTCCCAAGAGCCTGACCGCGCGTCTGCCGCCGAGGCGCCTGCCCTCCGCGCCTCGGCGGCTTTTTCCCATTTCACCGAAACCTGTGGCGATGCCCCGCAACAGGCCAGGACCGCGCCGGATGTCGCCCCCGCCGCATCCGGTGCGGTCGCTCTTTCCGAGGCTTCGCGCTTCATCCTGTCGCTGATCGCCGCTTATCGCGGCCGCGGCGAGAGCGAGGCGCTGGCCTGGGCCATTGCCGAAGCCGGCAAGGCCATCGGCGTGCCGACGCTGCTGGCGCGCGGCGCTGACGACATCGAAGACCTCGCCGATGTGCCGGGCTACGCCCGCCAGGCGGCAAACCGATTCAGGAGCGGCGGACCATGAGTGCATCTTGCTGCGGGCCTCCAGTGAAGTAACGCCCGCACACTGAATCATCCTTCACCGACCGGCACGGAATCTTTTCGGCAGAGAAATTCCTTGACGGCTTTGCTTTGCCGAAAGTTTGCCATGTCGAAGCTAGATCCAGCGCTTTTCCTCACGTCGCCCGAAGACCGGCTGCGCATAAAAGCGCGCACCGAACAGCTCATCAAGCTGGCCGGTGGGCCAGGCGTTTTCCAGCATGTCGCCGGCGTGCCGACCGACATGCTGTCGAAATACGGATCGCGCTCCGAACCGAACTTCATCAACGCCGCCGTGATTGTGGCGCTGGATCGCCAGTTGCAGGCTCCGATGATGGTGGAGGAGCTGGCCAACATGCTCGGCTACACCTTGGTGCCGCTCGATCCGGCTCCGCCCGCCGCGGTCAGTGTCGATGACCTGGCCGATGTGCACAAGGAAACCAGCGAGGCAGTCACCTCGATCGCCGCAGTCATCGCTGGCCGCGCCGATATAGCGGCGGCCAGGCGCGCCGCCGTGCGTGAAATCGACGAAGGCATCAGCTCGCTCTACCGCGCGCGGCGCAAGGTCTCAGCCTGATGGGCGGCAACCTTTCCATGCCCGATCCAGTCGCCCGCCCGGATGCCTTCTACCGGTTCTCGGTGCGCTGCGACCGGGCGATGAATGCACGCCTGGAAGCGGCGGCGCGCGCCGCCGCCGTCAGCGTCACCGCATTCGTGCAGCGGCATTTCGAAACCATCCTCGACGAGCCGGCCGACGATACCGGTTTCTCGCCGGACGTGTTCGCGCGCGAGCACGGCATTTCGCCAATGGCCGCGCGGCTATGGAACGCCATGCGCCGTGCCTCCGACAGCGTCGGTGTCGTCAGCGGCGGTGTCCGCGACTTCGCCATAGCCGCAAAGGTAAGCGCCGGCCTTGGTAGCGACTGCCTGGCCGAACTGGTCAGCGCCGATCTGGTCAGGATGATCGCCCGGCCGGGCGCAGGCCGCGGCGGCACATATCGCATCGCTAAGGTGGCGTGATGGAGCGCGACAACCTCCCATGTCTCGCCTGCGGCAACCCGATCGATGACGGTGCGCCGACCTGGCCGGACATGTCCGGCACGCTCTGCGCCGAATGCGCGCCGACCTACGACATGCTGCTCGACGAAGGCGAGGCTTGCGGCTTCGTTGATCTCGACACCGGCGAACCGCTGCCGGCCGCCGAGCGCCGCGCAATCTATGACGCGCACATCGCCGCCGGCGGCAAGCCGGGCGACAGCATGGCGAGGGTCGATTAATGGAGCTTCTCCCTCATCCGCTCGCCGAACTGTTCCCGATGCTGCCGGAGCGGGAAATCCATGAGCTGGCCGACGACATCGTGACATTCGGGCAGCGCGTGCCGATCGTCATGCTGGACGGCAGGATCCTCGACGGGCGCAACCGCTATGCGGCCTGCCTGTTCGCGCAGGTCGAGCCGGTGTTTTGCGACTATGACGGCGACGATCCGCTGAACTTCGTGCTGTCGCACAATCTGCATCGCCGGCACCTTTCGGAAAGCCAGCGCGCCATGGTGGCGGCGCAGATCGTCGACTGGGAGCGTGGCATCAACCAGGCAACGGCCGGGCCTGCAAATTTGCAGACCCGCAAGGCTGCGGAAAAGTTGTCGATCTCGGAGCGCGCGGTCGCCGCCGCCAAGCGCATCCGCGACCATGGCGCGCAGGAGCTGGTCGAGGCGATCCGCGACGGTCGAGTGTCGGTGCATGCCGGCGAGGCGATATCCGACCTGGCGCTGGAAGCGCAGCGCGAGGTGCTGGCGCGCGAGGAGAAGGAGATCATCGCCCGCGCCAAGGCGATCCGCGAGGCGCGCCAGCGGCTGCGCCACACGGTGCGGCTGGCGCATATGGACATGATCGCCGCCAGGGGACAGGCGAGCGCGCCGGGCAAGCTCGATCGCCAATACAGCGTCGGCTATGCCGATCCGCCCTGGCGCTATGCGGTGCGCTCGGAAGTCACCGGCCGCGAGAAGAGCGCCGAAAATCACTATCCGACGATGACGACCGACGAGATCATCGCGCTGTTCAAGACGCTCGATGCCTTCACCGACAATGCGGTGTTCTTCTGCTGGGCCACCAACCCGATGTTGCTCGACGCGCTGCGGCTGCTGGCCGAGCTGGGCTTCACCTATGTGCATCACTGGGTGTGGGACAAGGAAGTGGCCGGCACCGGCTATTGGGGCCGCGACCGCCACGAGATCCTGCTGATCGGCCGCCGCGGCGACGTCGCAGCACCCCTGCCCGGCTCGCAGCCGGAGACGGTGCATCGCGAGCGCAAGGGCAAGCACTCGGCCAAGCCGGATTTCTTCGCCGAAACGATCGAGCGGCTGTTCCCCGGCATCGCCCGCATCGAACTGTTCTGCCGCAAGCCGCGCCCCGGCTGGGCGCATTGGGGGTTTGAAGCGAATCCCGAAGCGAAAGCCTCCGAGGACAACGGTGGGACCAGCGCCGCGATAGGCGATCCCATGCCGGGAGAGGCGAGTAGGCCCGATGCCGGGCGGTCGGCATCTGCAACGTCTGAGATAATGGACGCGACAGCCGGAGAGACGGCACCTTCTTCTGACCGTCCTTCGGTCACTGCCGACGAACTCTCCGAATTCAAGCTGCTGAGTGCCGTTACGGGCGGAATCAAAGTCTCTGGACCGCTATTCGACAGTCTTAATGAACAAGGGCTGATCTGGGCGGGCAAGGAACTCACTGTCGGTGGAGCCCAACGCCTCGGCGAACTCAGTGCGCTGGTTGATGCCGCATCGGACGGTGATGCCGTGAATGTGGCTCCGGCATCGCACAAGCGCGGCTTCCGCGACGCGCTTGCCGACTATGCTGAATGGAACAAACTCAAGGCGCGCGGCGATGATCTGAGCGCAGATGAAGTCGCTCGACGAGATGCGCTGGCGCCGATCGTGGCGGCCGACCTTGCCCCGGTGGCCGATGGACCGTTGCCGAAGAAGCATCGCCGGCCACGCAAGGCGGTGCAGGCATGAACGCGCCCCTTGCCCATTCGGTCGACGATCCGTATCTCGACTTCCTGCGCCGCAAGATGCAGCTCGCCAAGGCCGACGGATTCGACGTCGCGCTCGACGACATCAACCAGGCCGGCGCGCCGCATTGCCGGGCGATCGTGCGCTGGGCGCTGAAGGGCGGCAGCCGCGCCATCTTCGCTTCGTTCGGCTTGCACAAGACCTTCATGCAGATCGAGCTGATGCGCCTGGTCGGGCGCTTCGCGCCGGGCCTGCGGCTGATCGTCATTCCGCTCGGCGTGCGGCATGAGTTCTTCGCCGAGGCGGAGGAACGCTTTGCCGGCACCTGCGCGGTGAAGCTGAAATTCATCCGCTCGGATGCCGAGATCGTCGGCGACGACACAATCTACCTGACCAATTACGAGAGCGTGCTCGCCGGCAAGATCGACGTGACGCACTTCGTCGCCGCCAGCCTCGACGAGGCGGCCGTGCTGCGCGGCTACGGGACAAAAACCTTCCAGACTTTCCTGCCGCTGTTCAAGGCCGTGCGGTTCAAGTTCGTGGCCACCGCGACGCCGTCGCCGAACCGCACCAAGGAGCTGATCCACTATGCCGGCTTCCTTGGCGTGATGGATACCGGCCAGGCGCTGACGCGCTTCTTCCAGCGCAATTCGGAATCGGCCGGCGACCTGACGCTGTTCCCGCACAAGGAAGACGAATTCTGGCTGTGGGTGCACAGCTGGGCGGTGTTTTTGCAGTCGCCGTCCGATCTCGGCTTCTCCGACGAAGGCTATGTGCTGCCGAAGGTCGCCGTGAACTGGCACGAGGTGGAAATCGATCACAGCACGGCCGGCTACGACCGCGACGGGCAAGGCCTGCTCATCCGCAACACCGCGCTCGGCGTCACGCAAGCCAGCGCGGCCAAGCGCGACAGCCTGGCGGCGCGAATCGAGCGGATGGGCAAGCTGCTTGCCCAGGATCCGGAGGCGCACTGCATCCTGTGGCACGACCTCGAGGACGAGCGGCGGGCGATCGAGGCGATGGTGCCGGGCGTGCGCTCGATCTACGGCACGCAGGGGCTGGAGGCGAACGAAACCAACGCCATCGGCTTCAAGGACGGCAAGTTCAAGTATCTCGCCACCAAGCCGGAGATGTCGGGCGCCGGCAACAATTTCCAGAAACATTGCCATTGGGCGGTGTTCGTCGGCGTCGGCTTCAAGTTCCACGATTTCATCCAGGCGGTGCACCGCATCGTGCGCTTTGGCCAGCGCCATGAATGCCGCATCGACATCATCTTCTCCGAAGCCGAGCGCGAGGTGCGCCGCAACCTCGAGGGCAAGTGGGCTGAGCATGAGCGGCTGATGGCGCGCATGGCCGAGATCATCCGCCGCTACGGGCTCGACGGCCTGCCGCTGGACGACGTGCTGCAGCGCTCGATCGGCGTCGCCCGGCGCGAGGAGCGCGGCGACAGCTTCGTGGTGGCGCACAACGATGCGGTGCTGGAAGCGCGGATGACGCAATCGGCGTCCGTCGGCGAGATCATCACCTCGGTGCCGTTCGCCAACCACTACGAATACACGGCGAGCTACAACGATTTCGGCCACACCGACGACAACGGCCATTTCTGGGCGCAGATGCATTTCCTGACGCCGGAGCTGTTCCGGATCCTGAAGCCCGGCCGGCTCGCCTGCATCCACGTCAAGGACCGGGTGCTGTTCGGCTCGGTGACCGGCGAAGGCGTGCCGACCGTCTCGCCCTTCCATGCCGAAGCGATCTTCCACTACCTGCAGCACGGTTTCCAGTATTGCGGCATGATCACCGTCGTCACCGACGTGGTGAAGGAGAACAACCAGACCTATCGGCTGACCTATTCCGAGATGATGAAGGACGCCACCAAGATGGGCGTCGGCTGTCCGGAATACGTGCTGCTCTTCCGCCGGCCGCAGAGCGACCTGTCGCGCGGCTATGCCGACGAGCCGGTGGTGCATGACAAGCCGCTTGTCTATGCCGCCGGAACGAAGCGGCGCGGCCAGACACAGGACGATCGCAGCGACGATCTGACCATGCGCTGGAGCGACGGCGACCGGCGCGCGCAGGTGCCGGGCAGCGGCTATACGCTGGCGCGCTGGCAGCTCGACGCGCATGCCTTCTGGCCGTCGTCGGGCGACCGGCTGCTGACCACGGGCGAGCTTGTGCGGCTGGGGCCGAAGCCGCTGCGGGCGCTGTTCCAAAAACAGTTCGAAGGCGCGATCTACGATTTCGAGAAGCACGTGCAGCTGGGCGAGGAGCTGGCGGCACGCGACGCGTTGTCCAAGACCTACATGACGCTCGATCCGCCGTCGGCCGATCCGGGCGTGTGGACCGACGTGGTGCGCATGCGCACGCTGAACGGCGAGCAGGCGTTCCGCAACCTCGAAAAGCATGTCTGCCCGCTGCAGTTCGACATCGTCGACCGGCTGATCGACCGCTATTCGAACCCCGGCGACATCGTCTACGACCCGTTCGGCGGGCTGATGACGGTGCCCTACCGCGCCATCCTGAAGGGCCGTCGCGGGCAGGCCTCCGAGCTATCGGACACCTATTTCCGCGACGGCGTCCGCTACTGCCGCGAGGCGGAAGCCAAGCGCGCCATCCCGACCATGTTCGACATGCTCGGCATCCCGGAGATCGAGGAGAGCAAGCCTGCGGCACTGCCCGAAAGCTTCTTCGACGGCTGGGAAGAGGATGGCGAAGACGGCGACCAGGTGGAGGCGGCGGAGTGAACGCCGATCCCTCCATCGTGCGCGCCATGGCGCGCCTGCGCAGGGCGCTGGAAAAGCGCATGCGCATGGACGATCGGGCCGAAGAGCTGAAGGCGCGCGAGGGCCGGCCGATCCGGCGCGGCGCGCTTGCCGCCTATGACACCGCCGCGCTCGGCCGCAAGCTGCGGCCGATGCTGGAATATGACGGCCGGGGCTGGCGCGCGCTGGCCGACGAGATCGGCGTCACCTCACCCGACCTGTCTCGCATCATGGCCGGGCAGGACATCGCCGCGCAAAAGGTCTTCGCCATCTGCGACTGGGCTGGGCTCGATGCCCGAGCCTTTTACCGGCCGGCGCTCGGCGCGCCGCCACCGCGCAAACGGCCGCGTCGCGGCCTGACGTTTCACGGGAAAAGCACTGAAACAGGAGTTCGGCAATAATGGCTCGCATCTACCTTGCCTCGTCTTGGCGCAATCCTCATCAGCCCTGGATGGTCGATCTGCTTCGTCAGAACGGTCATCAGGTCTATGACTTCCGCAACCCTCCCAATTCGACCGGCTTCGGCTGGAAGGACATTGCGCTCGCGCCGCCCTTCACAGCTGCTGAATATCGACATGCGCTTCTGACGCATCCACGGGCGGCGCAAGGCTTCAATGCTGACTTCTCGGCCATGCGCTGGGCCGATACGGGTGTGCTTTTGCTCCCTTGCGGTCGCTCGGCTCACCTCGAGCTCGGGTGGATGGCTGGCGCCGGTAAGCGGACGATTATCCTGACGCAGGACGGTGAAGAGCCGGAACTGATGGCCCTTTTGGCTGATCAGATTTGCATCAGTCCAGACGAAGTTATCGAGGCGTTGCGGCAGTGACCGGAAACTCGCTCGACCGCTACGTCAAGGCGATGCGCGATGCGGATGACGACGCGGCGCGCGCGAATGTGTTGCTTACTGCTCCGGTGTTCACGCTGATGCGCTGGCGCGACGTCTTCGTCACATGCTGCCGCCGCGCCGCCTTCGGAGAGGGCGAGGCCTATCTCGACGTGCTGGCCGATACGATGGCCAAGGAGCGGCATCGCGGCAATCTCGCCGGCACCATGCCGATGGCCGGCGCCACTGCGACGCTGCTCAGTATCATCGACAGGATTTGACGATGACGGCTCCTCTCGATACCCGCGTCGATCCCCTTGCCCGCAAGCTTGCGCCTGTGGTGCGCGAGATGCTGCTGGCGGAGGTCGAGCGCATCGCGGCAGCGATGCCGTTGGAACGCGCCAAGCCCAGCAAAGCCGACACCGACATCATGGAAGCCTGCAGCGACGGGCGGCCGATCGCGTGGCCGGAGCGCACCCATGCGCCGCGCAAGGTGGCCAGGCAGCTCGGGCTGAAGCCGTGGATCGGCGCGCATACGATCATCGACTGGTCGCTGCCGGTGAAGTCGATCTTCGGCCGCAAGAAGCCGCTGGCGGAGGCGACGCTGCGGCGCACCGCGCGCGGCGTCATGCGCTATGTGGTCGAGGCGGCGAAGCCGTTCATCGTGCCGATCACGCATTCGGGCGGTGATCGGGTGCATGACGCGACCGAGCCGCTGCGGACGCTGACGACGGCGCATCGCGGCGAGATGTCGGTTGTTGCGCCGGCGCTGATCCGAACCGACCAGCAGAGCGCAGCCAGACGCAACGGCGTCCAATCCGTCGAGGAGCCGGTCAATACGCTGCACACCTCGTCCGGCATCGCCATCATGGGAGCGACCATCGTCGGTGCCGGCGGACGGGCCGCGCAATCCTCGCCGCGCGACCTCGAGGAACCGCTAGGCACCACGACGGGCAAGGAAGACCGTGTGCTGGTTGCGGCGCATCTGACCAAGTTCAACCAGAACGGCGACGGCACCATGCCGACCGAACCGCTGGATACGGTCATGGCCGGCGCGCCGCGGCATGCGGTTGTGGCGGCGAGCCTGGTGCAGGCCGGCTATGGCGAGCGCGAGGGCCAGGCGCCGCGCAGTCTCGATATCGAAGAGCCGATCGGTGCGCAGGTGGCCGGCGGCGGCAAGCATGCCATGGTGGCGGCCTTCCTGGCGCAACACAACACGGGCGAGCCCGGGCGATCCGCCGAGGATCCGTTGTCGACCATCGTGACGCTCGGCTCGACGCAGGGCGTCGCTGCCGTCAGCTTGCAGCGCCAGTTCGGCGCCAGCGTCGGGGCAGACATAGACGAGCCTGCGCCGACTGTGACGGTGGGCGGCTCCGGCAAGACCGCAATGGTCGCCGCCACACTGGGCAGCATGTACGGCAGCAACGTCGCTGGCCGCTCCATCGAAGAACCGCTTGCCGCCATGTCGACCGGTGGTGGTAAAGGCGGCGGCCATTCGCACCTGATCCTCGGTTTCCTCCAGCACTATTTCGGCTCCGGCAAGCAGGATGACGATGTGCGCCAGCCGCTCGGCGCGCTGACCGGTAAGGCCCGCTACGGCCTTGTCGAGGTCATGGTGAAGGGTGTTCCGCACTACATCGACGACATCGGCATCCGCATGCTGGAGCCGGAGGAAGGCGCCGCCGCGCACGGCTTCAGGCCCGGCGCGCTTCCCGACGAGATCACCATCGACGGCAAGACGCGGCGGCTGACCAAGACCGAAAAGTATCACCTGGTCGGCAACAGCGTGCCGCCGCGCATGATCCAGCTGCTCGCCAAATGCAACGTGCGGCGCGAGCTGGCGCTGGAGGCTGCGGAGTGAGCGACGAAGCCACGATACGGCGCGGCGTCCGCAATGCCCGCTATACGACGGTTCCGAACCACGTTTTCGAGGACGCGCGCCTTTCCATGGAGGCGCGCTGGCTGTTGGGCTATCTGCTGTCCAAGCCGGACAACTGGACTGTCATTCTCGGCGATATCGCCCGGCGCGGCGGCTGCGGACGTGACAAGGCGCGTCGCATCGTCAACGAGCTGGTGCAGCATGGCTATGCCGAAAAGGAGCAGGAGCGCGAGGATGGCCGCTTCGGCAAGCTGTCGCTGGTAATCTTCGATGAGCCGAGGGAGTTGCGTGAAAGCAGCGGCGTAGCACCAAGTGTTGCATCATTGCCGCAGACTGAAAACCCGTCGACGGTGAATCCGTCGACGGCAAAACCAACACTAGTAAATACTGATGGTTCAGTAACTACTGACAGTAGTTCAGAGAGAGAGCGCGGACGCGAGCCAGAAGATCAGAAAACCGTCGAGCGCTGGCTGAAGCGCGTCCACCCCAACTGGCCGAGCTTCGTCGCCGACAGCGGTCGCACGGCGCTGAAGGAGGCGATGGCGCTGACGGCTGAGGAACGCGACGCCGCAGCCGATCGCATGGCCGAATACCTCGCCGCCGAGAAGGCGTCTGGCGGACGTTGCGCCTTCGCGATCTACCTCGCCGAGAAGCGCTGGCAGCGGCTCGGACCGAAGGTGGCGCCGCCGGACAAGCCGACATATGCGCCGGCCTTCGGGCCGGTGTGGGCGGCAATGCGGATGCGCGACCTGGTGACGGGACCGAAGGCGCCGCCGACTCAGCTGAAGCCCTGGGAAGAGAGCGCCATAGAAAACGGCAGGCTCGACCGGGCGACGCTGGAAAAGGGCAATTTGATGCGCAGCGGCTGGCCGATGGTCAACGCACTGCACCATGCGGCCGAGACGCGCGGCATGGGCATTCATGGCTACGGACAGGCCGAAGAGGAGCTCGGCAGGCTCTGCGAGTTCGTGCCGGTCAACAGCGATGTCTGGAAGGCATGGAAGGCCGAGCACGACTTGCGCGGCTGGCCGTGGCTGCCGGACCCCGGAACGATGCGTGGCGTCTACTTCCCGGTTGGCGGACCGGGTGGACTGGAAGCTTTCGAACAGGCGGTGCGAGGGAACCATGATGCGGGCGGACGTGAAGCGGCTGAGTGAGCGGGAACATGTCTGGATCGACCGCTCGACCGGCGAAGTGATGAACGTCGACCGCGCCTGGCAGAAGAGCGATCGGCGAATCGCACTGCGCCGGCGCGACCAGGCGCTGCTGGCAGCGGCCGGGTTGGATGGCCCGGAGGCGCATTGGTACGTGCTTCGCGTCGAGGATCGGGCCGACATTGCTGTGGATAAGTCGCTCGGAGTGGCAAACGTCGAGCGCGTCATGCTGCACACGGAGGCCGAGCCGAAGCGTCGTGGCGGTCGCAAGCATCAGTCTCTTGACCCTGTCCGAGTGCCATCCTTCCCTGGCTACATCTTCGTCAAAGTGGTGTCCTGCCCGGTGACATGGGCAGGCCTTCGCACCATCGAAGGCGTGCTCGGTCCGATCGGTGGATGCGACAATCCAAGTCCGATCAAAGAGCAGGAAATCGTGAAGTTTCAAGCACGTATCGAGAATGATCCGGCAGCGTTCGCAGTGCTGACCAATGCGCTTAAGGCAGGCGACAAGGTGGCGATAGACAGCGGTCCGTTCGCCGGCTTCGAGGCTGTGGTGCTGATGCTCGGCGACAAGCGCAAGGTGTCTGTCGAGGTCGACATATTCGGACGCAAGACGGCCATCGGCTTCGACCTTGCGGAAGTCACGAAACTGGATTAGCGAGTCTCCCCCAGGACGAGCTGAAAGAGTCGCACGCCGAAAGGTGGACCGCGCCATCAGCCCCAGGCGAAGCACCCCAGCTTCCCCGCGATGGACAAGATTCCGGCATGAGCAGTAACGCAGCGCCTTGGCGGCGCTGGTACAAGACCGAGCGCTGGCAGCGGTTGCGTGAGCGCATCCTGGTGCGCGACCTCTACACCTGCCGCAAGACAGGCGTGCTGCTGATCGGCAAGCACCCTGCCCCGAACAGCCCGGTCATCCACCACGACAAAGAGCATCGCGGCAACGAAGAGCTGTTCTGGGACGAGGCCAACCTGATGGCGGTCTCGAAGGAATGGCACGACAGCGAGGCGCAGAAGGCCGAGCAGGCGAGCCTCGACCAGCGAGGGGTCTGGTACTGACCCGTTCGACCGACCTGGGGGGGTGGGTCGAAAGTCTGGAAGCCCATCCCGCCCGGACCCGCGGCTCCCCCATTTGGAGATTTTTTTCGCATGGAGCCGAATTTCGACCTCTTCGGTCATCCGGTTCGTGAGGGCTTCGGCAACCGGGGCCGTCCCCCGTATGAGCCGACCGAAAAAGATCGCAACAAAGTCAAGCTGTTGCTGGCTTTGGGCTGGGCAAACCAGCGGATTGCCAATGCGCTTGGCGTCTCTCCGGCGACGTTGAAGCGGTATTTTAGAGCCGACATGAAGGAACGCGACGCGATGCGCGATCGCCTTGACGCCAGGCGGTTCGAGATCGCGCTGGAGCAGGCGAACGCCGGCAATGTCACGGCGCTGCGCGAACTCGGAGCCATGATCGACCGCAACGACCGCATGTCGATCGAGGCTTCCATGGGCAAGAGCAGCGACGGCGAGACGTCGGCCTCGAGGGACAAAGTCGGCAAGAAGATGATCGACGAACAGCGCGCCCATGCGGCCGATGCCGACCTGATGGCCGAGCTGGAAAGCGAAGCTGCGCAGAATGCACGTCACTGAGGCGCTGCCGCGGTTCGCCTGCCCCGATTGGTGGGAGCGCATCAAGGCCGGGCAGACGCCCATGGCCGACGTGCCGCTCAACCAGGCCAAAGCGGCGAAGGCCCTGGCGTTCTTCAACCGGCTCAAGCTGCCGGACGTGCCGGGAAATCCGCCGCTGTCGGAAGCTTGCGGCGAATGGTTCCGCGATATCCTATGTGCCTTCCTCGCCAGCGAGGATCCGGAGACCAAGCAGCGCCTCGTCTGGGAGCTGCTGTGCATGGTCCCGAAGAAGAACTCGAAGACGACCTATGTCGCCGCGCTCGGCCTGACGGCGCTCTTCATGGAGGAAGCGCCGAACCGCCAAATGCTGATCGTGGCGCCCAGCCAGAACATCTCGGAGCGGTGCTTCGACCAAGCGCAGGGCATGATCCGGCTCGATCCACGGCTCGACGCCATCTTCAAGGTGCAGGATCACCTGAAGTGCATCGAGCGCCGCAAAACCGGCACGCAGCTCGACGTCAAATCCTTCGACACTTCGATCGTCACCGGCGAAATTCCGATCCTGACGATCATCGACGAGGTGCACGAGCTCGGCAAGAAAGCGAAGGCCGCGGCGGTGATGCAGCAGATCAGAGGCGGCGGCATCACCATGCAAGGCGGCCAGCTTCTGATGATCACCACCCAGTCGGACGAACAGCCGGCCGGCATCTGGAAGACCGAACTCGACAAGGCTCGCAAGATCCGCGACGGCAAGAGCGGCAGCGAACCGATCCTCCTGCCCGTACTGTACGAATTCCCGCCAGACCAGCAGCGCGACCAGACGTTCTGGCGCGACCGCCGAAACTGGAAGTATCTGCTGCCCAACATCGGGCGATCTATCGACCCCCAACGGCTCGCGGCGGACTATGAGAATAACGGCTCGGCCACCAAGGAGACCGAGCAGATATGGGCAAGCCAGCATCTCAACATCGAGATCGGTGTCGGCCTTGGAGACGAGGGTTGGCGCGGCGCCGAATATTGGGACGGCTGCGCCGACGAAACGCTGACGCTGGAATCGCTGATCGAGCGTTCCGAAGTTGCAGTGATGGGAGCAGATGGCGGCGGCCTGGACGACCTGTTCGGCGCCTGTGTCATCGGCCGCGAAAAGGTGACGCGGCGCTGGCTGGTCTGGACCCATGCGTTTGCGCACCCGAAGGTGCTCGAGGTACGCAAGGAAATCGCGCCGCGGCTGCGTGACTTCGAAGCGGAAGGGTCGCTTACCTTCTGCCAGGTGTCCGAATACATCGCGCGGATCGCCGCCATCGCCGCTCGGTTGCGCGACGCCGGCCTGATGCCTGAAAAGAACGCCGTCGGCTTCGATCCGAACAACATCGCGGCTTTCGTCGATGCGCTCGCATTGGAGCAGATTGAGGGCCCGATGCTGCACCGCCTGCGCCAGGGCCCGGCCCTCTCGCCGGCGTTGTGGGGCTTGGAACACAAGCTCAGCGACAATTCGATCAGCCATGACGGCTCGGCAATGATGGCCTGGTCGGTCGGCAACGTGAAGATCGAGGTCAAGGGCAACGGCAACATGGCCACCAAGCAGGCGGCCGGCCGAACCAAGATCGACCCGGTGATTGCCATGCTCTGCGCGGCGATCCTGATGAGCTGGAATCCGGAAGCTACGGGAGTTCTCGACTTGAGCGATTACCTCAAAAGCCCGGTCATGCACGCATGAGTATCTGGGACGGCATTTTCGGCCGCCGCAAGGTCAAGCTCACGGATCCGGCGAGCTGGCACCATGACCATGGCACCTGGTCTGGCAAAGCCACTTCTCCGGATGCGGTGCTGCAACTGGCCACTGCCTGGGCCTGCATTCGCCTGAATGCGCGCACCAAGGCCTCATTGCCGCTGAAGGTGCACCAAAAAAAGGACGGTTCGCTCGTCCAGGACAGCCGTCTTTATGCGCTGCTGCATGACCAGCCGAACGCCGACCAGACTGCGCTGGAATTCTGGGAAGGGCAATACACCGCGCTCGAGCTGCGCGGCAACGCCTATGCCGAGAAGGTCTACAATGGCGATCAGCTGGTCGCGCTGATCCCGCTCAACCCGGATTGCGTCACGGTCTATCGCGATCCGCGCAGCGGCGAGCGCCGCTACCGCTTCGCCGATTCGGTTACCGGCTTTCACAGTCCGCAGGAAGGATGGGGCGAAGACAAGGTCTTTCACCTGCGCGGCTTTGGCGCCGGCGGCATGACCGGCCTGTCGACGATCTCATACGGCAGGCAAACGTTGAGCACGGCCTTGGCGGCCGACGAGGTCGCCGGCCGCACATTCGCGCATGGCTTGCAGGTTTCCGGCTTCGCGGTCGATTCGCCGGGTGCGCGCACGACGCAGGAGCAGCGCGAGGACCTGGTCAAGCTGTTCGACAAGTTCTCCGGCTCCCAACGCTCGGGAAAGGTCATGCCGCTGCCGCCGGGCTTCGACTTCAAGGCGCTCGGCATGAGCCCGGAAGATGCCCAGTTGCTGGAAACACGAGGCTTTCACGTCGAGGAAATCTGCCGCTGGTTCGGCATGTTTCCGATCCTGATCGGACACGCGGCCGCCGGTCAGACCATGTGGGGCTCCGGCGTCGAGCAGATCAATCTTGCCTGGTTGACGCTCTATCTCGGCCCTGAACTACAGCGCATCGAGCAGGCGATCGAAAAGCAGCTTCTGACGCCCGCGGAGCGCGCCAAATTCTATGTCGAGCACAATGTCGACGCGCTCCTGCGGGCCGACAGCGCCGGCCGCGCGGCCCTTTACTCCGTCCAGGCGCAGAACGGCCTCAAGACACGCAACGAAATGCGCAAGCGCGAGAACGATCCGCCGCTGCCCGGCGGCGACATTCTGACCGTGCAATCCAACCTGGTCCCGCTCGAACTGCTCGGCAAAGTGCCGCCGACACAGACGCCGGACGGCTTCGGGCATCCGCCAGCGCCGAAGCCAAAGCCTGAACCTGCCAAGAAACCCGCCTGAGGGGATTCCCATGCTCTATCTGCGCATCCTTGCGGCCTTCGCCGGCCAACCCTGGGCCATGCAGCCGGAAAAGCTGGAAACCATCGCCAGTTTCCTGATGTTCAAGGCGCGTGGCGGTACGCTGTCCGACGACGAGCTGCAAGCGAGGATCGGCGACCGCCGGACCGACAATGCGCCAGCCGCAAGCGGCGGCATCGCCATTCTGCCCGTCCATGGCGTGATCTCGCAGCGCATGGGCATGATGTCCGATATCAGCGGCGGCACCTCGACAGAGGCGCTGGCGCAACAGTTTCGGGCGGCACTGGCCGACGAGGCGGTCAAGGCGATCGTCTTCTCGCACGACAGCCCCGGCGGCGGGACCTACGGCGTCGATGAACTGGCCGCCGAGATCCGCAATGCACGTGGCGTCAAGCCGATCGTCGCGCAGGTCGACAGCCTCAGCGCATCGGCGTCCTACTATCTCGCCTCCCAGGCGGATGAGGTCGTTGTGACGCCCGGCGGCGAGGCCGGCTCGATCGGCGTCTATTCGGTGCATCAGGACATTTCCAAGATGCTCGAAAACGAGGGCGTCAAGCCGACGCTGATCCGGGCGAAGAACGGCATCTACAAGGCCGAGACGGCAAACATCCATCCACTGTCGGAAGAAGCCCACGATTACCTGCAGCAGCGTGTCGACATAGCCGAGGGCGCCTTCATCAATGCCGTCGCCGCTGGCCGCCGTGTGTCGCAGGCGACCGTCCGAGACAATTACGGCAAGGGCCGTATGTTCGGCGCCGCCGAGTTGGTCAAGCGCGGCATGGCCGATCGCATCGGCACGATGCGGGACACCCTCCAGCGGCTCGGCGCTTCGTCGCCCCGGCTCGGCGCCGCCGCCAACGCCCGCCGCATGTTCGCCGCCGGCGATACTCCGCAGCTTTCACAGATCGAGGAGGTCCTGCGCGAGGCAGGCTTCCCCAACGCCCTTGCGACCGCGTTCGTCTCGCGCGGCAAGGGCGCGCTCCAGGGTGAGCCTGGGCAGGAAGAGACGCGAAGCCTGTCACCGGACGCGAAAGCGTCTCTCCAGCAATTCATGGCCCGTCTGGGCAAATAGGGAAAACAAGAGATGGACAAGGAATTTCAGGAACTGCTCGCCAAGCTCGCCGCGCGCGACGACGAATTGAAGGCGCTGGTCGAAAAAGCCAACGGCGAAGCCAAGGCTGCCGGTGCCGTCGCCGCCGAAACGAAAGCGGCAATCGAAAAGATCGTCGAAGGCAACGCCGCCATCCACGCGCGGCTGCTCGACATGGAGCAGAAGCAGGCCAGGCGCGCCGGCGGCGACTTCGACCTGTTGCGCAGCACGGGCGCCAGCTTCACCGACAGCGACACGTTCAAGAAGCTGCAGGCTGAAGGGCGCGGCACCGCCCGCATGACCTTCAAGTCGATCACGATGAACGCCGCAGTGACCAATGTCACCAGTTCCACGACCGGCACGGGCGGCGTCGGCAACGCGATCGCGCCGGACCGCCTGGCCGGCATCATCACGCCGCCAAACCGGCGCATGACGGTGCGCGATCTTCTGCTGCAGGGACGCACAGGGTCGAACCTGATCCAGTTCGTCCAGGAAACCGGCTTCCAGAATATGGCGGCGCCAGTCGCCGAAGGCGCGTCAAAGCCGCAGTCCGACCTGTCGATGGACCTGGTCGACACGCCGGTGCGAACGCTTGCTCACTGGATCAAAGCATCCACGCAGGTGCTGTCGGACATCCCGCTTCTGCAGTCCTACATCGACGGCCGCCTTCGCTATGGCCTGCAGTATGTCGAGGAGCAGCAGCTGCTCGCCGGCGACGGCACCGGCCAGAACCTGGAGGGCCTGATCCCGCAGGCAACGGCGTTCGACACCAGCTTGGTCAAGGCCGACGATCAGCAGGTAGACATTCTTCGCCGCGCCATCCTGCAGGTCCGCATTGCCGAATTTGCCGCGTCCGGCATCGTGCTCAACCCGATCGACTGGGCTGATATCGAGACCCTGAAGGACAATAACGGCCGCTATATCTTCGGCAATCCCGGCCAGAACCTGCAGCCGAGCATGTGGGGTCTGCCCGTCGTCGATACGAACGCGATGCCGGCCGGTCAGTTCATGGTCGGCGCCTTCAACCTGGCGGCGCAGGTCTTCGACCGTGAGGACGCCAACGTCCAGGTGTCGACCGAAGACGGCGACAACTTCACCAAGAACATGGTGACGATCCGCGCCGAAGAGCGCCTGGCGCTGGCGGTCTTCCGCCCGCAGAGCTTCGTCTACGGCGGCTTCTGATCTGACCGTCGCGCATTTACGGGGGCCGGCGCTTTTAGCGTCGGCTCTCCAACCCATGGAGACTGAAAATGTCTGATCTCATCAAGACGACCGTCATCAAGCCGCACATGGGTCCCGACGGCGTCATCACAACTGTCGGCCAGCAGATCGAGGTCGACGAGCGGCGCTATAAGGACCTGGCCAGGAAGGGCTATGTCGCCTCCGAAACCACGGCTGCCGAAGAACCGGCCGCAGAGGTCAAGGAAGGCATCACCAACGCCGATTTCCAGCCGAAGCGCACTCCGATCTCGGGCAGCGTGAAGTCCGCTCCGAAGACCCCGGCCAAGAGTTCGGCCAAGCCCAAGCGGAAGGCATAAGCCCCCCGCTCTTCACCGGCGCTTCGCGCCAGACCTCCAAAGGAGACCTTTCATGCGACGTTTCAAAGTCCCCGTCACGACGGACGGGAGTGGCAACGCCACCGTCAAAAGCCCTCGGCTGGCTGGCAAGATCCACAGCATCATCTACGTCAAGGACGGCACCAACGGCTACACCGATGGGGTCGACTTCACCATGACGTGCGACGAAACCGGCGAGAACGTCTGGACCCAGTCCAACGTCAACGCCTCGGTTGCGGTTTATCCGCGCGCTCCTGTCAGTTCGCAAGCCGGCGTTGCTTCGCTCTATGCTGCGGGCGGCACCGCGATTCAGGACAAGATCGGCATCGTCGACAGGCTCAAGATCGTGCTGGCACAGGGCGGCGCGGCCAAGACCGGCCTGTTCCACATCCTGGTCGATTGACCATGAACGTCGTCGTCATCACGCCGCCTTCGCCTGTCGTCTCGCTTAACGAGGCGAAGGCGCGTCTCAATGTCGATTTTGACGACGACAACAGCCTCATCACGGCCCTGATCGCGGCCGTGCAGGGCAATATCGACGGCCCGGCCGGCTGGCTGGGCCGCTCGATCGGCGTGCAGACGCTGGAGATGCGGCGCGCCAGCTTCTGCGGCTTCAACGATTTCCATCATCACGAAGGCGAGTGCATTTCGCTTCGCTGCCCGCCCGTCAAGCAGATCGTTTCGGTCAAATATTTCGACGCCGACGGCGTCGACACAACGGCCGACGACACTTCCTACAGGATTGTCGGCGAGGACCAGCTGGCGCCGGTCTACGGGCAGCGCTGGCCGACCGCCCGGCTCGACCATGACTCGGTCAGGATCCGCTACATCGCCGGCTATGATGCGGTGCCGGAGCCGATCAAAGCGGCGATCATGCTGCATGTCGGCCACCTCTACGCAAATCGCGAAGCGGTCGCTTTTGGCGACCTGGTGACAGAGCTTCCGCTCGGCTCGCAATACCTTCTGTCGCCATACCGGCGCTGGTAGCCCCCTCACCCCTCAACGGAGACCATTCCCATGGCCGATCTCGTCATCACCCCTGCCAATGTCGTTGCCGGCACCAATGCTGGCACCGATTCCGCTTCCGCCGGCGAAGTCATCGCCGCCGGCGACCAGATTTACCTCAACAGCACCACGAAAAAGCTGATGCTGGCCGATTCGAACTCCGCCACAGCGGAAGCCCGCAAGGCGATCGGCACGGCGCTCAACGGCGGTGCTCTCAACCAGCCGATCAAGTACCAGAAGTCCGGCGATATTACCCCCGGTGCGGCACTCACGCCCGGCGCCGCTTACTATCTTTCCGATGCCCCTGGCAAAATCTGCCCCGCCGCTGATGTCGGCGCTGGCGAGTATGTCTGCCTGATCGGGCTCGCAAAGTCAGCGTCGGTGTTGACGCTCGACTACCAGTTCCCCGGTGTCGCGAACTGATGTGGGTGCGCTTCACCGCCGATTTCGACTGGAAGCCGATTCCCCAGTCGACGACGGCCTACAAGGCCGGCATGGTTCTCAACGTCACCCGCGCCTGCGCGGATGCGGCGTTGGGCGCCGGCAAGGCGGTGAAGTCGGCCAATCCGAAGCGCGCGCCGGGCGAGGTCGACAATGGCGAAACCTGACGCCGGCTCGCTTCGCCATTGCGTCGCCTTCGACGCCCGTTCCGCCGTCGACGACGGCTACGGCAACACCGTTGCCGGCGATTTCGAGGAGCGCTTCCAGTGCCGGGCGGACTTGCGCAGCCGCGGCGGCTCCGAAGCCGTCATCGCCGCACGCCTCGAGGGGCGCAACATCTTCGGCGTCTATGTGCGCTCGTCCTCGCAGACCAGGCAGATTACGACCGACTGGCGCATGCGCGATGCCAGGCTCGGCACCGTCTATGCGATCGCCGCGGTCGACGGCGTCTCGGATCCGGCATGGGTCTATCTGACGGTCGAATCCGGAGTTGCCGCATGAGACCCAAGGTCAAATGGGAAGGCCGCGAGGCGCTTTATCGGCGGCTCAATGCGCTTCTGCCGAACGTCGAGAAAGAGGTTGCCGGCGAGCAGCTCGAAGGCGCCAAGGAACTTGCCAACAGGATCAGGCCTCGCGCGCCGCGTAACACCGGTCGTTATGCGAGCACGATCGAGGCTGATCGCCTCTCCAATCGCCCCGCCGATCGCAGGATCGGCGGCAAGGTGAAGACGACGAAAACCGGGAATGAATTGATCGCGACGAAAGACCCGAACGCCACCGGGATCTTCGGCGAGTTCATCTGGCGGTTCCTCGAATTCGGCACGGTAAAGATGGCGGCACGGCCGCACATATTTCCGACCTATCGCGCCTACAGGAAGGCTCTGCGCCGCCGCATCGCCGGCGCCGTCAACAGGGCCGTCCGCAAGGCGAAGGCCGACCAACAAAGTCTGACGGACCAGAATGAAGAGCTGATCGACGCTGTCGAGAGGTCCGGATGACGTCGCCAAGTCTCGAACTGCAAGGGGCGATCGTCACCCGCCTGAAGGCCGTCGCCGGCGTGACGGCGCTGATCGGCCAGCGCGTCTATGACCGCGTGCCGGCGAATGCGATATTTCCCTATGTGACGCTCGGGCCGATGGACGAACTGTCGGACGATGCCGACTGCATCACCGGCTTCTCGATCGCGCTCGACATCAACGTCTGGTCGCGCGCCGTCGGCTTTCCGGAGGCCAAGCGCATCAGCGATGCCGTGCGAGGCGCCCTGCGCGATACCGACCTGGCGCTGACCGACAACGCGCTGGTCTATTTCCAGCATCGGCAGACGGTCTTCTCGGAAGACCCGGACGGGCTGACGAACCGGGCCCGCATGAGCTTCGAGGCCTTCGCGGAACAACCGTGAAACTTGGCAGGGGCGCGCCTGCCGACGCATCCGTTCGCGCCGATCCACAAACAACAGGAGAATGCTATGGCAGCCCCGACCACAATCAAGGGCGGCAAGGTCAAGGTGATGCTCGGGGACGGCGCGTCTCCGGAGGTCTTCGCCGTTCCCTGCGGCTTCACGTCCCGTTCGATGACGCTGACCAAGGCGCTGAACGAATTCCAGCTTCCAGACTGCGACGATCCGGATGCCGTCGACTGGCTCGGCCGCGACGCCACCTCGCTGTCGATGTCGATCAGCGGCGAAGGCGTGCTGGCATCGGAATCGGTCGAGACCTGGCTCAACGCCTGGGAGAGCGTCGATTCCGTGCATGTGAAGGTCGAATGGGAGTTCCCGTCCAAGACCATCACCTGGACCGGCTCGATGCATGTCGAAAGCTTCGCCGCCACGGCGCCGAACGCGCAGCGGGCAACCGCCAACGTGTCGCTGCAGTCCGACGGCGCCATGGTGCGCGTCGTTTCGTGAGCCGCGACGCCTCGACGACTCAAGCCTTCGCCGACGGCGATTATCGCTTCCGCCTGGCGTGGGGCGAGCTCGAGGAACTGCAGGAGGCCTGCGATGCAGGCCCCTATGTGGTTCTCGACCGCCTGGTCACCGGCCGTTGGCGCGTCGGCGACATCGCCAATGTCATCCGGCTCGGCCTGATCGGCGGCGGACTGGAGCCGATCAAGGCGCTGAAGCTGGTCCGCAGTTACGTCCAGTCGCGCCCGCCGCTCGAAAGTCTCGTGCTGGCGCAGCTCGTCCTGGGCGCCGCCGTCGCCGGCGCGCCGGAGGAGGAAATCGGAAAAAAATCCGAGGCTCCGGATCAGAGCGAACCGCCGAACTCCCCAACGGCAAGTTCCGGTTCGGAGCCATCTACGGCAACGGAGCCGTCCTCGGCTTCAGCCCGCAGCAAGTCAGACGCATGAGCATGTGGCAGTTCCTGGCTGCCCTCGAAGGCTACCAGGCCGCCAACGATCCCGACGCCGACAAGGCCCTGACGGCCAAGGAACGGGATGAACTGTGGGACTGGATCAAAGAGTAGCGAGAGATGGCCGCCGATACCGAAGACCTGATCCTGTCGATCTCTGCCGATACCAGGCAGATCCAGCGCGCACTGCAGCGGCTGACCGGCGACACCAAGGCGACGACGACTGCCATCCAACAGCAGTTCGACCAGCTCGGCAACGGCACGGCCGGCGCGTTCGACAAGACCGCGGTGAGCGGAAAGCGCGCCTTCACGGTGATTCAGGGCGGCGCCAAGGATATCCAGACGGCCATGAAGGGATCGTCGCTGCAGACCGCTAACCTTGCTTCGCAGCTGCAGGACATCGCCGTGCAGCTGAAGGGCGGTGCCTCACCGCTGACGATCGCGCTGCAGCAGGGCACCCAGATCAACCAGGTCATCGGCCAGGCTGGTGCTGCCGGCGCCGTAAAGGCTCTCGGCAGCGCGTTCACGTCGCTGATCAACCCGGTGTCACTGGCGACCATCGCGACGATCACGCTGATCGGCTATGCCGTGCAATATTTTTCCTCCGTGACCAGCGGTGGCGCAAAGAGCGCCGAAACGCTGAAGCAGGAGGCCGAGCTGATCGACAAGGTCGCCCAGAAATGGGGCGACGCGCTGCCGGCCGTTCGTGACTACGCCGAAGCCCGCGCCAAGGCGCTCGACCTGTCCGATGCCAAATCGGCCACGAACCTGACCATCGAAGCGTTTTTCGCCGACGCGAAAAAGGAACTGGTCGGGCTGACGGCGCAAGTTGCCAACCTCTATGACGAGATTGGAGCCTCCGGCGCGCAGGAGGATGGTCTCGCCCGCATCCAGAAAGCTTTCGCCGAACTGCAGAAGGCGATCGGCGAGAACCGGGACAGCACCAAGGAAGTGAAGGAGCTGCAGGCGGCCCTTAATCAGGTCTATCAAGCCCTGCCGCTGCCCGATCTCAAGAAATTTTCCGATACGGTCGATGGTCTGGCCGACAATTGGCAGAAGGCGGCAAAGAACGCCGACGAGGCGAGAAAATCGTTTGTCAGGGCGACTGAGCCTGACATCTTCGATCCGCGCGATCCGCGCTTCCAGGGGCCAACCGGGCCTTTGCCGTCGAATGCCCCGGTGCCTGACGCCCGCCCCTCATTCGAAGATGTGGGGCAATCGATCAGCAGCCTGACGTCGGCGATCGATGCGTTCGTCCAGCGGGTCGACAAGGCCGAGGGACGCGGCGACAATCCCAATTCAAGCGCCTCTGGTGTCGGCCAGTTCATCGAATCGACGTGGCTGAACCTGTTTAGGAAATACTATCCGCAGCAGGCGGCCACCCTGTCGACACAGGCCATCCTCGACCTGCGCAAGAACGCCGACATTTCCTACAGTCTCATCAGGCAGTATGCGACCGAGAACGCCAGGGTTCTTCAGGCCGCCGGCGTGCATGTCGACGAAGCGGCATTGCAGTTGGCGCATTTCCTTGGCGCTGGCGATGCAGCGAAGGTGTTGAGCGCGGCGCCCGGAACGCCGTTGGCAGGCCTGATCTCCTCTGCCTCGATCAAAGCCAATCCGACGATCCTCGGCGGCGGCCGTACAGTCGACGACGCCATCGCCTATGCGCAGCGCCGCGCCAGCTCCGAGGTGACGGCCAAAACGCCCCAGGACCTTTTTGAAGGGTCCACCGATCGCATCCAGAAGCGGATCGATGCCTTGAACGCCGAGTATGAGGCGCAGGCGAAGCTCAATCCGCTGATCAAGGATTACGGATATGCCGCCGAAAAGGCGCGCATCGAGGCGGAACTGCTGGCGGAGGCGCATGCCAAAGGGGTCGAGGTCACCCCGGAGCTGGCCGCCCAGATTTCCACGTTGGCCGAAAACTATGCCAAGGCGTCTGCGGCCGGAAACCAGCTCAAGGAGACGAACCAGAAGATCGTCGATCAGCAGCAGGAGATCAACGAGCTTGGCCGCAGCGTGCTAGGCGGCATCATCGACGATCTTCGTGCCGGCAAGGATGCCGGCGAGATATTCGCCGACGTCTTGAGCAAGATCGCCGACAAGCTAGAGGAGATGGCGCTCAACGCCCTCTTCCCGTCGAGCGGTTTCGGCGGTCTTCTCGGCGGGCTTGGCGGTGGCGGCGGCCTGCTTGGCGGGCTGCTCATTCCGGGCATCCTGCATTCCGGCGGCGTCGCCGGCGTCGATGGCTATGGCCACGGCCGCGCGGTTCCGGCGTCGACCTTCTCCGTCGCCAGTCGCATGCATGGCGGCGGTGTCGCCGGCGGCCTGCAGCCGGGCGAGGTGCCGGCCATTCTGCAGCGCGGCGAAGTGGTGTTGCCTCGCGGCGCACGCACAGGCAGCGGCTCGAAGGATACGGTGCGCGTCGTTCTTCAGGACGATTCCGGCCGCATGTCGCAGATCGCCGACCAGCGCATCCAGACCCATTCCGGCACCATCGTCGAGGTTGCGGTGCAGAAGAGCACGAAGGCTGTGCGCAAGGGCATGCCTGGCTATCTCGCCGAAGCGCAGAGCCGGTCGCTGTGAGCATCCGCTGGCCCTGCGACGTCCTGGTCGCGCGCGACGTCTCCTTCGACCTGGCGCCGCGCTCCCTCGCCGGCCCGGCGTCGGTCAGCGGCGCGACGCAGGTGGTGGCGAGCGATGCCGGCATCTGGAAGGCGACCTATGGATCGATCGTCGTCAACAAGCGCAATGCGGTGCTGGCGCACCGGGCCATCGCTGCCTTGCTCGAGGGGCGGCTCGGCTCGATCGTGGTGCCGCTCTGCCGGGCCTGGCAGCCGGTTCCGGAGGGAGCGGTGGCGGCCGGTCTGTATGAGCCGGTTCCGCACAGCGACGGTGCATTCTTTAGCGACGGATCCGGTTATGCGATCGGTGCCGTGATTGACGTCATTGCCGCGGCTGATGCAGACATCCGCGCCACCACGCTGACGGCTGTCGTGAATTATGCCGGCGACATTCAGCCGGGCCAGCATTTCTCGGTCGGAGAAAGGCTTTATCGGATCCGCAGCTATGATCCGGTTACCGGCACCATGACCATCCGGCCGCCGCTGCGCGATGCCGTCGCCACCGGCGACCGGCTCGATTTCGACGATCCGGTCTGCCGCATGCGGCTCTTGAACGACGACGGCATGGACCTCGAGCTCAGCCTGCGCAAGTTCGGCACGCCGACCGTTCAGTTCATCGAGGACGTGTGATGGATTTCTTCACGCCCGAACAGCTGGCGCTGCTGACGGCCAGCAACGTCCATGTCAGCATCCTGGTGAAGTTCGACTTCGCTTCCGGCGCCGAATACGCCTGGAATGGCTACACGAGGCTACCCGTCGGCGGCAACACCTACCTGCCGATGTGCGGCATGGCGCAGGTCGAAGGGCTTGGCCTCTCCGGCAACGGTGCTTCCGACAGCGTCACGGTTTCGGTCAGCGGCCTGCCCGACCAGGCGCTCGGTTTCCTCGCCAAGGCGCTGCAGGACACCCCCTTGGTCGACCAGCAGTTGATGACCGTCTACCTGCAGCTGTTCGATCCGGACTGGCAGCCGGTCGGCAATCCGATCCCGATTTTCTGGGGTTTCATGCAGCCGCCAAAGGTCAGCCGCTCGGAAGCGCAGGATGATCAGGGTTCCGTCCAGTCGATCGCCATCGTCGCCGAGAACGCCTTCTTCAACCGCTCGCGCCCGCCCTATGGCCGCTACACCGACCGCGACCAGCAGGCTCGTTCGCCGGGCGACAAGTTCTTCGGCTTCGTCAGTTCGATCCTGATGAAAACAGTCACCTATCCGGACTACTGACATGACCGAGGCGGAGCGGCTGCAGGCGGTGCGCGATTACATCGCCCTCGAGATGCAGCGTCCTTACGAGAAGGGCATCACCGACTGCGGCGGAACGATCGACCGCTGGGTCCGGCGGATGGCCGGCGTGTCGCCGGTGTCGGCTTTCGGGCGACAATTGCGCAATGCCGAGGATGCAGCAGAATGGCTTGCGGTTCCGCAGATGTTTGCGGTGCTCGTCAACCGGGCGGCTCGCGCCGGCGGCTTCAGGAAAACGGCGACGCCGATCGCGGGCGACGTCGGCCTCATCTTCAGCAACAAGGGCGTGATGTGCCCTGCGATCCATGCCGGCGACTGCTGGTTCTCGCGCCATGACACAGGCGCGATAGCCGTCCCTGTCGACAGGTTCTGGAAGGCCTGGAGGGTCGAATAATGGGCCTCGAAAGCCTTGTTCTCCTGGCCCTCACCTCGATCGGTGTCAGTGGCGCCGCGCTGGGCATTGCCGTCGGCGCGATCGTCGGCGCCATTCAGATCGGCGTTGCCGTTGGTCTGTCCTACCTTGCCAGCTCACTGTTCCGTCCCGACCCTCCCAAGCCGCAGGATGTGCAGACGTCGGTCAAGAACCCCGTTGCGCCGCGTGTGCGCCACTATGGGCGCGTCAAGGCTTCCGGACCGTGGGCCTTCGTCGAGAGCAAGAATGGCGATCTCTACAAGGTCATCGTTCTCGGCACTGGAAAGCTCGATGCGATCGAGGAGTATTGGATTGACGACAACCTGGCCACGGTAAACGGCAGCAATGTCGTCACGTCCGCGCCATATAATTCGAAGGTGCAGATCCGGTCGCGTCTGGGCCTGTCGACAGAGACAACCTATACGACCCTCACGGCTCAGTTTCCCGAGTGGGATGCCAGTCACCGCGGGGACGGTGTATCTTCCCTGTTTGCCATCCAGAAGGCCGTCGGCTCCAACGATATAACCGATATTTTTCCGAACCTGACCAACACGCTCTATCGTGTCGTGGCGCGCGGTTCGCTTGTCGACAGCCTCGGCACCGGCACGAATATCTGGTCCGAAAACGCGGCGGACATCACGCGCGACTATATCGTCCACGCGGACGGCATGCGCCTTCCGGCAAGCGTGATCGACACGCCGTTGGCGGCAGCTGGTTGGCTTGCTGCATATAACCGCTGCAATGAGGCCGTGCCGCTCAAATCCGGCGGCACCGAGAAGCGCTACCGCATCTGGGGCTCCTACAAGCTCGACGAACGCCCGGCCGACGTCCTCTCGCGCATGACGGCCGCCTGCGACGGCAGGCTGGTGCCGACGGCCGACGGCGGCCTGACGCTCGATATTGGCACATGGGAAGATCCGACCGTCATCCTCGACGCCGACGCCATAACAGGGTTCTCGGAAGTCGCGCGCGGCCGCGACGTGCTGACGACGGCTAACATCATCCGCTCCACCTTCACCTCGCCCTTCCACGATTATCAGTCGACCGATGCCGACCAGTGGATCGACGAAGACGATGTCGCACTCCGCGGCGAGATTCCGCAGGACCTCCCCTTCAACATGGCGCCGTCGCACGGCCAGGCCCGCCGGCTCATGAAGCTCGCTGCCTACCGCGCCAACCCGTCATGGGTCGGCGTGTTCCAGTGCAATCTTCGGGCGCTGGCCGCCTTCGGCAAGCGCTTCGTGCGCATCACCTATCCGCTGTTCGGCATCGACGAGGTCTTCGAGGTGCAGGACTTCCGCTTCAACATCGGCGAGGGCGAGATCCTGACCGGCGTTTCGCTGCAGGTCCAGTCTATGCCATCGCAGGCCTATGATTGGGATGCGATGATGGAGGAAGGCACGGCGCCGATCTCGGAAGAGACGACGGTCGACAAGACGATTCCCCTGCCTTCCGGCTTCTCCTTTGGCGTATCGCGCATCACCGTTGGCAGCGCCCAGGTTCCCTATGGCGTGCTTGCGTTCGACGCGGCGCCGTCCGATGCGCTCATCATCCAGGGCCAGTACAAGAAGGTTTCCGACAGCGATTGGACCGTGGTGGCGATCAGCAACGATGCCACTACGGCCAACACCAACGCGCTTTCGGATGGAGTTCAATACGAGGCGCAGGTCCGCTTCGTGACGCTGACCGGCCGCGAAGGCGCATGGACGCCCAGCCAGAAAGTCACGCCGGTTGCCGACCCGACGGCGCCGGGCGTGGTGACCAACGTAACCAAGACCGGGGGCGCGGGAACCGTCGACCTTGGCTGGAAGTCGCCGAACAGCGCGAACTATGTGGCGGCCAACATCCGACGCAACACGGTCAACACCGAAGGCACGGCCGTGCTCGTCCGCACCGAATACGGGCCGCCTTCAACCAACGATTCCTATCAGGACGGCGGCCTCGCCGCCGGCACCTATTTCTATTGGATCAAGGCCGCAAACGCCTCCGGCATCGAGTCGGCGAGTGTCGCCACGGGATCGGTGACGGTCACCTGACCTGCCACTTCATCAGTTCGCTTCGAGCAATAAATTCAAAGGAGGCCGCTTTGGTCGACACTGCAGCGTCTATCTTTCGTGATTATGTGATCGATGGTGTGCCATCGTCAGGACCGTACAGTCCGAAGAAATCAGAGATCCGCGAGCTGCTTACTTCTTTTGAGGGCGGTCGCGTCATTCCGGTCTCTAGCCTGGCTTCGCTGAAAGCGCTTGACACAACCGTTGCGACCACAGGCCATTTTGACGGCAGCGACTGGGATTGGACGCTTGGCGATTACTCGGCCCACATAGCCGTTGACACGGTTGGCGGCATCTATGCGAAGGCAGATGCCATTGCGGCAACCGTCGGAGCGTGGAAGCGTAGGTTTGATCGCCATAGCGCCAGGTTCTATGGCGCCGCGGCATCAGCGAGCAGATCGGCCAACGTCGCTGCGCTGCAAGTCGCGGTCGCGGTCGCGCAGCTTTTCGTTGGCGAATTGTTTCTGCCGGAAATCTACCCGACTGATGCGCCGATCACAGTGTCGAGCAACATCAAGCTGTATGGCGTCAGCGCCTTCACATCAGGCATCAGCAACAACAACGGCAACGCTATCAACATCGCGCCATCGACCGGCATTGCCAACAACAATACCTGGTGGGGCTTTGCACATTTCTCAGCAATCTCGACCGCTGCTAATCCGACGTCGTACGGCATAAGTTATTTGCCAACAGGTTCGGAATACCTATCGAACTGGATTATGGAAGGTGTCTTTGCGTCCGGCCTTAGCATGGGGGCCAACTTCGATAGTCGCGGCAGCACGCTAGGCATCTTCTCCTGCACGTTGCGTCGCAACTGGTTTGACAATGGTCTGCGCATCTTCGATGGCGGCGACAGCATCACAATCATAGAAAACACGGTGAACGGTGCCAATGGCATCATCGTCAATGTGCTCAAGACCGGCGCGCGCCAGCTTGTCATCCGCAATAACAACACGTCAGCACTTGCGGAGTGCATTTATCTGATCGGCGTTACCGGAGCGATCGTAGAGGAGAATTGGGCGGAAACGCCATCGTATCTCGGCAGCTATACCGGCGGCTCCGGCGCTCTTGTGACTTTGTCGGGATGTACCAACATCCGTCTGTACAGGAACACCATCAATCCGCTTGATGAAATTGGCGGAGGATTCGTAGGCGCCAATTATGCTATTGCCCTTGTTGGAGTTGGAAGTGATCACATCATTGATGACAACGACATTGCGGATGGTCAGCTCGGTCACGTCAATCTGGATAATGCGAACGTCACCATTGGTGAACGCAACCGATTGGCTGCGGGCGAGACATCCCTTGCGATCACGGTAGCTTCTGGCGGGTCTACGCTCCGCAATTATTGGGCGCCGCCGCGGTGCTCAGTCACCAAGTCGGCTGACCAGACGGGCATTGCTACGGCGACGTGGACCAAGATAGCATTGAATTCCGAAGCCCAGGATATCGGCGCTTACTTCGACGCAGTGACCAACAACCGCTGGACGCCACCGAAGGGCCGCATCGCCATCGCGGCATCGGCGCGCTTTAGCGCCGGCATAGGCGACCAAGGAACATTCGCCTGCGCCATCTACAAGAACGGGGCGATACTTCAGTGCGGGGCCTTCCTGCACTCCAGCGGGACCGGCGTGCTCGATCCAACGGTCACATGCTATGATGACGCTTCGGGAACCGACTATTATGAGCTGTTCGCCTTCGGCACCACGGCCACGACGCTGACCGTCCAGGGGAGCGCTGCATTCACCTACTTCAAGGGGCAGTGGCTTGGCCCGATCAACTAGCGGCGCGGCTTGAATTCGTAGATCTCGCCTTCGATTATCACCGTCTTGCCTTCCTTGATCGCCTTCAGCCCGGCCCTATCGCTGGATCGCCCGTCACCATGATATTCGGGGATCCTGCGATCGCCTTTGAGCCACCGAATGGCGTCGCTGCAGACATTTTGCAGTTTGTTGAGCATAACTGACCTCACGCTGGTTGCGCACCAAATAGCTTGCTGTATGTCTCACTTGCCATGCAGAAAAACAAGTTCGCAATTCTATTTCTAGGCCGACAGGGGTCGAGCTATCTGGCTGGATTGATCGATGATCATCCCGATGCCACATGCGAAGGCGAGCTTTTCGCGCCGAAAGTCAGCCGGATCGGTGATATAGTCAAAGGCCGAGCGGTTGCATTCTGCAACAGTCGATGCGCAACCCCGACCGCGTATTTAGAGAAGATCGTAAACCGTCTGCCCGGCGCAGCGGTAGGCTTCAAGCTTCCGCTCGGAGCCATAGAACGGCACCCTGAAATCGTTGAAGGCCTAGAGCGTTTCGAATACAAGCTCATCCGCCTTTCCCGCGAGAACATGCTGGATCAGTATATCTCGCTGAAGCTTGCGGCAGCCAACAACAAATGGACATCGCAGTCCGGCCGGTATCGGATCACGAGTGTCGAGGGAAACCCGCCCGAAGCGGCGCAGTATTTCGATGTCTGGCAGCGACAAAACGCCGAACTGGCCAGAATAGCTGGCGGCTTCCCATCGCTTCACATCACCTATGAGCGCATCGCCGCCGACTTTCCCGCCGTTCTCGACTTCCTAGGCCTCTCCAGCCTCAAACCCGTAGTGAGCAAATTCAAGCGACAGCGTGAGGGCGGACAGCGCGCTGTCCTCGCAAACTATGACGAGATGAAAGCGCATTTTGCAGGGACCAGCCGCCAATGCGATTTCATCGAATAGACGGAATCAGAAAAGCTTTACGACCCTATCGCGCACATGTATCTGGGCCTCCAGCGGGAGGACGGAAATGGGCTTTCGAATCTGGGTGACGGCGCTTTTCGTCGGAGCGATCTTTCTGGGCAGCGTGTGGCTTTGGAAGGTCACGCTGCCGATCAGCATATTGCTCCTGCCGTTTCTGTTTCTGGATCGTTCGCAGCTCACTCTGCGGTTGCCCTCGGCGGCCTTTCCGCTCTTGGCGCTCGGCGCCATCATCGTCGTTCAGTTCCTGATCAATTTTCACGACCCATCTTTCCAGTGGAAGGCTGATCTGGCCGTTTGGATGCCGCCCATGTTCGCCGGTCTGACCATCCTGGGCATCAGAGGGGAGGGACTGACGGATCGGCTGACGTTCCGATCCATGGTGACGGGTGGTGCCCTGACGGCGCTGATCATGCTGCTGATGATCGGCTTCGCACCGAAGGGCGTGTTTCTACTGCCCGGACAGGACGCATCCAACGTCGAGGCAACGTATGCTGCCGAAAGGGCGGCGAACACCGTCGAGCCCGCTCCGGCAGTTCAAGCCCCAGTCGCGCAAAGTGTCCCGCCAGCGTCGCAGCCCGTACAGCCGGCGGCACCGGCAGGAAGAGAAGCGTTCTCGCCGAAAGATGGTGGCAACGATACGGCTTTCTATGATCTGAAAAACAGGGCGCGGACCCTGCTTGGACTGTCGAACTACATCGCCGTTTTCATGGTGTTTCTCTTCGCGGTGACACTATTTTCCGGGTTGCCGTTTGCTGCCGCTGCATTCGGCGTCATGACGGCTCTGACCTTATCCCGGTTCGGCATCGTCATGCTGGCGGCGGTGACGGTGATCTATCTGTTTCGTCGGAAGGTGCCTGCTGTCAGGATGGCAACGATCTTGGCGGCTCTATGCGGCCTTGGGATGGCCGCCTTGTATTTAGGACAGGATTTGATCCCGCACATTCCGGGCTCTTCATCGCTGATGGCGAGGCTGGAATATTGGGACTCCGGCGTAGATGCGCTGAGGCTTCACCCGATCATCGGCGCGCCACGCTCAGTCTATCTTGTCGAGATGGACAACAGCATCACCTGGAACCCGCACAACTCAATCCTGTGGGTTGCGGTGAACTTCGGCCTGGTCGGCCTGCTGGCATACATTGCCTATGTCTGGATTGCGATGCGTGAGATCGCAAAGGCCGCGCTGACATCGGACCTGTGGAAGGGCGTTTTTGTCGGGGTCGCCATGATCTTGGCATGGAGCCTTGAAGAGATCATCGTCCTAACGCCGGCATTCGAATTACTGCTGGCAGCACTCTACATGCTAGGGCACAACGTCAACGCACCGCGGTCGATTCATCGCGCATCACCAATTGCCGGCCCGCTCCACTGAATACATTTGTCCGCGCTGTCCGAAAACGACTTGGCTCGGCAGACCCGAGAAGACCAAGTATGCGCTCATCGTTGCGTCGACCGCCTGGTGAATCTCAATGCCAGAATATCCTTCGTGAGGTCGCAGTTCAGCTGTAGAAGTCATGGAGCCTGCGGGGGGCTCTCCAGATGGGCCGTGCATTCCGAGTTGTAACAGAACGCGCTCGGCTTCTTTGAGCAAAAAGATGAACGGGTACCACCTTCCCGCTCTTGGTCGCACCTCAAGTATGTACTGGCCCCCACGATTTTTGACCCATGCCAAATGGAAGGGCGCTATGTGCCGCCCACCTGGTCCGGGTGGAACCCTGATGGCAGCTTCCAGGATCCGTTTGTCCCAATCAGATTCGGTCAAATGAACGTAGATGCGCGACCGAATGGCCGGTGGGATCAACTCGGGCGAGATCTTTCTAGGGAAGATGCCGATTATCGGGAAACCTGCGGTGCGAGCGTCAAGCGTCCTGGTGAGAGCATAGTTCAGCTCCTCACGACAGGGTTCGCTGCGCAAGCTATTTTCGGTAACATAGAAGGCTAGTGCATCCGTTTTTGCTGGGTTGCTAATAGCGTCAGCTAGCTGCGGCCATAGACGCTGTCCTCTGACCAGGTGCGTTCTATCAAGATGGACGTCTATGCCGAGTGAGCGCAGTTGTTGAGCAATAAAGTCGACCTCCTCGGCTTCATTGTCTACCCAAGCGTACGTCAGCCAAAGTTTTGTCATCGAGCAAGCTCCAGCGCGCAGTGACCTGCTGTTTAGCTCCCTAATCTGAAACCAATCGCTCCACAACCCAAGGAATCTCCCATGGACACTTCGTTCAAGGGCGCGGCCGTGCGCCTGCATGACATCGACATCACGCGCATCGGCGCCGAAATCGGCGTTGGCGAGGATGAGCTGCACGCCTTTATGGACGTCGAGGCGGCCGGATCCGGCTTCGACGCGGCCGGCCGGCCGAAGATGCTGTTCGAGCCGCATGTCTTCTACCGGCTGCTCGGCAAGGGCGCCAAGCGCGACGCTGCGGTCAAGGCCGGCCTCGCTTACCCGAAGTGGGGCGCCAAGCCCTATCCCAAGGACAGCTATCCGCGCCTGGTGAAGGCGATGGCGATCGACGAGACGATCGCGCTGATGTCGGCGTCGTGGGGCTCGACCCAGATCCTGGCCGAAAACCATCGCGACGCCGGCTATACCTCGCCGCAGGCGATGGTGAGCGCCTTCATGGCTTCGGAAGCCAATCACCTCGAGGCGACGGTACGGCTGCTGGTCGCCTGGAAGATCGACGACGATTTGCGCGCGCATCGCTGGCCGGTCATCGCCCGCACCTGGAACGGTCCCGGCTACAAGCAGAACCGCTACGACGCCAAAATGGCGGAGGCCTTCGCCAAATGGCAGAAGATCAGGGACACGCCATTCTCGCCGGCGGCACAGGTGGCCGCTATCCCTGCCGCCGCGCCGGCCGACCAACCGGCCGATGCGACGGCCGTCGTCGTCGACAAGGACACGATCACGCGCGTCCAGCAGCAGCTGAAGGATCTCGGCTATACCGAGGTCGGCGGCGTCGACGGCAAGATCGGCACCATGACGGCGACCGCCATTCGCGCCTTCCGCGCCGACAACAGCTTGCCTGCCGGCGATGGCATCGACGACGACATGCTGCTTGCCCTGCAGAAGGCCAAGCCGCGCGCCATCGCGCCGGAACGCGCCAATGCCGCGCCGGAGGTCGTGCGCGATAAGGTGCCGGAGGTGAAGGCCAACTGGCTGTCCAAGATCGGCGGCTACATCGTCGGCATTCCGGCGGCGGCCGGCGCGCTGCTCAAGGGCGCGCTCGACAACATTCCTGCCGCCAAGGATTACATCGATCCCTTGACATCGATCGCAAGCGACGTTCCCGGCTGGGTCTGGCTGGCAGGCATCGCCGGCATCGCCGGGGCCTTGGTGCTTGTCTCGCGCCACGGTGAGGCCAAGGGCGTCGAAGCCTTCCAGAGCGGGGCTCGACGCTGATGCGCGAGGTATTCGAGGCGGTGATCGAACAGGCGCTGCCGGTGATCGCCGGCTTCCTTGTCGGCCTGGCGGCCGGCATCGCCGGCATGTGGTGGATATTCCTGTGAGCGCGCTCATCACCATCATCGCCGGCCTGATCGGCGTCCCGCGGCCGCTGGCCGGCATCGTCGCTTGGGCGACGATCGCGCTCGCTATCTCCGGTGCCGTTATCGGCGGCTACCATCTCATCAAGCACCAGGGCGCCGACGAGCTGCGCGCCAGAATAGAAAAGGACAACCAGGATGCGATTGAAAAAGGCATTGAGGCCAGCCGCTCTCTTGACGATTGCGTCGATGCTGGCGGGGTGTGGGACTTCCGGCGTCAACGGTGTTCCGGGGCTGCGCTCGGCCATCGGTAGCAGCCTCGCCGGCGCTCAAGGGAAAACGCTGGCCGACCAGAACCGGATCGACCACACGGTCGCGCCAGGCTGCGCCATCGGCCTCTACACGCCCGCCGAATGCGACCGCCACACCCAGGCGAGCGCCGGCCGGCGGGCGGAGCTGAAGACGTGATCGTGCTGCGCATCGCCGGCGGCATCCGCCAGCATTTCGGGATGCGTGTCACCGAATGGATCATGACCGGTGCCCTGTTCGGCTGGTCGGGGTGCCTGGCGCTCGACCCGCTCACCTTCGACCGCTCGCCGTCGATGGCCGTCATCGCGACTTATGGCGACGAGTTCTTCTGGGCCAATGTCTGCCTTCTGGCCGGGCTGTTGCGGCTCGGCGCGCTGATCGTCAACGGCACCTTCAAGGGCTTCCGCTACTCGCCGCATTTCAGGGCGGGAGCCTCCGTCGCGTCCTGTGTGTTCTGGGGTCAAATCGCGCTCGGCGTCCTGGTTGCCGTGTTGACGGCGCACGGCTCCGGAACCGGGGTTGTCGTCTACCTCACCTTCATGACGATCGAGATGTGGAACCTTTTTCGAGCATGGGCTGATGTCGGTGCTGCGCAGCGGAGGCATTGATGATTCTTGGCATTCCGGCCGAACAGTTGGTTCCCATCGCCAACTTCGTGGGGCTGGCGCTGCTCGGCTTGCTGGCCATGCTTGGCCTCCGCTTCGGCCGTGGCACGGCGACGCCGGCGGAACGTCAGGTCGAGGTCGCCGGCGCTCTCGTCGATAACAGCGCCGTCAGGGAGCTGGCATCCTCTATCGATGGCTACACGCTCGAATTGAGCGCCGGCCGCGCCGACAATGAAAAGCAGCGCCAGGCGCTCTATCGCCTGGCCGAGGTCGGCAGCCGCTTCGTCGACGAGGTGGCCGACCTGCGCCGCGACATTGGCGATCTGGCCAAGGAAATCGCCCGCGCCAAGTGATCCGCGCCCGGCAACGCCGCCTCACTCGCCATCATGAGCCCGCTCCGGTTCGCCGGGGCGGGCTTTTTTGTTCTCGGCAGTCAGTCTTTCGACCGTGGCGACGATCGCTCTCGATATCGCCTCTGCCTCGCCGAATATCGTCGGGGCGTAGAGACAGTTGACGGCTTCCTCGCTCGGCAGCACGCCCGGCGGGCAGTGCTCTTCGATCGTGGTCCGGATGAGGGTTAGTGCGTCGCGACAGGCTGGATCGTTTTTCATAACCCTTCCAACATGCATTTTACCTAAAATGTTCCGGAACGGTTTTGGCCGCCGCGGCTTGATTCGCGTTGTTGGGTACGAGTGCATGGGTCTGAAGTTCATTCCGCCATTGCTGCCGACGCTGGTCGACAAGCCGCCGGAGGGCGACGGCTGGAGCCACGAGGTCAAGTTCGACGGCTACCGCTCGCAGATCGTGCGCGATGCCGGCGGCGTGCGCATCTTCACCCGCCGCGGCCTCGACTGGACATCGAAATACCGCGATCTTGCCAGGGAAGCCGCCGACCTCGATGTCAAAAGCGCCATCATCGACGGCGAGATCATCGTGCTGAATGACGCCGGCGTGTCCGACTTCGGCGCGCTGCGCAAGGCGATCACGCGGCGCCAGCACGACCTCTATTTCGTCGCCTTCGATCTCATGCACCTCAACGGCCACGATCTGCGCGACATGCCGCTGGAAGACCGGCGCGAGATCCTGGCGGCGCTGATTCCGGAGGGCAAGCACATCCAGTTCAGTCAAGCGCTGCCCGGCGAGGCCAAGGCGATCTTCCACCTGATCGACGAGGCCGGGCTAGAGGGCATGGTGTCGAAGCGCAAGGACAGCAAATATCGCAGCGGCAATTCGACGGCATGGCTGAAGACGAAGGCCTATGCGGTCGACGAGTTCGACCTGCTCGGCGTCGAGCGCGAGCCCGGAAAGCCCGCCTTCGCTCTCATGGCCGATCGCGGCACCGGCCGCTATGTCGGCTCGGCCTTCATCACCGTGGGCCGCGAGATGCGCGAACGGCTATGGCAGCGCGTCCAGGAGCGCTCCGGGCCGCCGCCGCCCAAGGCTGTGATCAAGGAAAAGCGGCCGGCGACGCAATGGGTCAGGCCGGGCCTGGTCGGCCGCGTGAAGCACCTGCGCGGCGAGGAAGACCTGCGCCACGCCTCGCTGCAGGATTTTCGCGAGGAAGACTGACGGGGCTTGACGATTGGCAAAGGAATTTGTTCTTATTTCGTTCTCGCCCATTGGAGAACGAAAAACATGCCGCGCCGGCGCCGACACGATGCCATTTCGGAAGGTCACCTCGCTCTGATCGAGCAGCAGATGTTCAAGCTGCACATGGCGCTTGACGACGCGCTGAGGTCGCTGACGCCCTTCCGGCCGCATTACGATGCGATCAGCGACTTGAAGCGGCAGATGGACGAGGCGGCGAACCTGCTCAGGGATCGGCCGATCGATTACGCGCGTCCGCACGCCGCGCCGATGTCGGGTCCGGGCCTGCCTCCGCCCGGCCGGGGCTGATCGATGGCATGGCGATCGAGACGGTCAGGGACGTCTGGCAGGCCGGCGGGCGCATTCACTTCCGCTGCACCTGGGGCCGCCGCGCCGGCCTGAAGAGCATCCGCGAATGCGGCTTCCGCTACGATCTCGACCTGATGACCTTCATGATCACGCGCGGCCGCGCCTGTCTGGTCTCCGACCTCAAGGGCAAGGTCCGCTGCCCGATGTGCGGCTCGCGCGACGTCGCCATCGGCATCACGCTGCCGGGCAATTCGGGCGCGGCGGCGATGCTGGCCGGTGAGAAATGAGCGCGAAATGGTTTTACAATCGGCAGCTAAGCCATTGTTTTGTTTAAGGCGTGATTTGACCTGTTTTACATGCAACGCATTGAAAGCCAACGAAAAGCACTAGCTTCCCAAGCTGAACGCGCGGGTTCGATTCCCGCTACCCGCTCCA
>NZ_VFWQ01000003.1:0-487864 GCF_006442705.1 Mesorhizobium sp. B1-1-7 | reverse complement strand
AACAAGGCCAAGCAGTTTCGCCGCATAGCCACACGCTATGACAAGCTCGCTGAGAACTACCTCGCAGCCCTTAAGCTTGTTGCCATCCGCATCTGGCTACGCAGTAATGAGTCTACGACCTAGCCTAGCCTTGGTCTGCGTCAGCGTTGCTAGCGATGGATTTGCGGTTGCGCCCAAAAGCGCTTGATGAACCTGGGCGCGCAGACGATCTCAGTCTAGGCGAGATGGCGCCCGGCGAAGCGGAGAAAATCTTCGCGGCGCACAATACCTGATGGCGATCTGGATGCCGGGCAATTAGGAAAACTCATCCCCTGACACTCTACGGCTGGCCTTCGTGCCACGTGGCCGATTTCGGTGCCTTGCCTGCAGTGCAATAAAGGCCAGAACCGGATAAAACGCTAATATTATCAGCCCGACCGCTATCTGCTCGGCGGCTTCAACTACGGAAGAAGCCAGCCTGCTCCCATAGCGCCGTTGTCTTATCGGCTGATCAGTCATCGGCGTGCCCCCACGCAAACAATAGATACAGGTTATCCGACATGGGACCTTTATTCAACTCGTCTAATGGAGCGAAATGTATCCGCCCCTTGCGGGCTGGCTCACGCGGCTGTTTTACGTCGGCTTTGTCCGCCAGCGGCACCTTCGGAGTCACCGGGCCCGCCCGCAGTGACGGTACGCCCTGTCTTTGAGCCGGGCCGCTACCGCTGCCAAATTCGCCGCGCCGGATCACCCGTTTCTCCCATCGGATTGCAAGAGGCGCTGATGTAATCGCTCGGCGTCCATTCACTCCGGCTGCCGCACTGCTGGGCAGCGGACCTTCTCCCGCACATCGTCGATCGTGACGTTGCCGATAACCTCCCGTAACTCAATCGGCTTATAGTCGCGCGTGACATTGCAGCGGCCGCTAAGGATGCCCGCTACCTGACCGGCGTCATCGGCATGCATCAGGGTCCAGGAGGTGCCTCTCGGCCACTTCGCGGGTTGCTCGGCATCCCCCTGAAATGAGGAACGTCTCCGGTCAAGAGGCTCTTGTTCTTATTTTGTTCGCAGAGCTCCTGACAGCCGCAGGGAGGCCGGTCATGGACATTATAATGGACGCCGGTGGCGCCACCTCATCTTGTCGATTTCCCACTTTATGGGCGGGGAGAGCCACGGATCGAAAAGATGGTCCTCCTTAGCGGGTCTTCGTGCTCGTCAATTGAAGGCCATTCGATCGGCACGGCGCCGGAGCATCATGGCCCTGAACTGCTCTAGGATAAGCATTAAGCTTCGAAAAAGCCGCCCCATCTCGTCGATGAGAAATACGCCGCCATATCATCGAAGTTTTCCAAGGCAGCAGCACGGCTCCAAGTGCGTTGCCGCTGGAATGGACTTTTTGTCTCGGCAAGCGGAAGACCCAAGAAGTCTAGGACTCGCGGCAAGCTGCTGCTGATCTGCTCGTAGGTCACGGGCAACGCTTCCATTCCGGCCACGGCTGCAGCGGTTGCCGCGTTCTCCTCCTCCCACTGGATGAAGCGCTCCTGTGCTTCCAGGGGGTCTGCGGCAAAGCTTCGTGTTTTGAATTCGCCTAAGTCAGAACGCCAAGCGTTGTTGATCTGAGCCAGGCGCATGGAGATAAACTGATCTAAAAGGTTTTCGCGTGTGACCAGCACGACCTTGTAGTCGTGCTCTTTAAGAGCCGGGAAGATGCCCGGGTGTTCCTGCATCGAATAAAGCGGCAGCTTGAAGCCAACTGCCCGGCCTCTCAGCCGGTGGACATGGATGTCGAGATATCTGGCCACATTTGACTCGCCGCTGTGAACGAACGGCTGCGGCTCCCCTTTAAGGAAAGCCTTAATGCCTCGCCTTGACGCCGCCGGCGAGAACAACTCGCCCGCGCAAGATGCGTCAGGATGAGAGTTGAGCAATCCTTGCAGAAAGCTCGACCCCTGACGACCAACAAAGGCGATCACGAAAAGTTGTGGCATTGTGATTGCGTTTACCACCAGCCAAGAGGAATGCAAGCGTCCATGTTCAAGAACCGCGCAACTTCCTCCAAATTGGCTCGCACCTGCTGCTTCGAACTAAGTCCATGGGCGGCGGATCAACAGTATCAACGCGCCAGAGAGCAAGCAATATTGCGGCAAGGGCTTCGAACATCCGTGCGGCCGGCGATCGGCGGAAGCGCCGGACAGGTTCCTGGCCGCCTCGAGGCGGTGAAGCGCACGTCCGTCACCTGGGATCGCTATATCCAATTGTAAACGGCCGGCGCCGACTTTGCCAGCTTGCCGGCCTGAATAGTCGAGCATGGCCAGGCGCCCGATTGGCCGCGCTACAGCAATGGCGCCTATGCGTCGCAACAGGCGAGAGCGAAAGTGGCCAAGCTCGCCCTATGGGTTAGCAAATTCGACGCGCCGTGGGAGTGGCGCGAGTCGTTCTGATGGCACGGCGCCGAAGACCCAGCCGCTCGGCATAAGCCGCAAGCTGGTCGCGCAGAGCGGTTATTCGTGCGAGCCGCGGCGGACGTTTAAGCAGATCAGTTCCTGCGACGACCTATCTGCCGAACTGCTAGTGGGGCGGAAAGCTGGACCGGGACGGCGATGGGATGGCGTGTGAGACACTGCGTCGTCGTCCACGCTGCCGTCTGCGTCCGGCGCTGGCAGGTTCACGTCTTGCGCAGCGGCCGCGCCAAATTCCCCTCCGACAGGCCGCGTCGTTTATGTGGGTGGAATGTACCCAGCAATATTTTGAGGTCCAAACCGATGGAGACCGACTCTTTGACGTAGGCTGCATCGGTCTCGGCGCAGAGTGCTGGTTCCGACATGTCGATCCCCTTGATCTGCGCGAGCCCGGTGATTCCGGGAAGCAAAGCGAGCACGCCCAGTTCTCTGCGCCGTTCGATCAATTCGGTCTGCGTCGGCAGGCATGGACGCGGCCCGACAAGGCTCATCTCACCCTTGAGCACATTCCAGAGCTGCGGCAATTCGTCGATCTTGGTCGCCCGCAGCGCCTTGCCGATCGCGGTGACTGAACTGGCAGACGCCTCGTGGGTGGGCAATGACGGCGTTTCCTTATGCATCGTGCGCAGTTTGTGGCAGGCAAAAAGAATGCCATCCTGGCCGACGCGGATTTGCGAGAAGATAGCAGGGCCGGCAGACGTCGCCCGGATCGCCAGCATCACGACGATTAGCACGGGCGCCGTCATTACTAGCATTGGAGCAGCGACTGCCACATCGAGAACTCGCTTTGCCATCATCGTACTGCCGACGATGCTGTGCACCAGCGTCCTTGGTTGTAGACGCAATTATGCCCCCAGAAGCTGCCATGCCGATGTCATCCGGCCGGTATGTTAGCCAGTCGTCCTGTCCCTTTGTCTAGAGCAAGGCTTCCCTGTCCAACACGCTACCGCAAGAATGCAAGAATTTTCTTTCGATACTGGGTACCCGCCCCTCATGGTGCCAGCAGTATAGCGGTGCCGGGTGCGCGTAAACTCGGCCAGACGAATATTATGGGCGCACTGCTCCCGGCAGTAGACGACAGCTCTCGCTTCACGCCGACAACCTACGTCGCCCAAAATCAAAATCGACGTGCAAGCCTTACGCCTGGGCCACCGCCATTCTCGGCAATAAACTCGATGCCTGCCGCTTCCAGCGCGCTACGGATCGCTTTTCGATTAGCTAAGGTCGTCGGCGGAATGCCGTCGTCGGACTCGGCACGTCTCACAGTCGCCACGCCCACGCTTGCAGCTTTGGCCAGATCCTTCGCGCTCCAACGAACCAAGGCGCGCGCCGCTCGCATCTGGGCTCCAGTGATATCTTTCAGATCATGTGATTGCAAAGTGATCTCTGGTACGTTAAAAGGGCACGATAGACTGGCCGCTTCAGCCGTTTGCAACGACCCTGGTCCTTGCTGATATCGGCCGTCGCGCGAATATGGCCGGGCGACGTGCGCTTGCACGCAACCGGCTTAACCACAGCCAAGCTGTTGGGAGCTCGGATCCATGACTGATTCCGACAATACCACGACTTTGCCTTTCGTCATCGGCCAGCAACGCGATGAGTTCGAGAGGACGGGGTCCCAAGCCACAGATTCCGCTTTGAGCCTTTGGGGCGAATGGCAACGAGCTCGATATGCCTCATTGCTGCTATGCCGCGTGCAGCAGCGGCTGGAGAGCCAAATCATGGTCGATCCTGGGATCGAGGTATTGGCCGCAGATGTTCCTATGCAAGCTCAAGATCGAACAGCGGGTACTCTTAGCGATCCCCAGGAGTACGCGGAGGCCGAGGTCTTTGCGATGACCGAAGCTCTTACGCTTCAAGATTCGATTCCCGAAGTCGCTGCTACGTCGCTCGCCGGGATTGTCGCCAAGTTGGAAATGATTGTCGGCGCTGATCGAGATATTGGCGACCCTACCGATTTTCCGTGGCCGCACATAGCTTCCGTGCTCCTTGACTTGAAGGCGATCGCGGGAGATTTGCCGGTTGCCCGCCGGAGCCGGGAAAGGACACGGAGCGATGTGGCCAAGCACTGGGAGTCCGCAGTCCAGCTGGTCGCGGCGTTGGAAGAGGAAGCCGCGGCGGGATATCGTCGCGATGTAGCGCTCTTCTGACTCACCCTCTGAAATGTATCTTCAGGTTTGCAACTCGTAGGCGATATTGGAAATCAACAGCCCACGATATCGAGAGACGGGCACACAGATTGCCAGGTTCGCCATCTCACTGATGGTCTGGATGTCAGCATCAGGACGTTTCCACTTGCCGACCGAAGCCCAACCTTGACGATTGAGACGAAACCGCACGACGCAAGTCATTGCACGCTGTGGCTCTACGACATGAACTTCGTGCTTTTCTTCGCCGTCCGGAGGACTCTGATGGCGGGTCGATCCACCATTGGGAGAGCGACCGCGATGGCAAAGGAAACCAGCACTGGGCCGCAGGCTTTGGTCCCGGCCAACGACAACGGCGACCTCGTCGGCCCCGAGGGTGGCCCTGACAACATGGCGGTGGCCAAGCTGGATAGGGTTGTGCTGGATATCGCCCGGCTGATCGGCCGGCAGATGGCGCGGGAGGCATTCGAGGCGAGGCGGGCAGCCAACGACAATCGGCCGGGCCGCCGAAAGGGAGAGGGCAGGGAGCCGGATGGTAAACCCCCTGCAAACAAGAGAGAGGATCTGCCGCCGTGACCCGTGTCGCACTCTATGCCCGCTATTCTTCCGACAGCCAGCGGGATGCCTCCATTGAGGACCAGTTAAGGCTGTGCCATGAGCAGGCGGCGCGCGAGGGCTGGAGCGTTGCGGGAACCTATGAGGATGCCGCGATCTCGGGCGCCAGCACGGTGCTGCGGCCGGGCATCCAGCATCTGGTACGCGATGCCCAGCGCGGCCGCTTCGAGGTGGTGCTGGCCGAGGCGCTCGACCGCATCAGCCGCGACCAGGCAGATGTCGCCACCCTCTTCAAGCATCTCAAATTCGCCGGCACTGCCATCGTCACCTTGGCCGAGGGGGAGATCAGTGAACTGCATGTCGGCCTCAAGGGCACGATGAATGCCCTGTTCCTCAAGGACCTTGCCCTCAAAACCCATCGCGGCCTGCGGGGGAGGGTAGAGAAAGGCAAGGCCGGGGGCGGGCTTTGCTACGGCTACCGGGTGGTGAAGAAACTTGATGCCGCAGGCGAGCCCGTCCGTGGCGACCGCGAGGTCGTGCCGGAGGAAGCGACCATCGTGCGCCGCATCTTCCGCGAATTCGCCGCCGGCAAAAGCCCCAAGGCGATCGCCGTCGACTTGAACAAGGAGGGCGTTCCAGGTCCGCTCGGCCGACATTGGGGCGATACCAGCGTGCGCGGGCATGTCATCCGGGGCACCGGCGTCATCAACAATGAGCTCTATACCGGGATGCTGGTTTGGAACCGCCTGCATTTCGTCAAGGATCCTGCGACTGGCAGACGCGTGTCGCGGGCGAATCCGCCAGCCAAATGGATCCGCACCGAGGTGCCGCATCTCAGGATCGTCGGGGATGAATTGTGGCAGGCCGTGAAGGAGAGACAGAAATCCATCGCCAGCCAGTTCGAGGCGGTGGCCATCGCCACGCGCAAGGCGCGGGCGAGGAAACTGCACACCATGAAGCGACCGGTCTCCCTCCTGTCGGGCTTGCTTACGTGCGGCTGCTGCGGCGGGCGCTACGGCCTGTTTACACGAGACCGCTATGCCTGCCTCAACCACCAGCGCCGCGGGATCTGCGACAATGGCCGTACCATCACCCGCGAAAAGATCGAGCAGCGCGTCCTCGCAGGCCTGAAGGAAAGGCTTGTCTCGGCCGATGCCGTGGCCGAGGCGATCAGAGCCTATGCCCAGGAGACGAACCGCCTCAACCAGGAGCGTCGCGCGCAGGGCGAACAGGACCGCAAGGCACTCGACAAGATCGAGCGCGCCATCGCCGGCATGATGGCCGCGATCGAGGATGGCCTGTACCAACCTTCGATGAAAGCAAGAATGGAAGACCTGGAGAGGCAGAAGGCGGAGATCGCAGCGCGTGTGGCAGTGGCGCCCACTGACGTGCCCGACCTGCATCCGAACATCGCCACTCTTTATAAGAAGCGGGTCGAGCAGTTCACGCGAGTGCTTGCCCACCACGAGGACGGTCGCCAAGCCGCCGAGGCGTTGCGCTCGTTGATCGGACAGATCGTCCTCACCCCCGGCGACAAGCGCGGCGAGGTCCACGCGGAGCTACGCGGCGAGCTGTTCGGCATCCTCGAACTCGCCAAACCCGACCAAAACCGAGGGTCTGACGATGTTATGACAAAACGGGGCGCGGGTCCCCGCAACCAAACTTAAAACGGCCCGCATCAATGCGGGCCGTTTGCATTCAGGCGGCAAGTTCCAGACCATGAGGAGTGCCTCTCGTCGGCAATCGAACGGCACGGCTCCGCGCGTGAATGTAAGTTCTTGCTGACGATGTCGCGCGCCCGGCGGCGTCATGCCGTTTCGAGGCGGCTCGCGCGCCCGGCGGCGTCATGCCGTTTCGAGGCGGCGCGCGCGCTTTCTCTCGACCGCCGCGAGCAAGTCGACGAAGGCGCGCACCTTGGCGGGCCGGAAGCGGGCCGGCGGGAAGACCGCGTGGATACCGCCGGTCGGCAAGGTCCAATCAGCGAACACCGGCACCAGCCGTCCCTCGGCGATGTCATCATTGACACTGTAGTCCGGGAAGATGCCCAACCCGATGCCGGCGAGCACACAGGCCAGGGCCGCCGGGCTCTTGTCGCACATGATGATCGGATTGAGTTCGGTCAGCACCGTTTCCCCATCCCTGGAAAACAGCCACTGGCCGATGCCGCGCAGCTGCGCGTTGCCAACCCAGGCCAGCGATCTTGCCTGGAGCGGTCCGACGTCGGACGGCAGGCTCGCTGCAAAGGCCGGGCTCGCCACCACGATCTGCCGTATCGTGCCCAGGCGCCGTGCCTGGTTGGAGGAATCGGCAAGCCAGCCGACGCGGATGCCGAGGTCGATCTGCTCGTCCACCAGGTTGCTCACAGCGTCGTTGAAGATCGCCTCGACACGCATCTGCGGATAGGTCTTCAGATACGCGGCCATCACCGGCGCGACCACCTTAGCGCCATAGTCGAGCGGCGCGGTCAGCCTCAGCATTCCGGCGGGCTCGACCGCCCCGTGCGAGATCTCGCCATAGGCTGCCTCGGCCTCGCGCAGGATGATGGTCGCGCGGTCATAGAAGAGGCGCCCCTCTTCTGTCGGCGTGACGCGCCGCGTCGTGCGCCGCATGAGCGTTGCGCCCAATTCTTCCTCAAGCTTGCCGATCTGGTGGCTGACCACGGCCTTGGCCACGCCCAGCCGGTCCCCCGCCACGGTGAACGAGCCGGTCTCCATCACGGTGGTGAAGTAGACGAGCCGATTGAGATTCAGAAGCTCGGCCATATGACCTGCCTTTGTCCGATTTGATCGGACAGTTTGTATTATTGGCTCTGGTTTATCGCAAGGTCGCCGTCTGCCACATATGGCCAGCACATTCCGGTGGGCCGCGCCCGATGCCCACAGCAAGGACAGCATGATCATGAGCAATCCAGACGTGACCTATCTTTTCGATCCGCTCTGCGGCTGGTGCTACGGCGCCACCCCGATGCTGGACAGGCTGTCGGCCAGCGGCGTGCTCATCGACCTGCTGCCGACCGGCTTGTTCTCCGGCGCAGGGGCGCGACCGATGGATGAAGCCTTCGCCGCCCACGCCTGGGCGAACGACCAGCGCATCGAGCGCCTGACCGGGCAGAGATTCACGCAGGCCTATCGGCGCGATGTCCTCAATGTCCGTGGCACCTTGCTCGATTCCCATGCCGCCACGCTCGGCATCAGCGCGGCTGGCCTGGAAGGCCCCGGCGGCCGGCTGACGGCGCTGAAGGCGATCCAGTGGGCGCGTTACGTCCATGGCAGGGATATCGTGACGATCGACGGTGTCGCAGAGGTGCTTGCCGCCGCCGGCATGGCGGATGCCGCCGGGCTGCTGCAGGCGCCGACGGAACAGCTGATGAAAGCGCACTGCGACCTGGTCGGCCAAGGCCGCACGCTGTTCGAGCGCCTTCATGCCAACGGCGTGCCTTCGCTCGCGGTCATCCGCAACGATGCGCCCCGGCTTATCGGTTCGAACGCACTGTTCGGCAGCTTCGACAATCTTGTCGCCCATATCGAGGCGGCGTGATCTCTCCCAACTGACCTCAGCAAGGAATGGAAAAAGACATGGCAAAAGTCGCTCTCATCGGTGCATCGGGCGCCGTCGGTTCGCGCATCCTCAAGGAACTCTCGGATCGTGGCCACACAGTCACCGGCCTTGCGCGACATCCGGAAAAGATCGCTGCGCTGCCCGGCGTCACGGCCAGGAAGGGGGATGTCTTCGACAGCCAAGCTCTCGCCGACCTGATCCGCGGCCATGACGTGGTGATCAGTTCGGTGCATTTTCTGGACAGCGACGCCGACACGCTGATTGCCGCGGTGCGTGCTTCCGGCGTGAAGCGCTACCTCGTTGTCGGCGGCGCCGGCAGCCTCGAGGTCGCGCCAGGCAAGCGCCTGGTCGATACAGCCGAATTCCCTGCAATCTACAAGGCCGAGGCACAGAAGGGCGCCGACTTCCTCGATAAGTTGAAGACCGTCGGCGATCTCGATTGGACGTTCCTGTCGCCGTCCGCCATGTTCATCCCGGGCGAGCGCACCGGCAAGTTCCGCCTCGGCAAGGACACGCTCCTTGCCTCGGACAAGGGCAGCAGCATCTCCTTCGAGGATTACGCCATCGTCATGGTCGACGAGATCGAGAAGCCTGCGCATGTCAGGCAGCGTTTTACGGTCGGCTATTGATCAAATGGGACTGACGTCCTGGTTCAGCCAGGTACATCCAAGCGGGCGGCCATGACCGCCCGCAGCCATGCCGTAATGGCATCGAAGTCGATCGGTTTTGTCGTGTCGACGTCGAAGAGCGGTCCGCGCCGCAGCGGTTCGGCACGCTTGGCGAGCTCGATCAGTTCAGGGATATAGGCGGCACCGGGATGACCAGCGGGGCGCTGGTCGAGCCGGGCGCCATAGCGCTCGGCAAGGACCTCCCCGGGCGCGTGGCACCAGATTTCGAAGGTCTGTTCGACGCCAGCTTTTCGCAGATGGTCCTCGAGGACTTCACGCGGCTGGAAGCCGAACCAGGCATCGATGACAAAGGTGCAGCCCGCTGGCGCTTCGCCGACGGCCGACCAGATCGCCTGATAGCTGGCGCGGCCGAGCGTGCGGTTGAATTCGCGGTCGCCGCCGCCAAGCACTTCGAGGAACGGATTCTTGATCGTGTCGAGCGCGAGCAACGGCCATCCCATGCGGTCGGCTATGCCGCGCGAGACGGTGCTCTTGCCGCTTGCGGGAATGCCGTTGACGAGCACGGCCCGCTTGGCGTGGCTGGACTGGGCCAAGCGCGGAACCGGACCTGCGCCCGGTTCCATGGCGAGCGCCTGGAGGCCAGAGCCGATCACGCCGGCATCGTCGCCGAGCTGCGCGGGTTCGACCTGGCATTGGTACCAGGGCGCCAACGCCGGCGCTCGGCCGAGTGCTCTGTGTGCTGCCCGGCCAAGGCCGCCGCCAAGCAGCACCATGTCGGGATCGAGCACGGCAACGGCCGTGTCGATGGCGGCACGCAGCGGTTTCGCCCAGGCGTCGAGTATGCCGCGCGCCTGGATGTCGCCGGCCGCATCGCGGGCAAAAAGCTGATCGACAGAAATGTCGGCGCCGAGCCCGGCGCGCGCAATGTGGCGGCCGAGCGCGGTGCCTGAACTGGTGGTCTCGACGCAGCCGCGCCGGCCGCAGGCGCAAACCTCGCCGTCGACATCGACGGTGATGTGACCAAGCTGGCCCGCCGTTGCCGAGCCACGCGTGATCCGGCGGTCTTGAGCGACGGCGCCGCCAATGCCGGTGCCTATGGTGAACATGACAATGTTGTCATGGCCGCGCCCGGCGCCGAGCGCCATCTCGGCGGCCAGCGCCATGTTGCAGTCGTTGTCGATGATGACGGGCTTGCCGGTCATGTCTTCCAGGCGTTGCGCCAGCGCGACCGAAGCGAGGTTGACGTAGCCACCCGACAGGACGGCGCCGCGCCGCATGTCGACACGACCGGGAACGCCGACGCCGATGGCCTTCACATCGGATGTGTCGAGAAGGCGCACCATGTCGGCGATGCGGCCAAGCACCAGTTCCGGGTCGGGCGCGCTCTTTTCGGAAACGCGCTCGAGGATTTCACCGGTCTCGCAGACGCGGGCAGCACGCAGATTGGTGCCGCCAATATCGATCCCTATGCTGAGAGGCATCACGTCCTGCATCTGTTTTTCCGCAAATTCCGGACGCAAACCGCTTCACGCTTTTACTGGAATAGCTCTCGTCCAAACGCAATTGTCAGGCAGCCGCTTTCTGCCGGTAGTGCCCGATCACGGCCTGGATCTCACGCAGTCGCGGCACTGCGATGGTCTTAAGCCTTTCGCGCTGGATGTCACGGTCGAGCGAGATGCAGTCTTTCCACAGCGAACGGCCGGCGATGACGCCCGAGGCGCCGTTCTGCATGGCGATCTCGACCTGGCCGAGGAAGGTTGCGTGGTTGACGCCGGCCGAAAGCACCGCCCAGGGCACATCGCCTGCCATTGCGGTGATGTTGGCACAGGCTTCGGGTGTGCCGGGATAGGGAAGCTTCAGCACCTTGGCGCCGCATTCCAGCGAGATTCTTGTCCCTTCCTCGACAAGCCGTGGCGTCATGGCCGCATAGCCCTCGGGGCTTTCGCCTTCGAGCGGATAGGTCAGGAACTCGACGACCAGCAACAGGTCCTCCTTGCCGAAATCGGCGATGCACTGGCGCAGGATGGCGATGTTGTGTTCGTTGGCCTGCGGCTTGTCGGCCCGCAGATACACCATGATCTTGCCGCCCGTGCCGCCCAGGGCGCGGACACGGCGCGCATCGATGCCTGGAACCAGGCGTGACAGCCGGTAGCCCTCGGGCGAGACGTCAAAACCGGAGGCGTCGAGGCCGATGAGCAGTGCCGTATCGCGGTTCAAGACGCCCTCGTCGACAATGCGCGGCACCGCGCAGAGCGGGTCGAGCAGCACGCAGGACGCAGCACTGGCGAGGTAGCGCGTGATGTCAGCCTTGGTGTCGCCGAGCATGTCGTTGGTGATCCTGGCCTGCTCTACCGGATCCGACGCCAGCAAGGTCCGCATGCCGCCGCGCTGGTCGCAGGCGATGGCCACCATGGCCCCGTCCTTACCGCATATCTGCTGGTAGCCGCGCAGCTCCGCGGTGGTCATCTTCGTCATGATCTTCAGTCCGATGTTGGCGCCGTCTTACCGACCGCGCGGATCCCGTGGAAACAACAATGTTCAGTTCTGCCCGCCTTTGCCGGCGAGGAGATTTTTTGCCGCGTGGTGCGCCGTCCGGTCTCGAAAACCGTGCCCGCCGGCATAGCCGCATGGAAACGGCCCCACGTTGCGAGTCGGTTGGATTTGCGCGATAACTCCCATCGGCGTATACGTGTGTAACACGTTGCTGAAAGGAATTGCAAGCTGTCTGTTCCCTCCATCCAGGATGCGACCGCGTCGCGGACATTGCTGCACACGGTCGCCAAGCTGCACTATTTGGAGGAGATGTCGCAGGTCGACATCGCGCGGCAGCTCGGTGTCTCCACCGCGACGATTTCGCGCCTGCTGCAGCGGGCGCGGACGGAAGGGATCGTGCGTATCGAGGTTCTCGATCTGGCACCGCCGGAGGACATCACCAGGCAGTTGATCGACGGATTGAAGTTGCGGGATGCCGCGGTGGTCGAGACGCCGGCGGCAGGCACGCTGGCAGCACTAGCGGCACCGCTTGGCGGGCTGCTCAGGCAGGCGCAACTGGTGGCAGGCTCCGTGGTCGCCATCGGCTGGGGGCGCGCTGTGCGCGAAGTTATCCGAGCCGGCCTGCCGCGCATGCCCGGTGTGCTCACCGTCGCCGCCACCGGCGGCATGCAGCAGCACGCTGCGCATTTTCAGGTCAACGAGTTCGTGCGGCTCGCCGCCGAGGAGTTCGGCGGCACGCCGCACTTCATCCATGCGCCCTATCTGCCGTCCACGGAGTTGCGGGATGTCTTCCTGCGCGATGTCGCCATCCGCGATGCCGTCGCCTTGTGGGGGAAGACCGACATCGCGATCGTCGGTATCGGCCTGCCGCATGCCATCAATGCGCCGGAGGCGAGTGCCGCCACGCCGAGCGAGCAGGCGTTGGTTCATGCGGCCGGTGATGTGCTTCGGCATTATTTCGATGTCGAGGGGCAGCCGATCGCGTGGGAAGGGGAGAGCCGGATGATCGCCATGTCGCCGGCACAGCTTCGCGCCGTGCCGCAGGTGATCGGCCTTGCCGCATCGCCGGAGAAGGCGACGGCAATCATCGGCGCGGCTCGCGCAGGGCTGATCAGCACGCTGGTCACCGATACGAAGACGGCGCAGGCCATCCTCGCGGCGCTTGCGCAGCGATAGGACCGGCACGACACTGGCAGATGGAGCCCGCCGCGAAAACAAGTTGTGTCGCCGAGAGGCGCGGGCAATAGTTGGCTGGGGCTCCACGGAGCAGTCGGATGTCGTACGGTGTGAAAAACCCGGCGCTGCAAGCTCGGAAAAACCGAGTTGCAATTTATTTCTGCAAAGTGTTACAAGTCAGGATGCCCGCCAGCAAGGCGCGGCGGGGGCACAGTTTGCCGGACCTCGCGGAGGTAGGGGAATGGGGCTGTGGCCAAGTGTACCGGTCTGGCTGACCGGCTGACATATCGACTGGAGGGCGCTTGGGAGGAAAGCTGCCCGTAACGGCAAAAAGGCGTTCACGCCGCCTTGTCCCCTAGCGGATGGCGGCCATTCCAATGTCACTTGCAACGGCAGATCTGCCAATAATGAGGAGGATGTCATGAAGAAGATTGTTGCCGCGCTCGCGGCGCTTGCCGTCAGTGCGACGGTGCTGATCGCGCCCGCGCAGGCGCAGGACAAGAAATACACCATTGCGCTCATTCCGGGCCTCACCACCGATGGTTTCTACATCACCATGCGCAAGGGCGCCCAGGCGGCTGCCGATGCGCTTGGCGTAAACTTGGTTTTCCAGGGCGCGCCGGAATTCAACCCGGTCACCCAGGTGCCGGTGCTCGATGCGGTCATCGCCAAGAAGCCTGACGCGATCCTCATCGCGCCAACCGACAAGGTTCAGCTGGTCGAGCCGCTGCGCAAGGCCAATGATGCCGGCATTCCGGTCATCACCGTCGACACTTTCATCGGCAGCGGCGCCTACCAGACCGGTGCGGGTGACGCTGATTTCCCGCTGTCCTACATCGCCTCGGACAATGTGCTCGGCGGCGAGATTGCCGCTCGCGCGCTGGCCACCGCGGTTGGCGACAAGGGCAAGGTCTACGTCTCGAACGTCAAGCCCGGCATCTCGACCACCGACCAGCGTGAAGAGGGCTTCAAGAAGGAGATGGCCAAGCATACGGGCATCACCGTGCTTGAGACCCAGTTCAACGACGACGATGCCAACAAGGCGGCCTCGCAACTGCAGGCCGTGTTCGCGCGCAATCCGGACCTGGTCGGCGTGTTCGGCGCCAATTTGTTCTCGGCGCTGGGCGCGGCCAATGGCGTCAAGCAGGCCGGACAGACGGGAACCGTCAAGGTGGTCGCCTTCGATGCTCCGACCAGCATTGTCGACAACATCAACACCGGCCTGGTGGACGTGGCGATCGCCCAGCATCCTGCCGAGATCGGGTATTACGGCGTCGTCTCGGCCTATGCCCACCTGACCGGCCACTCGATTCCGGTCACGATCGGCACCGGCTTCACGATCATGGACAAGTCCAACATCGCGGATCCGAACATCTCGAAGTATCTCTACTCCGAGTAAGTCCAGACGAGACTGGCTCTTCCCGGTCCGCCGGGAGGAGCCCGTGCCGGGTTCTCGCCGAAGGCAGGACCTTTTTTGATGGCAGCCGCGGAGTATCCATGACCTCCACATCACCAGCCCAGCCGGCCGAGAAGCATGTCGCCCCTCAGGCCGATCACGGCGATCCGGCCAGGAACTGGATCGCACGCATAGCGGAGGCGCGCGCCTGGCTGTTCCTTGCCGGCCTGATCATCTGCTTTGAGATATGGTCGAGGACCGACTTCGGCGCGACCTTCGTGCTCAATCCGTTCAACCTGCAGTCCATCGCGATATTCGCGGTGGCGCCGCTGCTCTTGGCGACAGGGCAGACCTTCGTCATCATCTCGGGCGGCATCGACCTGTCGCTCGGCTTCATCATGGGGCTGGCCGCCGTCATCGCCGCGCATGCCACCAACATGGCGGGCGCGGCCATCCCCTTGCCGCTGGCGATGCTGGCGGGCATCCTTGCCGCGGTGATCGTTGCCGGCGTGCCGGGCGTCATCAACGGCTTGCTGATATCGCGCCTCAGGGTCCCGCCTTTCATCGGCACGCTTGGCATGTTCGGCGTCGCGCGCGGTGCCGCCTTTCTGCTCGCCGGGGGCACGACGGTGCCGGTGCAGAATTCGTGGTTCGCGCTGCTCGGCAACGGCAAGTTCCATGGCGTCCCCTATCTGGTGATGATCGCCGCCGTCTTCGTCGTCGTGATGCACTATCTGCTCAGCCAGACCCGGTTCGGCCAGCACAATTATGCCATCGGCGCCAACGTGCAGGCGGCGCGGCGCGCCGGCATCGACATCAGGGGCCACATCCTTCGGCTCTATGTGCTGTCGGCGATGTGCGCCGGCCTTGGCGGCGCGCTCTATGCCGCGCGCTTCACCGCCGGTGCCGCGCAAGCCGGCGAGCCTTTGCTGCTCGATAGCGTCGCGGCCGTGGTGATCGGCGGCGCCAGCCTGTTCGGCGGCTCCGGCACCATCTTCGGCACGGTCGCCGGCGCGCTGGTGATCGCGGTCATCCAGTACGGGCTGGTCTTCGTCAATGTCGAACCGTTCTGGCAATTCATTGCCGTCGGCATCGTCATCATCATTTCCGTTCTCATCGACCAGGCGCAGCGCCGGTTCAGTGGAGCCCGTCAGGATGAATAGCACCAACCAGAACGCACCCCTGCTGGAAGTCCGCAATCTGTCGAAGCACTTTGGTGCCGTGCGGGCGCTGAACGACTTCTCCATGGCCGTGCGGCCGGGTGAAGTGGTGGCGCTCGCCGGTGACAATGGCGCCGGCAAGACGACGCTGATCAAGGCGATATCGGGCGTGTTCCAGCCGACCGGCGGCGAAATCCTGCTCAGGGGTCAGCCGGTGACGTTCGCGACGCCGCAGGAGGCGCGCGAAAAGGGCATCGAGACGATCTACCAGGACCTCGCGCTTGCCGACAATCTGTCGATCGGCGCCAACATCTTCCTTGGCCGCGAACCGATGCGCAAGGCGTTCGGCTTCCTGCCGGTGCTCGACCGCAAGGCGATGGCCACGGCGGCCAAGGAGACGATGGGGCGGCTGGATTTCCACGTCAGCCGGCTCGAAGCCCCGGTCAGCAACTTCTCCGGCGGCCAACGCCAGGCCGTCGCCATCGGCCGCGCCGTCTACTGGGATGCGCAGATCCTGATCATGGACGAGCCGACCGCAGCCCTTGGCGTGCCGGAGCAGCGCAAGGTGATTTCGCTCATCCACCAGCTCAAGGCGCAGGGGCGCGGGGTGATCTTCATCTCGCACAATCTGCAGGACATCTTTGCCGTCTCGGACCGCATCGTCGTGTTGCGGCGCGGCATCCAGGCCGGCGAGCGCAAAATCTCCGAGACCAACCATGACGAAGTCGTCAGGCTGATGGTCGGCGGCTAGAGCATTTCACCGTTTCACGGAAACGGCGAACCGCTCTATCTCTTTGTTTTTACGCAATTCCGAACGGAAAGCGCTACGCGCTTTTCCCGGGAAAACAATGTCACACTTTTCCTGGAATTGCTCTAGCCGGCATCGCGATTGGTCAGCGCGATGTGGCAGCAGCCTGGGCCGTGGCCCGGCGTCCAGGTGACATTGTCGAAACGCACGCCCGTCGCCTCGAACAGGCCGCGGTCGAAGGCGCCGGCGATGCGGCAGAGCGTGGCGAGCTTTTCGTCACCGACTCCGGCCTCGACCCAGGCGTCCTTGAGCGGGCAGCGCTTCACCTTGAAGGCGATGCGGTCATCGCCGCGCTCGACATCGGTCGGGTACATCAGGCCGCCATCCGGGCTGACCGCCAGGAAGGCCTCGCCGATGGCGCGCGCGTCGTTGGCGCCGAAGCTGGCGAAGGCGGCTGCAGCCACTTCCTTGCCGCGCTGCTCGATGGTTCGGATCATGACCGCCTCGGCCTTTTCGGCACCGAGCTCTCCGGTCAGTTCGTCGAGGAACAGACGGTAGAGATCGGCGCGGTTGCGGAAGGCGGAATCGAGTTCGCGCGACAGTTTCTCGGCTCTGGCTACGGGGTCGGTCATGATACGTCCTGTGCGGTTCTCTTGAGTTTTGGCGCGGCGGCCACCAGGGCCTTGCCGATGGCCGATTGCGGTGCGTCGATGACGGCACGGGCGTCGCCGCTCTCGGCAATTCGCCCAGCGTCGAGGAGGATGACGCGCTGAGCGATCGCGCGGACCACGCCGAGATCATGTGAAATGAAGAGATAGGCGATCCGTTCCTGCCTTTGCAGGTCGAGCAAAAGATCAAGGATCTGCCCGCGCACGGAGACGTCGAGCGCCGACACCGCTTCGTCGAGCACGATCAGCGACGGTTTCGTGGCGATGGCGCGCGCGATGGCGACGCGCTGGCGCTGGCCTCCGGAAATTTCGTGGATGGCGCGCGCGGCAAGATCCGCCGCCAGCCCTACGCGTTCGAGCAAGGCGGCGATGCGCCGCGGGCGCTCAGCGCGCGAGGCAATGCGATGGATGCGCAACGGATCGTCGAGCACACGCGCCGCCGTGGCCCGCGGATTGAAGGCGGCCAGCGGGTCCTGGAACACCATTTGCAGGCGCGCGCGATGCGCTCGCAACGCGGCGCCACCCAAGGCCAGGAAATCATTGCCTTCGAATTCGATGCGGCCGGCATCCGGGTCGGTCAATCGCAGTACGAGCCGCGCGATTGTCGACTTGCCGCTGCCGGAGGGGCCGGCGAGCGCCAGCGTTTCGCCCGGCTCGATGTGAAAAGAGACATCGTCCACGGCGGCAACGGTCTTGCCGCCGCGACGGTAGCGTTTGGTGAGGCTGGACACCGAGAGCAGGCTCATGCGTGGCGCCCGCTTCGGTTCGACAACGGTTCGGCATCGAGGCCGATATGGGCATCAAGCAGCGCGCGCGTGTAGGCCTGGGCCGGGGTGTCGATAATCCGTGGCGTCGGGCCAAGTTCGACCAACTGGCCATGGCGGAACACGGCGATGCGCTCGGCAAGCTCCGCGGCAAGCGCGATGTCATGGCTGATGAACAGCAGCGTCATGCCGTCCTCGGCCACAAGCCGCCGGATCAGGGCGACGATGTCGGCCTGCACGATGGTGTCGAGCGCGCTGGTCGCCTCGTCGGCGATCAGCAATTTCGGTCCGGCGGCGATGGCGGCGGCAATTGCCACGCGCTGCTTCTGGCCGCCGGAGAGCTGGTGCGGGAAGGCTCGCAGGGCCGAGTCAGGATATGGCAGCCGGACGCGTTCGAGCAGGGTTTTTGCTTGCGCGTATGCCTGCGGCCAGGTGAGGCCGAGATGGGTGCGGGCGACTTCGGCGATTTGTTTGCCGATTGGCATTACGGGGTCGAGACTGGCGGATGGGTCCTGGAAGACGAAGCCGATATCGCGGCCGCCGAGAGGGATTCTGCTGAGCTCGGATTCGAAAGGTTGGCGTTCCGTCACACCCCCCTCTGTCCTGCCGGACATCTCCCCCGCAAGGGGGGAGATCGGCAGCGTCTTCGACGGCCCACTTTTGGCAACGTTGGTGACTGGCGAAAGCGGAGATGAATGCACAATCTCCCCCCTTGCGGGGGAGATGTCCGGCAGGACAGAGGGGGGTGCCTTGGCGCCGAAGGTTGGCAAGGACCAGTCGATGCGGCCTTCAACAGCGGCAGACCCCGGCAACAGCCCCGCTATCGCCAACGCCAGCGTGCTCTTGCCGGATCCGCTTTCGCCGATGATGGCCAGGCGCTCGCCAGCGACGATATCGAAGCTGACGTGCTTCAACGCCGCGACCTCGCCGCCGTCACGGCGGTAGGTGACCGTCAAGTCGCGGATCGCTGCGAGTGCAGTCACGACAGGCCTCTCCTGATTGCCGTCGTCTCGACGATGCCTTCACCGGCGAGATAGACGCCGAGCACCGTCAGTACCAGTGCTATGCCAGGGACGATCGACAGGAAGGGCGCGGTGCGCAAAACAGTGCGGCCTTCGGCGATCATGCCGCCCCAGGTGACCCGATTGGGGTCGCCGAGGCCGAGAAACGACAAGGCTGCCTCGGTGAGGATGGCGGCGGCGACGATCACCGATGACATCGCCAGCACCGGCGGTAGCGCATTGGGCAGCACTTCGCGAAAGGCGATTTCGAGCGGATGCATGCCGATGGCGCGCGCGCTGGCGACATAGTCGCGCTCGCGAATGGAGAGAACTTCCGCGCGGGCGATACGGGCAGGCCCGGTCCAGGTGCCGAGCGCAATGGCGATCACGACGACGCCCAATGATGGCCCGACGACACTGACGAAGGCCAGCGCCAGCAGGAAGCCCGGCACGGTCTGGAAGGCGTCGGTGATGCGCATCAGCACCTCGTCGATAAGGCCGCCGGCAAAGCCGGCCAAAGTGCCGACCACTGCGCCGATGGCCACTGCCGCCGTCGCCGCCGCAAGCCCGACGGCGAGCGAGGTGCGGGCGCCGTGGAAAAGCTCGGCCAGCACGTCGCGGCCGAGCCGGTCGGTGCCGAGCGGCAGCGACCAGTCCTGGAACGGCGGCAGCAGCGGCGGCCCGGCAATGGCTTGCGGATCACCGGAGAACAGCAGCGGTGCCGACAGCGCCATGGCGATCAGCGCCGCCAGAAGGATGGCGCCGGCGACGGCCTCAGGCCTCCGCAGAAAGCGGCGAAGCGGGTTCACGCGTCGGCCTCGCTGGCGCCGACGCGCGGATCGAGAAAGGCATAGGCGATGTCGACGAGCAGGTTGATTGCGACGACAAGCACGGCGCTGACGAGGATGATGCCGAGCAGCAGGGGTGTGTCGCGCGCGGCCACGGCTTCCTGCGCCAGCCGGCCGAGGCCGGGCACGGAGAAGACGCTCTCGATGACGACGCTGCCGCCGAGCATCTGCGCCGACTGCAAGCCGAGCATGGTGACCAGCGGCAGCAGGGCGTTGCGGGCAATGTGGGCGAGCACGATGCGGCGGCGCGAAAGCCCCCTGGCGCGGGCGGCCAGCACAAAATCCTGCCGCCAGACCTCGGCCATGCCGGCACGCATCATGCGCAGATAGAGCGCGAGATAGATGAAGCCGAGCGCGGAAACCGGCAGGACGAGATGGATGGCGATGTCGGCGGCGCGGTCGAGGCCGGTCTTGTCCGAGGCCAGGGTTTCGATGCCGCCGATCGGCAGCCAGCGCAGGTCGACGGCAAAGACGACGATCAGCACCAGGCCGAGCCAGAAACCGGGCACGGCATAAAGCGCCAGCGAGCCGATCGACAGGAAGCGGTCGCGCAAACTCCCTGGCCTCGCGCCGGCATAGATGCCGAGCGCCGAGCCGAGCCCGAAGGAGATTGCGGTGGCGCTGACCATCAGCAGCAGCGTGTTGGGCAGGCGTTCGAGGATGACGTCGCGGATCGGCCGGGAGAAGGTCACCGACTGGCCGAGGTCGAGATGCAGCAGCGCCCAGAGATAGTTGGCGAGCCGCGTCAGCTCTGACTGGTCGAGACCCCAGCGATGACGCAGCAATTCGATCATGCCGGCGTCGCCGCCGGTCGAGACGATGTAGGCGTCGACGGCATCGCCGGGGGCGGCCTCGAGCAAAAGGAATGTGCCGATGACGACGATCAGCAGCACGAAGATGCTGCCGACGAGGCGGCGGCGGAGGAGGATGAGGGCGCGGGTCATAGGCCCCTCCGAGTGTTGGCGTATGTCCGCCTATAAGAAATGCCGAGCCCAGGCACCCCCCTCTGTCCTGCCGGACATCTCCCCCGCAGGGGGGGAGATTGGATGTCACCGACGGCTTCGCCAACTTTCGACGCCGCATAATTGGCGGAGCGGACAAATAGCTGATCTCCCCCCTTGCGGGGGAGATGTCCGGCAGGACAGAGGGGGGTGCGAAGGAACTCGGCCTTCGGCCAAATTCCCCTTTTCTCGCGAATTCTCATCCGCGCAAATGTGTCACGATTCCAGATACGTGTCCGCCCAGTTCGACACCGCCCAGCGCGGGTTGTTGGCGATGTTGCCAACCGTATCGCGCGCGACGCTGATAAAACTCCATTCGGCGACGTTGATCAGCGGCAGGTCGGCGGCCACCTCCTTCTGGAACTCCTTGTAGAGGTCGGTGCGGGCCGTGGTGTCGAGCGTCTCGGACGCCTTGGCGATGAGCGCATCGAGCGCGTCGTTCTTGTAGCCGCCCTGGTTCGAGAACGGCACGCCGTCGGGAATGCCGCTCTGCACCAGGATGGTTGTCGAGATCGCCGGATCGCCGCGGAACACCGGCGGACCCACCGCAAGGTCGAAGGCGTGGTCGGTGTAGACGGCCTTGATGTGCGCGGCGGAGTCGTTGTTGACGAGCTCCGCGTCGATGCCGATGGCGGCGAGTGCCTGGCGCAGGTAGTCGCCGAACTGCTTGGTCTCGTTGAAATATGGCGCGGGCAGGAGCTTGAGCGTAAAGCGCTTGCCGTCCGGGCCTTTCTTGTAGCCGGCCTCGTCGAGCAAGGCGTTGGCCTTGGCGACGTCGAAGGCATAGGTCGGCACGTCGGCGGCGTAGAACTGCGGATCGTTCTTCGGCACCGGGCCGGTGGCGGTCGCGGCATAGCCAAGGAACACGGTCTTGACGACGAAATCCTTGTCGATGGCGTGCGCGATCGCCTGGCGCACTTTCACATCGGCCAACTCCTTGCGGCGATGGTTGATCTCGACGACGAGCTGATAGGTCAGTCCTTCATAACCCTTGGTGATCACCTTCAGGCCCGGCACCTTGGAGATGCGGTCGAGGTCGGCCAGCGGCACGGCCGAGAAGGCGGCAAGCTGGATTTCCTCGGCTTCCAGCGCGCTTGCCGCCGACGTGCGGTCGGGCAGCACCTGGTAGATGATCTCGTCGAGGTAGGGCTCGTCCTTGCCCCAGTAATCCGTGTTCTTGATCAGCCGGTAATACTGGCCGGCCTTGTACTCGCCGAACTTGAACGGCCCAGTGCCGATGGGCGCGTTGTTGGCCGGGTTGTCCTCAATCTTGCCGACCTCGTAGACATGCTTCGGCACGACGCTGCTCAGCGCCGGCAGCGCGTTGCGGATCAGCTGGAACGGCGTCGGCTTGGCGAATTTGAACACGGCGGTGAGATCGTCGGGCGTGTCGACGGCGGCCAGGTCCTTGAACACGGTGCGGCCGAGATTTTGCAGCGGCTTCCATATCTGCAGCGCCGAGAAGGCGACGTCGGCCGACGTGAACGGCTTGCCGTCATGCCATTTGACGCCCTCGCGCAGCTTGAACGTCACCGAAAGCCCATCGGCGGCGCCTTCCCAGCTCAGAGCCAGGCGTGGCGCAAGCCCGTCCTTGCCGTCAAAGGAGGCTTCGGCCAGCGTTTCGACGATCTTGCTGGAGATGAAGAAGACGCCGTTGGAGGCGACGATCGCCGGGTTGAGGTTGCGTGGCTCGGAATCGGCGGCGAGCACCAGTCGGCCCCCCTTCTTCGGCGTCTGCGCCCAGCCAAGTGTCGGCATGGCGGTGGAGGCGAGCAGCATCGCCGAACCGGCAAGCATTTTGCGTCTGGAAATCGTGAAACCTGACATGATCGAACTCCGTCCTCTCCGCGACCCCACACGGCGCGCCATACCCCTCGGACGCCTGCGAGCCCGCCGGCATCCTTGCGGCGGCGATTATGAGCCTTGCCAAAGGTTTCGCCAGAGACGGAATTGGCGCATCCTTGCTTGGCTTTGAAATTTTCGTCCGCTGGACCAGTTTGCGGGAAATGGCTCAATTCAATCTATCTGGTAAGACCAGATTTGATGTATATACGGCCAATGACGGCTTGGTGACGGCGCAGTCGCGGTCTTCGGATATTTCTGGCTGGACCAGTGTGGGAAAAATGGTGCAGATTTGATCGACAGCCAGCGGATCGGGCGCGGAGCGGCCAGTGATCCCAGGCAATCCAGGGAGAGAGAGATGAACATTGCCCCGGGCAAGAGTGCCGTCAGCAAGATCCCGTTCGACCAGGCTAGGGTCGATCGGCTGATGGAGGAGGCGGGCATCGATGTGCTGCTCGCGACCTCCAAGCACAACACGCAATATCTGCTTGGCGGCTACAAATTCATCTTTTTCGCCGCCATGGATGCGATCGGCCACAGCCGCTATCTGCCCATAGTCGTTTACGAGAAGGGCGGACCCGATCACGCCGCCTATATCGGCAACCGCATGGAAGGCGGCGAGCACCAGAACAACCCGTTCTGGACGCCGACGCTGCACGCCGCCTGCTGGGGCACGCTCGATGCCGCGAACCTCGCCGTCGAGCATCTGCAGAAGATCGGCAAGGCGGGCGCGCGCATCGGCATCGAGCCGGGTTTCCTGCCCTCGGACGCCTACACGCTGATCCGCAAGGCGCTGCCGGATGCCAAGCTGATCGATGCGACCGACATGCTGGAGCGCATGCGTGCGATCAAGACCGATGCCGAGCTGGAGAAGCTGCGCACGGCTTCCGAACTGATCACCGATTCCATGCTGGCGACCATCCAATGGGCGCGCGAAGGCACGACCAAGGCCGAGATGATCGAGCAGCTGCGGCGCGAGGAAACCAATCGCGGGATCCATTTCGAATATTGCCTGCTGACGCTGGGCTCCAGCCATAACCGCGCCGCTTCACCGCAGGCATGGAAGAAGGGCGAGGTGCTGTCGATCGATTCCGGCGGCAATTACCACGGCTACATCGGCGATCTCTGCCGGATGGGCATCCTGGGTGAACCGGATGCCGAGCTTGAGGATCTGCTGGCCGAGGTCGAGACGGTGCAGCAGGCTGCCTTCTCGAAGGTTAAAGCGGGCACACTCGGCGGCGACATGATTTCCCACGCCGAGGGCGTGCTGAAGAAATCAAAAGTCGCTGCTTATACGGATTTCTTCGCCCACGGCATGGGCCTGATCACGCATGAGGCGCCATTTCTGATGACCAACCATCCGGTGACCTATGAAGGCACCTATGCGGCCAAGCCACTGGAAAAGAACATGGTGCTGTCGGTCGAGACAACGATGCTCCACCCGACGCGGGGATTCATCAAACTTGAGGATACACTGGCGGTGACCGAGAGCGGCTATGTGATGTTCGGCGATCGGGGCCGGGGGTGGAACCGGGGTGGGATTTCATAGAACCCAAGGCCGGCGCCGCCCCTCATTGTCCTGCCGGACATTTCTCCCCGTATAGTGACGGGGAGAAAGGCTCTGTCATCAACGATTTCGCCATCGCCGGAGCTGCTCCCTTCTCCCCGTTCTACGGGGAGAAGGTGCCGGCAGGCGGATGAGGGGCGGCGCCACCCTATAATAAGTTCTTCACTGGCCCGCCGGAATCAGCCTGAAATCCGGCAGTTCCCGCAAGCCCAGTTCCGGCCCGGCCGGCGAATAGACGACGAAGAGCTGCATCGGCCCGTCGCCTGTGTTCAATGTCGAATGAAACCGGCTTTCCGGCACATAGATGGTGCAGCCGGGGCCGACCTTCTCGACCACCGGATTGCCCTTCTCGTCCTCGACCATCTGCTCGCCATGGCCCGAAATGACGAAGATTATCTCTTCGGCGCCGGGATGGTTGTGGCGGGCGTGGCCCTTGCCGGAGGGCAGGTCGACCACGCCGCCGGAAAAGCGGACAGCGCCGTTCACTTCCGGAGCCACCGTCAGCGACAGCTTGCCCCAGTCGAAGCCGAAGGCGCTGACGTCCTTCGGGTAGACAAACACCTTGCTCTTGTCGATCATCTCTCATCATCCCTTCTTTTTCTTCGCGGCTCTCTCGCCGCTGAGCGCCTTGAAATCGGCAGTCTGCCTGGCGATCGCCGCTTCGGCCGGCAGCCGTTCCATCGAGCTTGCGCCATAGAAGCCATGCAGGCCCTTGGCTCGCGAGAGAATGTAGCGCGCGTCGTCGGGCATCGAGATCGGGCCGCCATGGCAAAGCAGGATGACGTCCTTGCGCACCGAGCGGGCTGCTTCGGCGATGGCGTCGATCTGGACCACGCAGTCGTCGAGCGATTTCGCCGAGGTGGCGCCGATCGAGCCGCCCGTCGTCACGCCCATATGGGCAACGACGATGTCGGCACCGGCCTTGGTCATGGCGCTGGCCTCGTCGGGGTTGAAGACATAGGGCGTGGTCAAGAGGTCAAGCTTGCGCGCCTCGGCGATCATGTCGACCTCGAGCCCAAAGCCCATGCCGGTCTCCTCGAAGCTCTGCCGCATGGAGCCGTCGAACAGGCCGATGGTGGGAAAGTTCTGCACACCGGAAAAGCCCATGGTCTTCAGCTCGGCCAGAAGCAGGGGCATGATGACGAAAGGATCGGTGCCGTTGACGCCGGCAAGAACCGGCGTCTTCTTCACCACCGGCAGCACCTCGTAGGCCATCTCCTTGACGATCTCGTTGGCATTGCCATAGGCGAGCAGGCCGGCGGCCGAGCCGCGCCCGGCCATGCGGTAGCGGCCGGAATTGTAGATGATGATGAGATCGATGCCGCCAGCCTCCTCGGCCTTGGCTGACAGGCCGGTGCCGGCGCCGCCGCCGACGATCGGCACGCCCTTGTCGATCATTCCCCGGAATTTCTTCAGTATGTCCTTGCGCGGTATGGCGGGCATGTTCTTGGACCTCAGTGTCTGGCGATGTCGAGGAAGGCGGCGGTTGCCGCCTTGGCGAATTCGGGGTCGTTGATGTGCAGCGGCAGGCGGGTGACGCAGCGCGTGTTGTTTGGCTGGATGGTGCGCTCGATGGCTTCGAACAGGACGGCATCGGCCTCCGGATCGAAGAAGGCGCCACCCTTGACGTCCAGCGCCGAGACACCCTTTTCAGGGATCAAGAAATGCACCGGCCCTTCGCAGCGGGCGAGCCTGGCGCCGATCCATTCGCCGATCTGGCGGCACTCGTCTGCCGTGGTGCGCATCAGCGTGACGTTCGGATTGTGCTCGTAGAACAGCCGGCCGCGATATCGTTCCGGAATGGTCGAAGGCGCCCAGAAATTGACCATGTCGAGCGCACCGACCGAACCGACATAGGGCAGGCGGGTGCGCATGATCGCACCGAAACGATCTTGCGTCGCCGGCAGCACGCCGCCGAGCAAAAGGTCGCAGACTTCGGTGGTGGTGATGTCGATGATGCCGGACAGCAGGCCGCTGTCGGCGAGCTTCTCCATGCTGCGGCCGCCGGTGCCGGTGGCGTGAAAAACCATGCAATCGTATCGGGAGCGAAGCTGGTCGGCGATGGCCGTCACGCACGCCGTGGTGACGCCGAACATGGTGAGGCCGATCGAAGTTTTGCCGTCGGGCAGCGGCGCAGGCCTCGCCGCCATGCCTGAGATCGCCTGGGCGGCATTGTGCAGGACGACGCGGGAGAGCCGGTTCAACCCCGCCATGTCGGTCACCGCAGGCATCATGATGATGTCGGAGACATCGACATAGGGCGCGGTGTCGCCCGATGCGAGCGTCGAGACCATGATCTTGGGCAGGCCGAGCGGCAGAGCGCGCATGCCCGACGTGATGATCGACGTGCCGCCGCCGCCGCCAATACCGATAATCGCGGCAATGTCGTTTCGAGATTGGATGAAGCGGGCGAAGGCGAAGCCCATCGCGGCGACGGCGGCGCCGCGATCACTTCCGCCGAGCACGGCGTTGACGCCGTCGGGGTGATGGCCGGAAATTTCCGTGGCGGTGATGTCGACAGGCACGGTTGCGTTGCGCGTTCCGACATCGACACGGCAAACGGCGGCGCCGGTGACCGCATCGGCCAGGAAGGCGAGTTCCTCACCCTTGGTGTCGGCGGTGCCCACGACGTAGATGCGCTTCACGGGCCGTTCCCAGGTCATTGCAAATTTTTGAGACGCGCGTATCGTATTGATATGGATGTCTCACGTCAACAAGCCGCCGTGCAGGACGACGCCAGCGAGAGAGCCGAGCGCGGACCCCGGGCGCGCACGAAACGGCTGATGCTGGAGACGGCGACGCGGCTGATGCAGGCGGGCGTCACGCCTTCGGTCAGCGAAGTCGCGGAAGCAGCGCAGGTTTCCCGTGCCACCGCCTATCGTTATTTCCCAAGCCAGGCGGCGTTGGTGCAGGCGGTCGTCAATGAGGGGCTCGGCCCGATCCTCACCTGGCAATCGACCTCCACCGATGCCGGGCGCCGGGTCGCCGAGCTGTTCGCCACCGCCATGCCGCGTATCGAGGCCTTCGAGGCGACGTTCAAGGCGGCGCTGAAGCTGTCGCTCGACCAGTGGGCAAGGCGCCAGGCCGGCACGCTGGGCGGCGAGCCGGCCCTCACGCGCGGTCATCGCGTCGATCTTTTGAAGGAGGCGATCGCGCCGCTCAAAGGCCGCTTGCCGCCGCGCGACTTCAAACGCCTGGCGCAGGCACTGTCGCTGATCTTCGGGGTCGAGGTGCTGATCGTGCTGAAAGACATCTGGGGGCTGGATAGCCGCAAAACGATGGCGGTCGCGCAATGGGCGGCTGGCGCGCTGGTGCGTGCGGCGGTTGCGGAATCGATCGATGAAGGAGGCGGTGTCGGTTCAAGGACAGCCGTGAAATAGCATCAATCTGGTTCGACCAGATTTGCATGCCGACTATCGATATTAACTCCAGCGCGAGGTGCCAGGCAACACCTGTGCATATCACTGAGTAGGAAAATCATGCGAAAACAGGCAGATAATGTCTGAATCCGGGGGCCCTGAGGAACGCGGGCTCCCAAGAAAGGGCTTGACGTCGACGCAGGATTGGTAATACCAGATTGGATCAGAAAAGTGGATTGAAGTGAGGGTTGCGATCCATTTTTCCGGCAGGGCGAGGAGGCCGAAACCGGAAAGGTGCGATTACGGGAGGAACTACCAGGGTCGGCTGCGTCGCCGGCTCGCATGACAAGGTAGAACGCGCACAAGGGAGGAAATCATTATGCGCAAGTTAGTGACCAGCGTGCTTGCTGGTATCGGCTTAACGCTTGCCTGCGGAACGTCCGTCTACGCGCAGGAAAAGTCGCTCACCATCTTCTGGGCGGAATGGGATCCGGCCAACTATTTGCAGGAACTCGGCAACGAGTACGAGAAGGAAACGGGCGTCAAGATCACGGTGGAAACCACCCCGTGGTCCGACTTCCAGACCAAGGCCTTCACCGAGTTCAACGCCCATGGCGACGCCTACGACCTGGTCGTCGGCGACTCGCAGTGGCTTGGCGCCGGCTCGACAGGCGGCCACTATGTGGACCTGACCGATTTCTTCAAGAAGCATGACCTCGGCAATGTAATGGCGCCGGCGACGGTGAAATATTACTCCGAATATCCCGGCAACAGCGGCAAATACTGGGCCATCCCGCTCGAAGGCGATGCCGTCGGCTGGTCCTATCGCAAGGACTGGTTCGAGGATCCCAAGGAAAAGGAGGCCTTCAAAGCCAAGTATGGTTATGACCTCGACGTGCCGAAGGATTTCAAGGCGTTGCGCGACATCGCCGAATTCTTCTACCGGCCGGATCAGAAGAGATACGGCATCGCCATCTACACCGACAATTCCTACGACGCGATGGCGATGGGTTTCGAGAACGCGCTGTTTTCCTATGGCGGTGATCTGGGCGACTATTCGACCTACAAGGTCGACGGCCACATCAACTCCGAAAAGGCGGTGGCGGCGCTCGATGCCTACAAGGAACTCTACAAGTTCACGCCTCCGGGCTGGGCCAAGTCGTTCTTCGTCGAGGACAACCAGGCCATCACCGAAAACCTGGCCGCGATGAGCATGAACTTCTTCGCGTTCTTCCCCTCGCTGATCAACGAGGCGTCGAACCCGAATGCCAAGAACACTGGCTTCTTCGCCAACCCTCCAGGCCCGAACGGCGACCAGTTCGCCGCACTCGGCGGGCAGGGCATCTCCATCGTCTCCTACTCGCAGAAGCAGGAAGAGGCGACGAAGTTCCTGGAATGGTTCATCAAGGACGAGACCCAGAAGAAGTGGGCGGCCCTTGGCGGCTATACCTGCAGCGCGGCGGTGCTCAAGTCGCCGGAATTCCAGAACGCCACGCCCTACAACAAGGCCTTCTACGAGACCATGTTCAAGGTGAAGGATTTCTGGGCGGTGCCGGAATATGCCGAACTGCTGCAGCAGCTCAACCAGCGCGTCTATCCCTACATGATCGGCGGGGAAGGTACCGCTAAGGAAACGCTGGACGCTTTGGCGGCCGACTGGAACGCGACCTTCAAGAAGTACGGCCGCGGCCAATAACGATCATGCCTCGCGGAGGGGGCTTGAAGCCCCCTCCGTTTCTTTTTCCGCAACCGGGAGCAGGGTCTTGGCGACCACGATGATCACCACGCTGGACAGGTCTTCAAGAGCGGCCGCGCGCGGCCTGAGCGACACTTCCATCCGCAATCTCTTCATCATCCCGACGGTCCTGTTCCTGATCGTCTTCAACATCTTTCCGCTGATCTATTCGCTCGGCTATTCCTTCACCGACTTTCGTGCGTCGACCAATGCGCCGGCGACTTTCGTCGGGCTGCAGAACTATCGCGACCTGCTCAACGACCCCTATGTCTGGTCCAATTTCGCCATCACCGCCAAATACGTCATCATCTCGGTCGCCGGCCAGTTGTTTGTCGGCTTCGGCGTGGCGATGCTGCTCAACCGGGATATCCCGCTCAAGGGCCTTATCACCACGCTCCTGCTGCTGCCGATGATGCTGTCGATGGCTGTTGTCGGCTTGTTTTGGAAGCTTCTCTACGATCCATCATGGGGCGTCATCAACTATGCGCTCGGGCTCGGCAATTTCGAGTGGCTGGCCGATCCCAAGATGGCGCTCTATGCGGTTGCGCTGACCGACATCTGGATGTGGTCACCCTTCGTCATGCTGTTGTCGTTGGCAGGCCTCTCGGCGGTGCCGAAACATCTCTACGAGGCCGCCGCGATCGACCGCGCCGGACCGTTCTACACCTTCTTCCGCATCACGCTGCCGCTGGTCGCGCCGATCCTGATGATCGCGGTCATCTTCCGCACCATGGAGGCGTTCAAGACCTTCGACCTCGCCTACATCCTGACCAGCCAGCCGACGGCCGAGCTGATCTCGATCCGGCTCTACAAGATGGCGTTCCAGGAGTGGCAGACCGGGCGTTCCTGCGCGATGGCCTACATCGTGCTGATCATGGTGCTGGCCATTACCAACATCTATGTCAAATACCTCAACAAGGTGAAGGAGCGCTGAGATGGCTGCAGTCCGCACTTCTTCCGAGATCGGCTTCAATCGCGTCGCCATCGTCGCCGTGCTGTTGGTGACGATCATCTTCCTCGCCCCGATCTACTGGATCGCCTCGACGGCGTTCAAGCCGCGCAACCTGGCCACCACCATCCCGCCGACGGTCGTCTTCCAGCCGGAAATTTCGCCTTTCGTGAAGCTGTTCACCAAGCGCTCGCAATTGCGCAGTCCGCCGACGCCCGAAGAGTACGCGGCCGCTCCGTGGTGGGAGCGCGTCGTTTTCGACGGCGGCGAGAAGATCGTGCGCGACGGTAAAGGTCAGGTGCAGTGGTCGGGCTATCCGAGCCGCTTCCTGAATTCGCTGATCATCGCCATCACCTCGACGGTGCTGGCGGTCGGCATGGGCACGTTCACCGCCTACGGCTTCTCGCGCTTCAAGGTGAAGGGGGAGGCGGATCTGCTCTTCTTCATCCTGTCCACGCGCATGCTGCCGCCGGTGGTGGTGGCGATCCCGATGTTCCTGATGTACCGAGCGGTCGGCCTCAACGACACCCATGTCGGGCTGATCATCCTCTACACCGCCTTCAACCTGTCCTTCTCGGTGTGGTTGATGAAGGGCTTCATGGACGAGATACCGAAAGAATATGAGGAGGCGGCACTCGTCGACGGCTACACGCGCATGGAAGCCTTCTTCAAGATCGTGCTGCCGGAGGCGGCTACCGGCATCGCCGCCACCGCCGTATTCTGCTTCATCACCGCGTGGAACGAATATGCCTTCGCGCTGATCATGACCAATCGCCGTGCGCAGACGGCCCCGCCGTTCATCCCCAGCCAGGTCGGCTCCGGCCTGCCGGACTGGACGGTGATCGCCGCCGGTACCTTCCTGTTCCTGCTGCCGGTCGCCATCTTCACCTTCCTGCTGCGCAATCACCTGCTGCGTGGCATGTCCTTCGGAGCGATCCGCAAATGAGCTTTCGCGCCATCAATCAGAAATATCTGGAGCCAGGCAGCCAGGTGCTGATGGTGCTAGGCATCGTCGCGCTCTGCCAGCCGTGGAACATGCTGTTGCACACATACGGCCTGACCATCATCCTGATCGGGCTGATCGGCTTCAACGTCACCTCGAAGATCGCACCGGAAGACAAGGCCGGTACCGGGCATTCCGGGGACATGCAGGCGCGAAATCCGGGAGCACAGCATTGACCCAGATCGAGCTTCGCGGCGTCCAGAAATTTTTCGGCGCCGTCCAGGTCATCAAGGACCTCAACCTCCAGATCGCCGACAACGAGTTCATCGTTCTGCTCGGCCAGTCGGGCTGCGGCAAGACGACGACATTGCGCGCCATCGCCGGGCTGGAGACGATCGACGAAGGCGATATCCTCATCGATGGCAAACCGATCCAGCATCTGAAGGCGGCCGACCGCGACATCGCCATGGTCTTCCAGTCGTTTTCGCTCTACCCGCATATGAGCGTCTACGAGAACATCGCCTTTCCCCTGCGCGCCACGCGCAAGAGCAAGGCGGAGATCGACAGCGAGGTGCGCTCGGTCGCCAAGACGCTGCAGATAACGGACCTGCTGGCCAAAAAGCCGTCGGCGCTGTCGGGCGGCGACATGCAGCGCGTGGCCATCGGCCGGGCGCTGGTGCGACGGCCGAAGGCCATGCTGATGGATGAGCCGATCGGCGCGCTCGACGCCAAGCTGCGCGAAGAGATGCGGGCCGAGATCAAGCGGCTGCACATCAAGCAGGGCTCGACCACCATCTATGTCACGCACGACCAGATCGAGGCGATGAGCCTCGCCGACCGCATCGTCATCATGCATGAAGGCGTGCTGCAGCAGGTCGGTTCGCCGGACGAAGTTTATTCGCGCCCGGCCAATCTGTTCGTGGCGCAATTCGTCGGCAGTCCAGTGATGAATGTCGCCGACGCGGCGGTGGCCGAAAAAGCCTCGTCCGCATCGGTGACCGTGGGCGACGCCGCCACCGGCTTCGAGTTTCCGCGAGATCTCCTGTCGAAGCTCAACGGCCATGCCGCGGGTGGGCTGGCACTCGGCATCCGGCCGGAAGGCGTGCTCATCCGCCGTGACGCGGCCGAGGGTTTCATGGCTGTCGAAACGCAGATCGTGGAACCGCTCGGCTCCTTCGACATCGTCGACCTGAAGGTCGGTTCCAAGATGCTGCGCGCGCGCACCAAAAGCGGTTTCGTCGCCGGACCCGGCGAGAAGGTGTTCGCCAGGATCGACCCGACCCAGGCGCATTTCTTCGACAAGGCAAGCGGCAAGTCGCTTGATGTGAGACTCTGATGGCGCATATCCAGCTCAAGAACATCTCCAAGACCTTCGGCAACCACACCGCCTTGGTCGGGCTCGATCTCGACATCGCCGATGGCGAGTTCTTCGTCCTGCTGGGCGAGACAGGTGCCGGCAAGACGACGACGCTGCGGCTGATCGCCGGCCTGGAAAAGCCAAGCGAAGGCCAGGTCTTCATCGACGGCGTCGACGTCGCCGAGTGGGGCGCGGCCGAGCGCGACGTGGCGCTGGTGCTGCAGCAATACTCGCTCTATCCGCGCTACACGGTGCGCGAAAACCTTGAATTCCCGCTGAAGCCGAAGATCCGCCGGCTGCCGGACGCCGAGATCAAGGATCGCGTCGACCGCGCCGCGCGTACGCTCAGGATCGAGCATCTGCTCGACCGCAAGACCGACCGGCTGTCGGGCGGCGAGATGCAGCGCGTCTCCATCGGCCGCGCCATCGTGCGCAAGCCGCGCGTGTTCCTGATGGACGAGCCGCTGTCGGCGCTCGATGCCAAGCTGCGCGAGGCGCTGCGCACGGAACTGAAGAACCTGCAGATACAGCTCGGCGCCACCTTCCTGTTCGTCACCCACGACCAGATCGAGGCGATGTCGATGGGCGACAAGGTCGGCGTGCTCAACCATGGCCGCATCGTCCAGACCGGCACGCCGCACGAGATCTACAACAATCCGCGCGACACCTATGTGGCGAGCTTCGTCGGCTCGCCGCCGATGAACCTCATCGACGGCAAACTGGTCAACGGCCGCGCGGTGATGGCACCGCTGAATTTCGAACTGCCTTATGCAGGGAGGGCCAATAGCTCGGGGGGACTGAAGGCGAGCGGCGCGACCGACGGCCGCCCGCTCGTCTTCGGCATTCGTCCGGAGGATGTCTATCTGGAAAGCGGCGCGCCGGTCGAGGCGCGCGTCCACGATGTCGAGAACCATGGCGTCGAAAAGATCCTGACGCTTAGGGTCGGTGACACGACGCTGCGCGCGACGGTGCCGGCAAGGACCGATGTCGCGATCGAGCAGCCGGTGCGCTTTGCCTGGAACCCGGACAAGGTCGTGCTGTTCGACAAGGGCAGTGGCGTCAGCTTGCGGCACGCCGGATAGAGCGCCCGATCACTTTGCCATGTAGGTCTCGTAAGGGGTGTCGTTGATCAGCAAGATCACGCATTCCGTGTCGGAGAGGCAGGCGTCGTCGTGCATCTCGTTGGCCTTCTGGGTCCAGTAGGATCCCGGAGGCAGTTCGACCTTGGTTGCTTCGCCGCCGTTCATCTGCCAATGCGCCCACAGCCCCTTTATGACCACCGCCCGGTAGTCCGCGGTGTGCGCGTGAACAGGAGCACGCCAGTTGCCCGGGACCTTCAGCAACGTGCCCGCCGGGCCCTTGGCCCGCTCGCCCCACAGCGGGCCAAGGCGATGCGGCTGGTCGGGAATTTCGGCGACATAGGGGATCTTGTCGGCCGGCAGATAGCTGTCTTCGAGGGCGAAGGCCTGGCCGGAGACCACGAGCATGGCGGCGAGCGTCAGGATTTTCACATGATTTAGCATCGACTATGCTCCATAGGCTGATTTGCCGCCGGCCCTCCATTAGCGGGCCAACTATTGCGTGGGGGCAACTTGGCAAACCGGAATCACCAGTCGTCACGGCCGGCGCATCAGCTGGCCTGCCGTATCTCGGCCTGTTCCTCGGCCCGCAGGTGGCTGGGCGCGGAGCCGATGACGCGCTTGAAGGCGCGGCTGAAGGCGGCGTCCGATTCATAGCCGAGGCGGGCGGCAACGACCGATATCTTCATCCGGTCGCGGACCAGCCATTGCCGCGCCTGATGCATCCTGACCTGGGTGACATATTTTGCCGGCGTTTCGCCGACGATGGTGGCGAAACGCTCGGCAAAGCCCGAGCGCGAGGCGCCCATCATCCGGGCCAGCGACTCGACCGTCCAGTCATGGTCCGGTTCGAGATGAATGGCGGCCAGCACGCGGCCGATGTCGCGGTCCCTGACCGCCGCGATCCAGCCGGACGAGTCGCCGCAGCCGCGCTCGACCCATGAGCGGATGACGGTGGCGGCAAGCACATCGGCCAGCCGCGCCAGGATGCCGCCGGAGCCGACGCGCTCCATCGTCACTTCGCGCGCCATCGAATCCAGCAGGTGCGGAATGCCCGGTTCGTAGTCTTCGAGCTCGTGTGTGCGCATCACATCCGGCATCATCCCGAGCAGCGGATGCAGGCCATCGAGGTTGAAATACATGCTGGCGCAGAACAGCAGCGTGCCCGGCTGGCCATTCTTGTCGCACATCTCCGCGTTCGACGTACAATAGACGTCCTTGCAGACCTCTTCGCGCCCATAGCTGTGAATTGGCCAGGCCTGGGCGCCGGGTTCGCTGGCCAACACATGAGCAGCGCCTCGCGGCAGCAATACCGCATCGCCGGCATTGAGCTGCACCCACTCGCCGGACGGCTGCTTCAGCCAGCAGCCCTTGCGGCCGATGAAGTGAAACCGGGCCGCCGGCTGGGCCGGGAACTGGATGCCCCAGGGCTCTTTCATCTCGCAGCGGCCATACTCGACGCCATCGAGACGCAAGCCGCGCAATATGTCGGTCAGCGCGTCGCCAGTGACCGGAATTTTGGACGAACGGTCAAACATAATGGTGTTTCTAACATGGAAACTCCAGCCCGTCACTCCCTATGTTGCACTGCAGCCAAATGCTGCGCTGCAACTTCATCGGAGACTGATCATGGCCGAATCCGCGACGGGCGCCGTCGACGCCGCCCTACTGAACCCCGCAGACCAGGAGGAACGAACAGAGCCGGCATGGGGTGCCGTGGTCTCGCTCGCGCTTGGCGTTTTCGGCCTCGTGACGGCTGAATTCCTGCCCGCCAGCCTGCTGACGCCGATGGCGCGCGATCTCGGCGTCACAGAAGGCGTGGCGGGACAAGCGGTGACGGCGACCGCGATCGTCGGCGCCATTGCCGCACCGACAATGGCAATCATCACAAGACGCATGGACCGCAGGCTGGTGATGTGGATGCTGACGATGTTCCTGATCCTGTCCAATCTCCTGGCCACCTTTGCTTCATCCTTGTCCATGCTTCTGCTTGCCCGCGTCGTGCTTGGCGTCGCCCTGGGCGGCTTCTGGGCGATGTCGGCTGCCATGGCGCTGCGGCTGGTGCCGATGCGGCTGATGCCGCGCGCCATGTCGATCATCCTGACCGGGGTTTCGCTCGCCACCGTCACCGCGGCTCCCGTCGGCGCCTATGTCGGTGATATCTGGGGATGGCGCACCGCCTTCATGATCGCGACCATCGTCGGCGCGCTGGCGCTGCTGGTGCAGGTGGCGACCATCCCGAAGCTGCCGCCCGTGGGCGTCGCAAGCTTCCGCACCTTGCTCGAGGTGCTGGAGCGGCCGTCGATCAGGGTGGCGCTGCTGGTCGTGCTGCTGGTCGCCTCGGGGCACTTTGCCGGTTTCACCTATGTGCGCCCATTCCTCGAAAAGGTTCCCGTGCTTGACATCGAGACGATCTCGCTGGTGCTGCTGGCCTACGGCATAGGCGGCTTCTTCGGCAATGTCGCCGGCGGCATCCTGGCCGAGCGCAATCTCAAGGCAGCGGTCGCGCTGGCACCCCTGCTGATTGCACTGGCCGCCGCCTCGATGCTGGTTCTTGGCGCCTCGCCGACCATTGCCGCGGTTTCGGTCGCGGTCTGGGGCTTTGCCTTCGGCGCGGTGCCGGTCGGGCTGCAGAGCTGGCTGGTGCGAGCCGCGCCCGACCAGGCTGAAAGCGCCGGCGGCTTGATGGTGGCGACGTTCCAGGTGGCGATTGCATTGGGCGCCGTCTTTGGTGGCCTGCTGGTCGACCATGCCGGCGTCGCCAGCGCCTTCGCCTATTGCGGCGCGGCGACATTGCTGGCGGCCATCGTGGTGTTCCTGCGCGGCCCGAAGCGCGTGGAATAGTGTCGCCGAATCCCTGATTTGGGAGCGGCCCGAAAACCGTCACGGTCTTCGGGCCGCTGTCTTTGTGATGGCTTGTGCAACAGTATCAGGCCGAGCGCCCGTCGAAGTCGAAGATCGACAGGGTCGAAGGATCGAGATCGGCGACACAGTTGAGGTTGATGTAGGCACTGCGTTCCCCGCCTTCGCGTACATCTTCGGCGAAAGGGTGGATGCCGCAGGTGCGGCAGAAGCGGTGCGCCATCGCATGTTTGCCGAATGTGTAGGTGCCCAAATCATCACCCCAGGCCAGCACGGCCAAGGCCGCGTGCGGAATGGCGCACAGGAGCGCGCCCTTGCGCGAGCAGATCGAACAATTGCACCGCACGGCCCCGGTCAGCTCCGCCTCGAATTCGAAGGCTACCTTGCCGCAGTGACAGCTGCCTTTGTAGAGCATCGTTTTCTTCCTTGCGTCCGGCAGGGGTGCAAAACCACCTGCGCCGGGTTAAGTCTTGGCATTCCATGCGCTTGCCCAAGGACGTTCGAGGCGTCCGGAGTCCGACACCGAAAATGCAGTCAGCCCGCGATCATCTGGAAATCATCCTGGCGCGCCTTGCCGCTCGTGCCGGTGAGGAACGCGTGTTTACCAAGCTCTACGCCGAAGTGGCGCGGGCGGCAGCCGATGCCAGTGATGCCCGCAAACGGGCAGACGTGACACTTGGACCGCTCGACGGCACCATCGTCTCGGTCAAGGATCTGTTCGATGTCGCCGGCGAACCAACCACAGCCGGCTCGCTGATGCGCAAGACCGCCATGCCCGCTTCGCGCGACGCGGCCACCGTCAGCCGGTTGCGGCAAGCCGGCGCTGTGATCATCGGCAAGACCAACATGACCGAATTCGCCTTCACCGCGATCGGCGACAACATGCACTACGGCACGCCAGGCAATGCCGTCGATGCCAGCCGCATTCCCGGCGGTTCGTCCTCAGGTGCCGGCGTTTCCGTCGGCGAGGCGACGAGCGAAATATCGATCGGCTCCGACACCGGCGGCTCGGTGCGCATACCAGCGTCGCTCAACGGTGTCGTCGGCTTCAAGCCGACGGCGCGGCGCGTGCCGCTGACTGGCGCCTTCCCGCTGTCCGCCACTCTCGACTCGATCGGGCCGCTCGCTCGAACTGTAGTCCAGTGCGCCGCCGCCGATGCCGTGATGGCTGGCAATATGCCGGCCGAGCTGGCGCCGATCCCCCTTTCAGGCCTTCGCATCGGCATTCCGCGCGGCGTTCTCTTTGGAGACACGGAAAGCGAGGTGGCCGCGGCGTTCGAGCATTGTCTCGGCAAGATCGAACAGGCAGATGCGCGCCTGGCTGACATGTCGATAGACGATCTGCTTGGAGAGATGCGCGCGGCGACGAAGCGTGGCTCGATCGCTGCGATGGAAGGGGCCGAAATCCATGCCGACTGGCTGGCGACGGGAGCATCGGTGCCGGTCGACCCGCATGTCAGCGGGCCTTTGTCGCGGGCAGCCGCCATACCGACGCCGGTCTACATCAGGGCCTTGCGCCGCCGCGCCGCGCTGGCCGCCGCCATGGACGAGCGGCTGACATCGGTCGATGTGCTGGCCTTGCCGACGACGCCGGTGACGGCGCCGAGTATTGTATCGATGGCCGAGAATGCCGAGCTGCGCGATCACATAGAGGGCCTGCTGCTGCGCAACACGCAGGTTGCCAACCAGTTCGACCTCTGCGCGATCTCGCTGCCCATGCCGGGCATGACGCTACCAGCGGGGCTGATGCTGGTGGCGCGCAATGGCCATGATCGCCGTCTTTTGCGGATTGCCGCTGAAGTGGAAAGGCTGCTGGGCGGATGATCGGCAGTCGACCGCAGATGGCGGATCAGTGCGACGAACAGTGCTTGCGTTCGCTGTCCTTGGGGTGCGCACGATGCGGGTCGCGACCAGCCAGGGCAGGCTGTAGTCCTTGCCGGTGATGGTTTGGGTACGGTGCTCGATCGAACCCCTGACGATGATCTTTCCGCTGTAAAGCACGTCGGACTGATCCGTTATCGCCTTGTCGGCCTGCGGCAATTCGCTGGTGTCGATCGATACTCCCTTGATGATCGTGCCGGTGGCAAGGTCGAGCGCGCTGTTCGACGGGCAGGGCGCCTTGAAGCAGCGAAGCCCGTTGTCGCAATAGACATAACTGCTTTCGCCTGCGGCGAGTGCCGGCACAGCGAAGATCGACGAAGCTACAACAGTCAGAAATGCGAGGCGAAAACCGGACATGGTTGCAACGTCGCGGAGAATTGGGGCGAAACCGCGATGCGCTATATGTCGAGCGGAAAGCGCCGCCGGTAGTGATCGACCACTTCCGGATTGCGCAGGTTGACCGGCAGTTTGCCAGCCAGCACCAGCAGGGCCTCGCCCGCGGCGCCGACGCCCATGCGCATCATCGATTCCTCGGTAATCCCTGCCATATGCGGGGTGATGATGACGTTGTCGAAGCCGAAATAGGAATGATTCGACGGCAGCGGCTGCGTCGAGAAAACGTCGAGCGCGGCACCGCCGATACGGCGCTTCTGCAAGGCCTCGATCAACGCGTCGTCATCGACGACCGGGCCTCGCGACACGTTGATCAACAGCGCATTGGGTTTCATGCGGGCGATGCGCTCTCGGCTGATCAGGCCGCGCGTCTCCGGCGTCAGCGGGCAGCAGAGCACGATGATGTCGCTCTGCTCGACCAGCGCATCGATCGACAGGAATCCGACCTTTTCCGGCGCCGGCTGCATGCTGCGCGTCGTGGCCACCACTTTCAAGTCGAAGCCGTGCGCTGCGATATGGCCGACAGCCTGGCCGACGGCGCCAAGGCCGACGATGCCGATGGTCTTGCCGGCGAGTTCGACGTTGGCGTTGGCATGCTCGCGTCCGGCGAGCCAGCCTTTGGTGCGCAGGTCGCGGTCGACCTTGCGGAATTGCCGAAGCAGGGCAAGTGCAGTGAACATGACGTGTTCGGCAACCGAGCGCGCATTGACCGCCGGCACATTGGCCACCAGCACACCGGCGGCGGCCGCCGCCTCCATCGGGATCATGTCGAGCCCGGCGCCATGGCGGATGGCCGCCCTCAGCTTCCAGGCACCCTCGAACAGCGCCGGCGGCAGCGGTGCACGCACGATGACGATGTCGGCGTCCTTCGCTTCCCTGGCCAAGGTGCCAGCATCGAGCGCCGATGCGATCACAAGCTGGCCGGCGCCCGCCAGTTTGGCCGCGGCGCGCGGGTGCAGCGGATGGGTCGACAGGATCTTCGGCTGGGCCACGGTCAGGCCTTTTCGAGCGCTGGGCTCGGCGGCGCAGCCGCCATGCCGCCTTCGATCAGGCCCTTCCAGTAGCTTTCCGCCCCTTGCAGATGCGCGCTCATCAGCGCCTGGGCGAGATTGCCGTCGCGGCGCAGCAGCGCCTCGTAGATCTGCACGTGCTCGGCATGCGAGCGCACGCTGCGTTCGGGATCGTTGAAATAGATCGGCAGGCGCTGCTCGCCCATCAAATAATAGACGCTGCAGATGTTGTGGAAGACGCTGTTCTTGGTGGCGCGCACGATCTCAAGATGGAATTCGCGGTCCTCCTTGGCAAGGCCCTCGCCGGCGGCGATGCGCTCCTCGGAAGCCTTGAGGATTTCGCGCAGGCGTTCGAAATTTTCCTCGGTGGCACGCGAACAGGCAAGTTCTGCGGCCTTGATCTCGTGGATCTTGCGCAACTCGACTGTCTCGTAAATCTGCAGCGGATCGAGCGGCAGCCCGGCGCGGGCAAACAGCGCCAGCGCCTCGACGCTCGCCTGCTTTGTGTCGATGTAGATGCCGGACTTGGCGCGGCGTTCGACGATCCGCATGGCTTCGAGGATGGCGAGCGCCTCGCGGATCTGGCCGCGGCTGACGCCGAAATGCTCCGCCAGCTCACGTTCCGACGGTGTCCGGCCGGTCTCCTTGTCCGAGTGGGAGAACAGATAGGCGGCGAGTTCCGCGAGAAGGTTCTTTTCTTTCATCGTCAATTGCGTTGCGCGTGCGCCTCCAGGAACCGCTCCGAAATGGTGAATCCCAGACCCGGCTTTTCGGGGATCGCTATCATACCGTCCCTTGCTTCGACAGTCTCTTCGATCAGATCGTGGATCATCGGGTTGGCGCCGAGCGAATATTCGACCGTGAAACTCGCCGGCGAGGCGGCGCAGACATGCAGCCCGGCAAAGAAGCAGGGGGCGCCGGCCCACAGATGCGGCGCAAAGCGCAGGTTGAAGGCGCTGGCGATGGTGCCGATCTTCATCGCCTCGCTGATGCCGCCGCAGAAGGCAGGATCCGGCTGGAAGATGTCGGCGGCCTTGAGCACGGCGAGGTCGCGGAAGGCATAGCGTGTCGCCTCGCTTTCGCCGGTGGCGATCGGGACGGCGCACGAGGCGCGCACTTCAGCCATGCCAGGCTTGTCATCGGCGATGATCGGCTCTTCGAACCAGGCGAGATCGAGGTCGTTGACCAGATGAATGAAGCGCTTTGCTTCGGCGACCGTATAGGTACCGTGGGCGTCGACCATCAGTTCGACGTCGGGGCCGAGCGCCTGGCGCGCGGCGCGGACGCGCGCGGCGGAAATGTGCGCGGCGCCATCCATGGCGCCGACCCGCATCTTCAGCGCCTTGAAGCCACCCCGGGCGATATAGGACTTCAACTGCTCGCCAATGGCATCGGCGGCGGCCCAGCCACCCGAGGCATAGGCCTGCATGCGGTCGGCCTTGCGGCCACCCAGCAGCCGCCAGACCGGGACGCCCAGCGATTTGCCCAGAATATCCCAGAGCGCGATGTCGACGGCGCTGATGGCGGCGACACTCATGCCGCGCCGCGCCAGCTGCGGCATGGCATGGCCGGCGCGTATGGCGCTGTCGTGGCGCACGCCGTTGTAGAGCATTTCCCAGATGACGCCGATGTCGGCCGGATCACGGCCGATCAGCTGCGGCCCAACCTCATGGTTCAGCATGTGGACAAGGGCGCCGTAACTGCCGGCGCTGCCGGCGGCGTTCTTGCCTTCGCCCCAGCCGACCAGCCCATCATCGGTTTCGATGCGCAGGATGGCGGCGTCGAAGGTCGTGACCTGGCCGAAGTCGCTACGGTGTTGCCGAGCGGCTTCGATCGGGATGCGGACCCACCAGGCTTGGACGGTCTTGATGCGCATATTTTTCCCCAGCCCTGCCGCCGGCCAGGGCGAAAGGGCAAAATCCCAAAGCAGTCGACTACTTGATCAGCGGCAGCAGCGTTTCGGCGGTGATGCGCATCTGGTCGGTGTAGAATTTTTCGGTGAGCACGCTGGAGCCATGGTCCTGGATGAACTTCAGCTGTTCAGGCGAGATGTCGACCGGATGGCGCTCGACCATTTCGGGGTAGGGTGCCGCCGGCGTCCGGTCGACGGGGGCGACGAACTCGTTGGTCAGCGCGCCGTCGTAGCCGACTTCCTTCAAGGTGGCGACGATCCTGGGCCAGTCGATCTGGCCGAGGCCGGCGGCGAAGCGGTTGTTGTCGGCGACGTGGAAGTCGAACAGGCGCTTTCCGACCTGGCGGATGGCGTCGTGGACGTTAAATTCCTCCATGTGGATGTGATAAGCGTCGAGGCAGACGCCGCATTCGGGGCTGACCGCGTCGGCCAGCGCCAGCGCCTGGGCGCCACGGTTGAACAGATAGGTTTCGAAGCGGTTCAGCGGCTCGACCGCGATCTTGACGCCGACCTTCTTGGCGTGGGTGAAGCACTCGCGGGTCGCATCGACCACCCACTTCCATTCCTCTTCCTCGGTGCCGTCAGGCACCACCTTGCCGACGGTCGCGGGGACAAGCGTGATGATCTCGCCATCGAGTTCGCTGACCATGGTCAGCACGTCCTTGACATACTGCACCGAGCGCTCGCGCTGGCCCTGGTTCCTGGCGGCGAGGTTGCGTTCGCCCAGCATCAAGGTGACCGCGCCCCAGCAGCGGATGCCATGTTCCTTCAACAGCGCCCGCGTCTCCTTGGTCTTGTACTGTTCGGGCTCGCCGGAAATCTCGATCGACTCGTAGCCGAATTTCTTGATGCGCTTGAGCGTCGTCTCCAGAGGTTCCGCGCGCATCCAGTTGTGCGTCGAAAGATGCATGGTCCGTCCTTCCCAAAGTTCGTCCGTATGGTTTGCCTGCGACATGCATCGCCGAAAGGCGACGCATGGGTTCCTCCCCAAGGCATCCCCAGCCTTTTCCTTGCAAACTGGTTCGACCAATTGGGCCTTAAATGAGGTCTACAGCAAATTCCCCGGAACGGCAAGAAGCGGGGCATCGCAACTTTTCGTGCGGATTACGCTGTTGATTATATTGCGATATGTGCCTTCATTTTGAGTAATTGGAGGGCTTTGGCGGCGCATTGAGAGGCTTGACCAAATTTGCCCATTTGGTAATACCAGAATGGCAGTGCCTGCAAAGCGCCCGATGCGAGAAGACCAAAATGGCTGGCCCTGCTTCCAATCGGCGCTATGCTTGGTCGCGACAAATGAGGAGGATGCCGATGCCGACGACAATGAAGGGTCCTGGACTGTTTCTGGCGCAGTTCGCGGGTGATGCGGCGCCGTTCAATTCGCTGCCTTCGATCACCAAATGGGCCGCGGGTCTCGGTTACAAGGGCGTGCAGATCCCGACCTGGGACGCACGCCTGTTCGACCTCGAGAAAGCGGCGTCTTCCAAGGCCTATTGCGACGAGGTGAAGGGCATCTGCGCTGACGCCGGCGTCGAGATCACCGAACTGTCGACGCATCTGCAGGGGCAGCTGGTCGCGGTTCATCCGGCCTATGACGCGCAGATGGATGGCTTTGCGCCGCCGTCGGTGCACAATAATCCCGCAGCCCGGCAGAAGTGGGCTGTCGAGCAGATGAAGTTCGGCGCCAAAGCATCGCGCAACCTAGGCCTGAATGCTTCAGTGTCGTTTACCGGCTCGCTGGCTTTCCCTTACCTCTATCCGTTCCCGCAGCGGCCGGCTGGACTCATTGAGGAAGCGTTTGGCGAGCTCGGCAAACGCTGGAAGCCGATCCTCGACGTCTACGAGGACAATGGCGTCGATGTCGGCTATGAAATTCACCCCTCTGAGGACGTGTTCGACGGCGCCACTTTCGAAATGTTCCTCGACGCGGTCGGCGGCCACAAGCGCTGCAACATCAACTACGACCCGTCGCACTTCCTGCTGCAGCAGCTCGATTATCTAGAATTCATCGACATCTATCACGAGCGCATCAAGGCCTTCCACGTCAAGGACGCCGAGTTCAACCCGACCGGCCGGCAAGGCGTCTATTCCGGCTATCAGAGCTGGACCAACCGTGCCGGCCGCTTCCGTTCGCTCGGCGACGGGCAAGTGGATTTCGGCGGCATCTTCTCCAAGCTGACGCAGTACAATTATGATTCCTGGGCGGTGCTGGAATGGGAATGCTGCCTGAAGCATCCGGAAGACGGTGCTGCCGAAGGGGCGCCCTTCATCCAGCACCACATCATCCGGGTGACGGAGAAGGCATTCGACGATTTCGCCGCCGGCACCACCGACAAGAAGCTGTTGCGCGCCATGATGGGAATTTGACGCGGCTTCCCTCCATCGAGGGAATGATATTTCAGACATGAGGGAGAAAGACATGGTCGGCGCATCGAAGTCGGAGACGGGAGGCGGCCCGATCCGCTACGGCATGGTCGGCGGCGGGCAGGGCGCCTTCATCGGCGCGGTGCACCGGATCGCGGCGCGCTTGGACAATGATTTCGTGCTGGTTGCCGGCGCGCTGTCGTCCGACCCGGCGCGCGCCAAGGCTTCGGCCGCCGAACTCGGGCTCGATCCCGACCGCAGCTACGCGTCCTATGCCGAGATGGCCAAGGCCGAGGCCAAACGTCCCGACGGCATCGAGGCGGTCGCTATCGTGACGCCCAACAATGTGCATGTGCCGGCGGCAAAGGCCTTCCTCGAGGCGGGCATCCACGTCATCTGCGACAAGCCGCTGGCGACGACGCTGGCCGAGGCGAAGAAGCTCGCGGCGATCGTCGAGAAGACCGGCAAGGTGTTCGTGCTCACCCACAATTACACCGCCTATCCGATGGTGCGGCAGGCGCGTGAGATGGTCGCCAAGGGCGTGCTCGGCGACATCCGCATCGTGCAGTCCGAATATCCGCAGGACTGGCTGACCGAGGATCTCGCCGCCACCGGCCAGAAGCAGGCATCATGGCGCGGCGATCCGAAGCAGGCCGGTGCGGGCGGTGCGCTGGGCGACATCGGCACCCATGCCTACAATCTCGCCCGCTTCGTCTCTGGGTTGGAACTCGATTCGCTCTCGGCCGATCTCGATGCCTTCGTGCCGGGGCGGCTGCTCGACGACAATGTCAACGTCATGCTGCGCTTCAAGCCCTCCGGCAAGACGCATCCGGCCAAGGGCATGATCTGGGCAAGCCAGGTGGCGCCCGGGCACGAGAACGGCCTGAAGTTGCGCATCTATGGCTCGAAGGGCGGGCTGGAATGGGTGCAGGCCGATCCGAACTATCTCTGGTACACGCCGTTCGGGCAGCCGAAGCAATTGATCACCCGCAACGGTGCCGGTGCGCTGCCAGTGGCGGGCCGTGTCAGCCGCGTCCCATCGGGCCATCCCGAGGGCTATCTGGAAGGTTTCGCCAACATCTACCAGGAAGCCGCGCGCGCCATCCGCGCAGCGCGCAGGAAGGGCGGCAAGCCGGCAAAGGATGTTGTCTTCCCAACGATCGCCGACGGCGTCGAGGGAATGGCCTTCATCGAGGCCTGCGTGAAGTCGTCGAAGAAGAACGGGGCGTGGACCAAACTCTAAGACTGAGGGGATTTGGGGGTCAAGGGGAGGGGCGTCGATGAAAATCGGCATGTGCATGTTCTTGTGGACGACGGCGGTATCGAAGAAGCACGAGCCGCTGCTTCGCGACATCAAGGCGACCGGCTTCGACGGCGTCGAGATACCGATCTTTTCCGGCATGCCGGACGACTACAGGAAACTGGGCGAATTGCTTGACCGCATCGGCTTGGAGCGGACCGCCGTCTCGGCCATGGGCGATCCGGCGATGAACCTGATCTCGGCCGATGCGGCCACGCGCAAGGCCGGTATCGACTACATGAAATGGGCTGTCGATTGCGCCGAGGCGCTTGGCGCTCGCACGCTGAGCGGCCCGCTGCATTCGACGCTCGGCGCCTTTTCCGGTTCCGGGCCGACAGCCGCCGAGAAGAAACGCTCGATCGCCTCGCAGCGCGCCATCGGCGACCATGCCGGCAAGCGGAACGTCACCATCGGGCTCGAGGCGCTGAACCGCTTCGAATGCTATCTTCTCAACACGATGGCCGACCTGTCGGAGCACATCGACGCCATCGACCGGCCGTATATCAAGGCGATGTACGACACATTCCACGCCAATATCGAAGAGGCCGATCCGATCGGCGCCTACACGAAGCACCGCCGCAATATCGTGCATATCCATATTTCGGAAAACGATCGCGGCGTGCCGGGGCGCGGCAACATTCCATGGAAAGAGACGTTCGCGGCGATCCGCAAGAGCGGCTATGACGACTGGCTGACGATCGAAGCTTTCGGCCGCTCGCTGAAGGATCTGGCGGCGGCGACCAAGGTGTGGCGCGATTTTTCCGAGACGCCGGAAGCGGTGTATCGGGAGGGGTATAAGCATATCAAGGACGGGTGGAGAGGGGCGGCTTAGGTAACAATGCCGCCGTCCAACGAACGCCGCGTTCCTTCACACCCCCCTCTGTCCTGCCGGACATCTCCCCCGCAAGGGGGGAGATCGGATGTTGTGCTGGCTTTCGCCAGTCTCCAGTGTTGCAATGGAGGCGCCACCTGTGAAACTGCCAATCTCCCTCCTTGCGGGGGAGATGGCCGGCAGGCCAGAGGGGAGTGCTGTCCCGCCGACGTCTCGCCTCATTCTGGAAGATGCCTACTCCTGCTCGGCCTGGATCCTGTTGTAATCGTGGATCGTCCGGCTGAGCCTGCGGCGCAGGAAGTTGGAGATGTTGTCGAAGATGAAGACCACCACCAGCGTCAGCAGAACCATGTAGAAGACGTTGGCCCAGTTGGAGTTGGTGCGCATCGCTTCCCATAATTTCAGGCCGATGCCGCCGGCGCCGACGGCGCCGATGATGGTGGCGCCGCGGGTGTTGGATTCCCATTGGTAGAGCGTCTGGCTGATGAACACGGGCACCACTTCCGGTATCACGCCATAGCGCTGCACCAGAAGGCCGTTGGCGCCGGTCGAGACGACGCCCTCGCGCGGCTTGTCGTCGATGTTCTCCAACGCCTCGGAATAGGTTTTGCCGAGCGTGCCGATCTCGGTGAAGAAGATCGCCGCACTGCCGGCCAGGGGGCCCGGCCCGAAGGCGCGGGTGAAGAACAATGCCCAGATCAGCATGTCGACCGAGCGCATGAAGTCGAAGAAGCGCTTGAGCACCTGGCTCAGCAATCCGCTCGGCGTGATGTTGCGGGCGGCGAAGAAACCCAGCGGGAAGGCGACGATGCCACCGAGCAGCGTGCCGAGAAACGCCATGACGATGGTCTGCAGCAGCTTCGTCCAGACGTCACCGTGCTGCCACTGGGCGTTGTTCCAGATGTTGTCGCCGGCCAGTGCGAGGTTCGAGGTGCCGGGTTTCAACTGCGGCCCGGACACGATCAGGGAGACCACGTCTCCCGCCGATTTGCCGAAGAAGGGCGAGCGGGTGTCGAAGACGAAATTCGCCCAGCCGAGGAAGCGCTTGCGCACTTTGACGCGATCGACGGTAACGCGCACCTCGCCGGCGAAGCCCATCTTGGCGACCACTTCGTCGTCATGCGCGGTGATCCAGTCCGGCACTGGGCCTGAGATAACCGGCTTGCCGCTGGTCAGCGTGACAGGCACGGTTTGGCCGTTGGCCATGATCGTCGCCTGCGCCTTGTCGAAAGTGACGGATTTAGCCGGCCCGTCGATCTGCACGGTGAACGTGCCGTCCGGGTTCCTGATCACCCAGTCGGGGTTCGGGTTCTCGCCAAGCGCGGAGAAGCGCGGATATTTTGGCGTGATCTCGGCTTGGTCGAGGCGAAACTCCGGCTGCAGATCGTAGCTGACCCACTGCGACAGGAACAGCGGCAGGCGCTCCCAGTGCGATTCCCGCAGCACCTGCGGCAGGCTGAAGAACCACATCGCATAGGCGAGGTAAAGCACCGTGCCCAGAAGCAGGAACAGCGGGCCGAAGCGCTTGTAGGCCGGGCGCCGGAACACCTGCGGAAAGCGGTCCTCGATCGCGCTGATTTCATCCGCCGTCATCGTCGCCATGATTCATCTTTTTGTTTGACCATGATCTCTTCCGAAAACCGGCCTCCACTTTTCGGGACCATGGTCTAAGCCCCCATCACGAAGGCCTGCTCGCCGACGAGCTTGCGGCGCAGCCAGGCGGAGAACTGGTCGACGATGAAGATGGTGGTGAAAAGGAGCAGCACCAGCGCCAGCGTCTTGGCGCCGAAGCCGCGCGAGATGGAGAGCTTGAGCTCCTCGCCAATGCCGCCGCCGCCGACTGCGCCCATGATGGTGGAGATACGAACGTTGATCTCGATCCGCAGCAGCGTGTAGGACATGAAGTTGGGCAGCACCTGCGGCAGGCCGGCAAAGCGCACCCGCTCGAACCAGTTGGCGCCAACCGCCCGCAGGCCTTCCTCGGCCCGCATGTCGATGTTCTCATTGATCTCGTAGAACAGCTTGCCCAGCGCGCCGATCGAATGCAGGCCGATGGCGATGATGGCGGCGACCGGGCCGATCGAGACGATGGCCGCGAACAGGCCGGCGATGACGATCTCGGGGAAGGCGCGCAGCAGCTCCATGAAGCGCTTGACGACAAGCCGCAGCACAGGGTGCGGCGTCAGATTGCGCGCGGCGATGAAGGAGAACGGCACGGCGAAGACGAAACCGATGAAGGTCGAGACCAGCGCCACGTTCACCGTGGTCAGCATCAGCTCAAAATATTCGGGGATGTAGAAGCCGCCCCAGACATAGACGCGGCCAAGCGGGAAGTTGAATTCCTGGGTGCCGGTATCATGCGGCGAGGCGATGTCGAACAAAGCCCGCCAGACGTCGTTCCAGTCCTTGGGGACGAGCCAGCTCAGGAAATCCAGGATGTGCGGCAGCCGGTCGAAGAAGTGGCCGGCATTGGCTTCGTCGGCAAACCACATGCTGGCGAGCATGGCGACAAGCAGCAGCGCGACGCCGAGGGCGGTATAGAACCGGCGCAACGACGTCTGCCGTCGCCAGGCGTCGGCCATCTGATGGGTAGCGCCAGAAGAGGGGGCTGTCACGGAAAGGGTCATGATCGGAGATGCAAAAAGGGCGGCGTTTTCAGCGCCGCCCTTTCCGATTTCGCCGTTAGCCGCCGATGGCTGCCTTACGGGCTTCGACGATGACGTTGTAGAAGTCCGCCTTCACCGGAACGTAGCCGGTAAAATCGCCACCTTCGACGCCTTCGAAGCAAGCCTTGTCCTTCTTGGGCAGGTCGGTGAAGAAGGCGGTCAGCTTGGCGGTCATGTCGTCGCCGAGCGCGGTGCGCACGACCAGCGGGCCGTTCGGAATCAGGCCCGAGCGCCAGACTTCGACGAAGTCGTTGGGGTCGACGGCGCCCTTGGCGACTTCCTTGTGGAAGGTGCCCGAAGTGTAGCCGTTCTTGAAGTCGCCGATGCCCGAGGAATCGTCCACGGCGACGTCGACCTTGCCGTCACGCACGGCCAGGACGTTGTTCTCGTGGCCGCCGTTGAACTGGGTCGAAGCGAAGAAGGTCTCGTTCGAAGCGCCGGTGTCCTTCGGGATCTGGGTCAGCGGGATCAGGTAGCCCGAGGTCGAATCCGGATCGGCGTAGCCGAGCTTCTTGCCCTTGGCCGACTTGATGTCGGTGATACCGGAGGACTTGAGTGCCAGGCCGATCGAATAATAGCCGGTGGCGCCGTCGGTCTGCTGGGTGGTGAGGATCGGGGTAACCGCCTTCGGGTCCTTAAGGGCGACGCTGGCGTAGCCGGAAGCGCCGAGTTCGGCGAAATCGAGCGTACCGCCGAGCAGGCCTTGGATGACGCCGTCATAGTCGGCGGCCGGGAACAGCGAGACCTTTTCGAAACCGAATTCGGCCTTCAAATGGTCGGCCAGGCACTGGTAGTTGCGCAGCCGGTCGGTCTCGTTCTCGCCACCGAGAATGCCGACGCGGAATTCCTTCATATCGGCGGCGTGGGCCATGCTGGTGGCCACGGCGAGCACCGAAACGGCGCTGAGAACCATCTTCCTGAACATTGATATCTCTCCTGTAGGTTCCGGCCCCGCGCCGGCAGCGTTATCGATTTTGACAGGTGCCCTTGACGCGGGCGGACGATCCGAGCCGCTCTTTCTTGAACTCAGTAAGCTGGGAATGCAGGTTCGAGCGGTCCGGCGGATGCGGCGATCTTTCGCTTGAAGGCAACGCTGGTGGAGGTGATGGCCTCCGAAATCTCGCCACCATTGCTGTCGGCGCCGTAGACGAGGCGGACGGCCTCGCGGTCGAGCTCTTCCGGCGCGCCATCGAAGACGACCTTGCCGGCCGCCATGCCGATGATGCGGTTGCAATAGGTGCGGGCGGTATCCAGCGTGTGGAGGTTGGTGACGACCGTGATGCCTTCGCGCAGATTGATGTCCTGCAGCGAATCCATCACCACCTTGGCATTGAGCGGGTCGAGCGAGGCGATCGGCTCGTCGGCGAGGATCACCCTGGGCTGCTGCATCATGGCGCGGGCGATGGCGACGCGCTGCTGCTGTCCGCCCGATAGCGTTCCGGCGGGCTGCAGTGCGGTGCGGGCGATGTCGAGCCGTTCGAGGGCGGCGACGGCCTCGGCGCATTCGGCGCGGGAGAACATGCCGAAAAGGTTCGATATCGTCGAACGGTGGTTCAGCTTGCCGAGCAGCACATTGGTCAGCACGTCGAGGCGCGGCACCAGGTTGAACTGCTGGAAGATCATGGCGCAGTCGCGCTGCCAGCGCCGCAGCGGCGAGCCGCGCAACTGGGAGACTTCGGCGCCGTCAAAAAAAATCGACCCCTGGCTGGGATCGATGAGACGGTTGATCATGCGAAGAAGGGTCGATTTACCGGCACCGGAACGGCCGATGACGCCGACCATCTGACCCTGCGGGATCGAGATGTTGATATCGCTGACAGCGGTGTTCTTGCCAAATCGTCGGGTGACGCCGCGGATTTCGAGCGTGGCTGAGGTTGCTGGCATGGGCAGGTTCCCGTCAGGACCATGTTGATTGTCAGGCTTCTCGCCTAACGCAGCCACATGAACCTGCCGTGTCGCCTGGATGTCAGTTTTGTTACGCTCCACAGGCGCTGCGTCATGCGCCCGTTTCCGCGCGATCAGCCGAGCACTTGCAATTCCTCGAAATGCTCCATGTCGCGGAAGCTGCAGAATGCGGGCGGCTTGATCTCGATGACCGGCGCCTGGCGCGCGAAAAGCGCCAGGCAATCGTCGAACAGCGTCTGCCACGCGGCCGCCCTGTCGTCGGCAAGACGCTGGATCTGATAGGCGAGGGTGATGTGGAAGACGTAAGCGTCGTGATCGGGGTGCCGGTACCCGAACGGGACCGCCAGCGCATCGCGCCATTGACGCATGATGCGCACGTCGTCGTCGGTCGCGCCGGCAACGGTGAGGCCGCTCGGCACGATTTCGACCACCCTGATGTTGAATGGGCCGAAGCCCCGGAAATCCTTCAGCCGTTCCAGATAGAGGCGGGTCATGGCCTCGATGCTGGTGTCGAGCGGTACGTCCTGGGGCCAGTAGGGCAAGCGGCGGCGATACTCGATGACGCCCTGGAATAGCGTCATGTGCAGGCTGGAGATGGGGGTGAAGGCCAACCGGTCGGCGTCAGGCATCGCCAGCATCTTCTCGCGCACCGCAAGCACCACGCCCTGCGACGGCGAGCCGCCGACCAGATGGCTGACGACGGTGTTGCCGGGCTCGATCAGGAAGTTGCCCGACGTGTCGTAGCGCGTGCCGAGATGCGCCGGGGTGGTAGGATTGGAGCCGGCAAAGAATCCGGCGAGCGAGGGGCTGATTGTGTCGGGCATGGCGATCTCCCTGGGAAGATGGCGTCCTGTCCGAGTCGTGTGTCAAGGGTATGAACGAGTTCCCATGACGACGATGTGAGGAGCTATCCCTCGTATTTCTCCAGGAAGGCTTCGGCAGACAGTTCCCGGAAATCATCGAGTGAAGCGCGCAGCCTGGCATGATCCCAATCCCACCAGGCGAGTGCCTGATAGCGCTCCGCCGTTCGGCGGTCGAAGCGCTCGCGGATCGGTTTTGCCGGCACGCCGGCGACGATGGTGTAGGGGGCGACATCCTTGGACACGACGGCTCCAGCGCCAACCGCTGCGCCATCGCCGACGGTGACGCCGGGCAGGACGGTCGAGCCATGGCCGAGCCAGGTGTCGTGGCCGATGGTGACGCGCTTGGCGCGACGCTCCGCGAAGAATTCGCTCTCATGCTCGGCGTCGTCCCAATAGTCGGAGGCGCGGTAGGTGAAGTGGTGCAATGTCGGCCGCCAGGTCGGGTGGTTGGTGGCGTTGAGGCGCACGCTTGCGGCGATGTTGGCAAACTTGCCGATCGTCGCGCACCAGACGGCGCAGTCCTGCATCATGTAGGAATAGTCGCCGAGCTCGCTTTCCGAAACACGGCTGCGGTCGGCGATCTCGGTCCAGCGGCCGAGCGTGGAATTGTGCACTTCCGCCGTCGGGTGAACCAACGGGGTCTCCGACAGTTTCCTGCTCATGCGGCGAGTTTTCCCGGAGCGAACGCGGTGACGTCGATGATGCGGTCGGCAACCGCCTCGCGCACGTCATGGTCGTGGAAGATGCCGAGCAGCGCGACGCCATCCGCCTTCTTGGCAGCGATGAGTTCGATCACCACGTCGCGGTTCCTGGCATCAAGCGAGGCGGTCGGCTCGTCGAGCAACAGGATCGGGTGTTCGGTGATGAAGCCGCGCGCGATGTTGACACGCTGCTGCTCGCCGCCGGAGAAGGTCGCCGGCGGCAGCGCCCAAAGTTTTTCGGGCAGGTTGAGCTGCGCCAGCAGCGCGCGCGCCTTACCTCTTGCCGCCTCACGGTCCTCACCACGCTCGACCAGCGGCTCGGCAACCACATCCAGCGCCGAGACGCGCGGCACGGTGCGCAGGAACTGGCTGACATAGCCGATCGTTTGCCGGCGCACGGCAAGAACGGTGCGCGGGCTGGCGTTGGCGAGATCGATCAGCCCGTCCTCATGCTGGACGATGATCTGGCCTTCGTCGGCGGCATAATTGCCGTAGAGCATTTTCAGGATCGAGCTCTTGCCGGCACCGGACGGGCCGCCGAGCACCGTGCATTCGCCGGCCTTGATGGAGAACGAGACACCAGCGACGACCGGCAGTTTGATGCCGTCACGCAGATGCATGGTGAAGCTCTTGGCGACGTCGGAAACAACGAGCGGGGTCGGCATCAGAGGGTTCTCCAGTCGTCGTTGGTTTGCGGGCCAGCGCCCCCCTCTGGCCTGCCGGCCATCTCCCCCTCAAGGGGGGAGATCGAAAGCTTTTCGGCCTCGCACATTCTCCGACGTCGAAAATTGGCGAAAACGGAAGTGACAGCCAATCTCCCCCCTTGAGGGGGAGATGGCCGGCAGGCCAGAGGGGGGTGCCTTGGCGCCATCGTCACACCTGCAAAATCGAGGAAACAAGCAATTGCGTGTAGGGCGCGCGCGGATCGTCGAGCACGCGGTCGGTGAGGCCGCTTTCGACGACGCGGCCGTCCTTCATCACCATCATGCGCTGCGACAGCAGGCGCGCCACGGCGAGGTCGTGGGTGACGACGATGGCCGCGAGACCAAGGTCTGTGACCAGCCCGCGCAGGAGATCGAGCAGGCGTGCCTGGACCGAAACATCGAGGCCGCCCGTGGGCTCGTCCATGAATACCAGCCGTGGTCCCGTGACGAGATTGCGGGCGATCTGCAGGCGCTGGCGCATTCCGCCGGAAAAGGCGCGCGGCTCGTCGTCGATGCGGTCTTGCTCGATCTCGACGCGCGACAGCCAGTCGACGGCGGTGGCGCGGATCTTGCCATAGTGGCGGTCACCGACGGCCATCAGCCGTTCGCCGACATTGGCGCCGGCAGACACCGTCATGCGCAGGCCGTCGGCCGGGTTCTGATGGACGAAGCCCCAGTCGGTGCGCATCAGGAAGCGGCGCTCGGCCTCGCTCATGCGGTAGAGTTCGCGGAACTGGCCGTCGCGCATGCGGTAGCTGGCGGTGCCGGAGGAGGGCAGCAGCCGCGTCGACAGGCAATTCAGCAGCGTCGTCTTGCCGGAGCCGGATTCGCCGACCACAGCCAGGACCTCGCCCGGCCAGAGGTCGAACGAAACATTGTCGCAGCCGACGCGCGAGCCGTAGAATTTGGAGAGTGCCGAGACGCGCAGCAGTGGTTCGTCGGTCATTGCGCCGGCTCCATTTTTTCCGAGACAGAATGGGTTTCCGGAGTAGGATCGGTTTCGGCAGCAAGGTGGCCGCGATGGCCGTCGGCCCGCCGCTTCTCGCAATGATCGGTGTCGGAGCAGACGAACATGTGGCCGCCATGGTCGTCGAGAATGACCTCGTCGAGATAGACATTCTCGGCCGCGCACAGCGCGCAGGGCTGGTCGAAGGTCTGGACCTCGAACGGATGGTCCTCGAAGTCGAGGCTGACGACCTCGGTGAACGGCGGCACCGCGTAGATGCGCTTCTCGCGGCCGGCGCCGAACAGTTGCAGCGCCGGCGAGCGGTGCATCTTGGGATTGTCGAATTTCGGCGTCGGCGAGGGGTCCATCACATAGCGGCCCTCGACCTTGACCGGATAGGCATAGGTGGTGGCGATGCGACCGTGCTTGGCGATGTCCTCGTAGAGCTTCACATGCATGAGGCCGTATTCCTCCAGCGCATGCATTTTCCGTGTTTCGGTTTCACGCGGTTCGAGGAAACGCAGAGGTTCGGGGATCGGCACCTGATAGACCAGCACCTGGCCCGCCGTCAGCGGATGCTCGGGGATACGGTGGCGGGTTTGGATGATGGTGGCGCTGGCGGTATCGGTGGTTACCGCGACATTGGCGACCTTCTTGAAGAAGGCGCGGATGGAGACCGCGTTGGTGGTGTCGTCGGCGCCCTGATCGATGACCTTCAGCACATCGTCGGGGCCGATGATCGAGGCGGTGACCTGGACGCCGCCGGTGCCCCAGCCATAAGGCATCGGCATCTCGCGCGAGGCGAACGGCACCTGATAGCCAGGAATGGCGATGCCCTTGAGGATCGCCCGGCGGATCATCCTTTTGGTCTGCTCGTCGAGATAGGCGAAGTTGTAGGTGGCGATGTCGGTCGATTGCGTGGTCATTCCGCCGCCTCTTTCTTCTCGTCCTTCGTCATCGGATTTTCGCGGGCTTCGTATTCGGCGCGCATACGGCGCACGAGGTCGAGTTCGGCCTGGAAGTCGACGTAGTGCGGCAGCTTTAGATGCTCGACGAAGCCGGTCGCCTGGACGTTGTCGGAATGCGAGATGACGAATTCTTCGTCCTGGGCGGCGGCAACGATGTCCTCGCCCAGTTCCGAAGCGCGCAACGCGCGGTCGCAGAGCGCCATCGCCATCGCCTTGCGCTCGCTCTGGCCGAAGACCAGGCCGTAGCCGCGGGTGAATTGCGGCGGCGCCTTGGCCGAGCCCTTGAACTGGTTGACCATCTGGCATTCGGTGACACGCACGCTGCCGAGCGGCACGGCGAAGGGCAGTTCGGGCACGTCGAGCTCCAGCTCGACCTCGCCGATGCGGATCTCGCCGACAAAGGGGTGGTTGCGGGCATAGCCGCGCTGGGTGGAGTAGCCGAGCGCCAGCAGGAAACCTTCATCGCCGCGCGACAGCGCTTGCAGGCGGATGTCGCGCGCCATCGGGAATTCCAGCGGCTCGCGGGTGATATCGCCGGGGACATGGTCCTGCGGCATCTCGCCGTCGGGCTCGATCAGGCCTTCGCGGGCGAGGATCGCCGAGACGCGCGGCATCGCCTGCACTTCCGTCTCGCGCTGCAGCGGCTTCGCGACCTCGACGCCGGCGGCAAGCCCGGGATCGAGCAGCCGGTGGGTGTAGTCGAAGGTGGGCCCAAGCAATTGGCCGCCGGGCAGGTCCTTGTAGGTAGCCGACACGCGCCGCTCTACCCGCATGGCGTCGGTGTCGATCGGCTTCGAGTAGCCGAAGCGCGGCAGCGTGGTGCGGTAGGCGCGCACCAGGAAGATCGCCTCGATCATGTCGCCGCGCGCCTGGACGATGGCGAGTGCGGCGAGTTCGCGGTCGTAGAGCGAACCCTCGCTCATCACCCGGTCGACGCCGAGCGCCAACTGCTCGACGATCTGGTCGAGGCGCAGCGCGGGCACTGAACGGTCGCCGCGCCGGCGATCGGCAAGCAGGCTGTGGGCGTTGGCAATTGCGGCCTCGCCGCCTTTTACCGCGACATACATCCTAGGCCTCCATCGTCTTGATGCGCGTCGTGCGCGGCAGGCAGGCTATGCCGCCTGACGTGGCGAGGATGATGTCGACGCCGCGTGGAAAGCGCTTGATATTCTGCTTCCATTGCTCGACGAAATGACGCGGCATCTGCGCCGGCGCGATGGTGGTACTGGTTTCGATGCCGGGGCCTTCAAGCAACAGCGGGGTGCCCGACACGAGATCGCCAACCTGCAGGATCAGTGTGGTCGAGCGGTCGGGATAATCCTGGGTGCCCTGCGAAAAGCCGTCGAGCGCCATCATTTCGGCGGGTGTGGCGACGAAGGCGAAATGCGCGTCGGCTGGTGTGTTGGCCATCGGCGCGCCGGTGTGGAAGCCGAGCCAGGAGCCGATCGCGGCGGAGGCGTGCAGGGCGGGGTCGAGCCAGAGCGGCGTGTCGTTGTCGCAGAGCGCCAGCGCGATGGCGCCGGCTGTTGCCAAGAGCGGTGCCGGCGGGCGGGCCAGGACCGGCAAGGGCTGAACGCTGCCCGGCCGCGCCATGGCGTCCATGATCGCGCGGAACACCGCTTGGGCGTTGAAGACCGGATCGGCGAAACCGCCTTCAATCGATTGCGCTGCGATCTCCATCAATCTTCTCCGCGAACCATGGTGAAGAAGTCCACCTTTGTTGCCGCCGTCTCGGCGCGGCGTTTCTCCTGGGAGGTGGCCAAGGCGGATTGCAGAGGCGCAATCAGGCGGGTCTCGACCTCGGCGCGGCGGGCAGGGTCCTGCCACAGCGCGTCGGCTATTGCCCCCAGCTTCGCCTTCTGCTTGTCGCGGCCAAGCGCATAGCAATGCCCAACCTGTCCCGAGGGCAGGCGGACGGTGGCACGGGTGACGGTTGCCTCACCGACATTGAAAGGCGCGCCGCCACCACCGATGCGGCCGCGCAGCGTCACCAGCCCGGTCTCGGGGCCACGCAGCAATTCAGCCTCCGAAGGCAGCCCGGCCTCATTCCAGAGCCGGACGATGTCGTCGCCACTGGATTGCGCCAGCGTTGCCATGGCGGCTTTGCGCCCCGCCTGGTCGCGGGCTTCCTGTCCTCGCATCAGCAGCATTCCTCTCTGCCAAATTTGTCTATTGATATAGACAACTATACAAATTATACATATTACCTAGCGCGAGTCCATGACGGGTGCGTGACAGCCATGACGGTTGGGGCGACAGAAGCTGGGGTGGGGCAAGTCATGATCGGGCAGATAGCGGCTGACAGCATCGAGCGGCGCAGCGGCGTTTCACTGTGGCGGCAGATCGCCGACAAGATCCTGCACGCGATCGCGACAGGCGATTTCGCGGAGAATGCCGCACTGCCGCCGGAGGTGGCGCTGGCCGAGCGCTATGGCGTCAACCGTCATACGGTGCGCAGCGCCATATCAGCCCTCGTCCAGGAAGGGGTTTTGCGAGCCGAGCAGGGACGCGGCACTTTCGTGCTGTCGCGCAAGCGGCTGTCCTATCCGATCGGCGCGCGCACCCGCTTCTCGACAGGCCTGCAAGGGCAGACGTCGGAGCGGCACACCGTGCTGCTGGATTCCTCGGTCGAGCCGGCCAGCCAGCGCGTCGCCGAGGGTCTTGGCCTGGCCAAGGGTGCCGAGGTGATAAGGCTGGAGACGCGCGGCGAAGCGGATGGCCGGCCGGTGTCGCGCGCGGCCAGCTGGTTCGATGCCAGACGCTTTGCCGGCATCGACAAGGCCATGGCGCAGACGGGCTCGATCACCGCGTCGCTGGCGCGTTTCGGCATCGACGATTATCTCCGGCACTCAACCGTGCTGTCGGCACGCCATGCCGATGCGGGCGACCTTGCCGATCTCGGCCTGCAGCCGGGCGCCATCGTGCTGGTCACGGCCGCCATCAACGTCACGCCTGACGGCCAGCCGATCCAGTTTTCCGAGACGCGCTTCTCGGCAGAGCGGGTGGAGTTGAAGCTGTCGGCGCTGTAGGGATTGCCGGCCTTATAAGAGATCGTGATTATCTGGCTCACGCTGACATCAGCCCAACTCGATCGCGGTCACTTGTCAGCGGCGGCGCATTTGAGGACCGGCTTCCCCCACTCCGTCGCTGCTTCGCAGCGCCACCTCTCCCCCCTCCGGAGGGAGAGGAAGGGAGCCCGGCGGCGGCCGGAGAAGGACGGGGTCTGGTTGAGGAGCGTGGCTGCAATAGGCTCGCACCCTTCCTCTACCCCGTCGATCGGGGGAGAGGTGGCTCGGCGAAGCCGAGACGGAGTGGGGGTCGACCTGCGCAGGGGCGTCGTCAATTCGGGCCGGGTTCACCGCCGGCCAAGTTATGACCCGATCTCGATCACCGCCTTGATCAGGCCGGATTTCTCATGCGCCCAGCGGGCGAGATCGCGCGGCGTGTCGGCCAGCGGGGTGCGGTGGGTGACGAGCTTGGCCAATGGCACGGCGCCGTTGCGGATCGAGGCGGCGACATGGTCGAAGTCGGCGCGCAAGGCATTGCGGCTGCCGATCAGCGTCATCTCGCGCTTGTGGAATTCGGGGTCGGAAAAGACGATGTCGTCCTTGACGACGCTGACCAGCACCAGCGAGCCGCCATGGGCGACATGGGCGAAGGCCGACTGCACCGACCGGGTGTTGCCGGTGGCGTCGAAGACGACGTCGAAACCTTCGCCTGATGTCGCGTCCCTGACCAGATCGGGCACCGCGCCGCGCGAGCCGTCGAGGGTCTTGAAGCCGAGTTCTGTTGCGGCGAAGGCAAGTCTCTCGGTGCTCATGTCGAGCAGCGTCACGTCGAGCCCGGCGATGCGGGCGAAGATGGCGGTGCCGAGGCCGATCGGGCCGGCGCCGATGACCAGCGTGCGGGCATCGGGATCGGCGCGCGAGCGGCGCACGGCATGCGCCCCGATGGCCAGGAATTCGACGGCGGCGGCGTCCGCCAGCGACAGGCCGTCCGCCGGGTAGAGATTTTGGGCCGGGACAAGAATATGTTCGCACATGGCACCGTCGCGATGGACGCCGAGCACCTCGATCCTGACGCAGCAATTCGGCTTGCCGTGCCGGCAGGCGATGCATTTGCCGCAGGACAGGTAGGGATTGAGGACGACCGGCTCACCAATTGCCAGGTCGACGCCTTCGCCGGCCTCGACGATCGTTCCCGACACTTCGTGGCCCATGATACGGGGATAGGCGAGGAACGGGTGCTTGCCTTCGAAGATGTGATAATCGGTGCCGCAGATGCCGACATGGCTGACCGCAACCAGCGCCCAGCCGGCAGGGGGGGCTCCTGGCGCCGGGCGATCCTCCAGTACAAGCTCGCCGGGCGAGCTGCAGACGACGGCTTTCATGCTTTCAATCCAGTCGGTCATGAAGTCGCCGGCCCTTCTTCATGTGAGCCGGCGATCGATTTAAATGGTGGTCACTTGCCCCCGCGACGGCGCAGGCCGTCGAAATAGACGATGACGATGATCAGAACGCCGGTGATGATGCGTTGCCAAAAGGCATTGACGTTCAAGAGATTGGCGCCGTTGTTGATGGTGGCCAAGATGAAGGCGCCGAGCAGCGGGCCATGCACCGAGCCGACCGCGCCGAACAGCGAGGTGCCGCCGATCACCGAGGAGGCAATCGCCTGCAGTTCCCAGCCCTCAGCCTGGGTCGGATTGCCGATGCCGATGCGCGAGGCCAAGAGCACGCCGACGAAGGCAGCGCACAGACCCGACAGCGTGTAGGCCATGTAGATGGTGCGCTGGACGTTGACGCCCGACAGGCGCGAGGCTTCGGCGTTGGAGCCGACGGAGAAGAGGTAACGTCCCCAGCGGCTGTGATGCAGGAAGACATAGGCCGGAATGCCGACCAGGATGACCATCCAGAACAGATTGGGGACACCGAGGAAGGAGTTGCGCGAGAATACCTGGAAGGCATCGTTGTTGATCGAGATCGAGTTGCCGTTGGTCATCAGAAGGCCGATGCCACGCAAGGATGTCAGCGTCGCCAGCGTGATGATAAAGGGCGGCAGCCCCATCTTGACGATGCCAAAACCATGGAACAGGCCGATGGCGACGCCCACCAGCAGCGTGATCAGGATGGCGAGGAACACTGGTATGCCGGCATTGATCAGCATCGCCGCAATGACGGTGGCGAAGCCGACCACGGCGCCGACAGAGAGGTCGATGCCTCCGGTGATGATGACGAAGGTCTGGCCGACAGCCAGGATGGCGATCATCGAGCCCTGGCGCAAGAGGTTCGAGATGTTGTTCGCGGAGGCGAAGCTCGATGTCGATAGCGACAGGATGACCCACAGCAGCACCAGCAGCGCCAGCAGCGTCAGTCCGAACAAGGCGTTGTAGTTGCGCTTCGGTTTTTCAGCAGGAATCGCCTCGGTGCTCATATCTGTCCTCCCAGCTTTTCTTGTTTCTCGGCGAGCGCCTGAGTGAGAATTTCCTCGTGATCGGCGGTGCGGAACCCATGTGTCGCCACCAACTTGCCGCGGCGGAACACATGCAGCGTGTCGGCAAGCTCATAGACCTCCGGCAGATATGAGGAGATCAGGATGATGCCGGCACCTTTCGACAAGAGCGCGCTGAACAGGCGATAGATCTCGGCCTTGGTGCCGACATCGACGCCGACCGTCGGCTCGTCGAAGATGAACAGCTTGGCGCCATGCGCCAGCCATTTGCCGATAACGATCTTCTGCTGGTTGCCGCCCGACAGGCTGGAGGCCAGTGCATTGCGCGTTGGCGTCTTGATCCTGAGATCGGCGATCTGGCGGTCGGCCTGGGTTTTTTCCTGCACGCCGGAGATCAGCAGATTGTTCGAGATGCGCTTGTAGATCGGCAGGTTGAGATTGAAGCCGACCGGCAGATTGAGGCAGAGGCCCTGGTCGCGGCGGCTTTCAGGCGCTAGCGCCATGCCGAGCCTGATCGCGTCGTGCTCGGAATTGACCAGAACGTCCTTGCCTTCCCACAGGATATGGCCGGCCGATTTGCGATGGCGGCCGTAGAGGGTGGTGACGAATTCGCTGCGGCCGGCGCCGATCAGGCCGTAGAGTCCGACGATCTCGCCGGCGCGAACCGTCATCGAGATATTTTCAAACCCCTTGCCGGACAGGTTGCGTGCCTCGACGATCGCGGCACCCGGGGTGAAATGCTCCTTATGGTAGATCTGCTCGATCGAGCGGTTGATCATCAGCTTGACCAGTTCGGCGTCGTTGGTCTCGGCGATGTTCCTGGTGCCGACCAGCGTGCCATCGCGCAGCACGGAGACGCGATCGGCGAGTTCGAACACTTCCTCCATGCGGTGGCTGATGTAGATGATGGTCACGCCTTCGGATTTCAGCCTGCGGATCAGGGTGAAGAGCTGGTCGGCCTCCTTGCGGGTCAGGTAGGCGGTCGGCTCGTCGAAGATGAGGAATTTGGTGCCGCGCACGGTGGCGCGGGCGGCGGCGATCAGTTGCTGCTGGCCGATGGTGAGGTCGCCGAGCACGACATGCGCCGGCAGGTCGAAGCCGAGATCGTCGATGATCTTCTGTGCTTCCTTGACCATGGCGCGCTGCTGCAGGATGCCGAAGCGCGAATTCTCCTCGCCGAGGAACATGTTGGCGGCGACGGTCAGGTGGCGGCAGAGCACGACTTCCTGGTGGACGGCATTGATGCCGAGCGCCATCGCCTCATGGGGGGTCGCGAGTGCTGCCGGTTTGCCTTCCCAGATGACCTCGCCCGAGGTGCGCGGCATGACGCCGGTCAGAAGCTTGATCAGGGTGGACTTGCCGGCACCATTCTCGCCGACGATGGCATGGATCTCACCCGCCTTGAAGGCGAGGGTCACCGGCTTCAACGCATGGGTGCCAGGATATTTCTTCTCCAGCCCCTGTAGTTCCAGGATCGTCCTGCCGGGCTCCAGAACGGGGGCCGGGTGCAGGTCTTGCGCCGTCGATGTCATGACAATCCTCCCAAAATGGGCCTCCCAAATGGGCCTCCCAGACCGGCCTCACGATTTGGCACGCCGCGAGGCTCTTGAACGCCCGCTGGGGCAGCCTAGCCCAGGTTGACGGATTTCCAAGCGATATGACTGTCGTTTCCGGGGCACCAGGCCCCGGAAACTGTGCGGCTGTACCGATGCTAGAGCTTCGGATTGAGCAGCGCGTCGATCTTGGGATCCTTCATGTTGGCCTTGGTGACGAGGTTGGCGCCGGTGTCGACATTGGCCTCGACCTTTTCGCCCTTCGAGGCGGCGAGCGCGGTCTTGATGCCATCATAGCCCATCCGGTACGGATCCTGGACAACGAGGCCGGAAATGACGCCGTCGTTCAAGAACTTGATCAGCTTCTCGTCGCTGTCGAAGCCGATCAGCCCGACCTTGCCGGCAAGGTTGTTCTCGGCGATCGCCTGGCCGACGCCCTGCGCCATGATCAGGTTGGACGCGAAGATGCCCTTCAGGTCTGGATTGGCGGTGATCAGGTCGGTCGCGATGTTGAGGCCGGTCGTGGCCTGGCCGTCGGCATATTTGTCGGCGACCAGTTCAAGGCCGGGGTACTTGGCCTTGAGCTGTTCCTTGAAGCCCTGGGCGCGCTGCTCGAGCGAGCCGGCGCCGGGCAGTGCGGTGATCAAGGCAACCTTGCCTTCGACCTTGCCGCCATTGGCCGCGCCGATGGCCGCCGCAAGACCGTCCGCTGCAACGCGGCCGCCCTGGACGTTGTCGGTGGTCAGGAACGAGGTGAAGGCCTTGGAGTCGGCGCTGGAGTCGATGCCGATGATCTTGACCTTGCTCGCCGCCTCGTCGATCGGCTTGCCGAGCGCCTTGGCTTCGGTCGGCGCGATGACGACCGCGGCCGGGCTGCCGGCGACGGCGTTCTCGAGGATCGAGATCTGGCCGTTGACGTCGGTTTCAGCCTGGGCGCCGAGTTCCGGCACGTTGACGCCAAGATCCTTGCCGGCCTTGCGGGCGCCGGCAAGCACGATCTGCCAATAGAAGGACGTGGTGTCCTTGACGATGATCGGAATGGTCACGTCCGCCGCCGAAACCGGCGCCGAATGCATGACGCCGGCGAGCATGGACGCCGCGGCCAGCGCCATGACGGCGCGGCGGTTGAGAATGCTGGTCACGAATTTCATAGGATCCTCCCTAAGTCGCCCGGTGAACGTTACGGAAGCTCCGTTCGGATAGGCGTGGCCCAAACAGAACTTTATCAATAAAAAACATTTACGCTATTTTGATAGTGCATCGATCCGGCGGATGCAAGCGGTGTTTCGCGCCCGATCTCGGGCGAAGACACATTCATACGCCGCTCCTCCCCAACGCAGTCAGAAGCTCCCGTTCCATTCTGGAAACACATGGAATATTAATTCCATGTGTCAGTCAATATGGAATATTCATTCTTCCTACGAGGCCGCGGATTTGTGAAGCCGGGGCCTGCCATTGACGGCATACCGGCTTCACGTCAGATTCTGGACCACCGTGTAGGGACGATATCTGGCGTATTCCGTCCCCGGCACGTCGATGTCGAGCAGTTCGAGGTTTCGTGTCAGGTTCGCCAGCTTGGCGGTGCCGGTCAGCATGGTGGCGACCGCCGGCTCGTGCAGGGGAAACTGGAATGCGGCGGCGGCCAGCGGGTAACCGCCTTCGCCGGCGATCTTCTCCATGGCGTCGACACGGTCGAGCATATCGCGGTTGGCGGGCCGGTAGTCGAAATGCGCGCCTTGTACGGGTCCGGTCGCCAATATGCCGGAGTTGAACACGCCGCCGATGACCAGGGATGTCTGCTGCGCCCTGCACAAGGGCAGCAGTTCGGCTTCCGCGCTGCGATCGAGCAGCGAATAGCGGCTGGCGAGCAGGATGCAGTCGAGCGGCGCCCGGCGCATCACGTCGAGGCAGATCTGGACCTCGTTGACGCCGAGCCCGTAGGCGGAAATCGTGCCCGACCGCTTCAGTTCCTCGAGCGCCTTGAGGCCACCGTCCATCAACTGGCGAAAGTGCAGTTTGGTCTTCTCGACGCCGTGCGTGTAGGTGCCGATGTCGTGCACATAGAGGATGTCGATCTTGTTCAGGCCAAGCCGGGCATAGCTGAAGTCGACCGACCGCATAATGCCGTCATAGGAATATTCGTAGTCGAGCGCGAAGGGCAGCGGATCGACATAGGAATGGTCGGGAACCTGGTCCTCGGGCACCGGGCGGAACAGGCGGCCGACCTTGGTGGACAGCACGTATGAATCGCGCGGCTTGTAGCGCAGGAAATCGCCGAAGCGCCGCTCCGACAGGCCGAAACCATAGAAGGGCGCGGTGTCGAAATAGCGCAAGCCCGCCTCCCAGGCGCCTTGCAGCGTCTCCATCGCCGCCTCGCGCGAACAGGCGCGGTAAAGGCCGCCGATCGCGGCGCCGCCGAAGCTGACCTCGGTGACCTCCAGCGCTGTCTGGCCGATGCGGCGTTTTTCCATGCACAACCTCCCCGTTGCCGGCCGTTGTCCGGCCCGGCAAGTCTACCAGATATTCAGTCGACGTTAGAGCGTCGCGCCGAGATGCCAGGGCACGAATTCGTTGTCGCCATAGCCAAAATCCTCGCTCTTCGTCTTGCGGCCCGAAGCCGTCTCGACGATCAGTTCGAAGATTTCGCGGCCCATGCCGGCGATGGTCTTTTCTCCCGAAGCGATGACGCCGCAATTGACGTCCATGTCCTCTTCCATCTGGTGATACATGGTCGAGTTGGTGGCGACCTTGATCGATGGTGTCGGCCGGCAGCCGAAGCAGGAACCGCGGCCAGTGGTGAAGACGATGACATTGGCGCCACCCGCGACCTGGCCGGTGGCCGAGACCGGGTCGTAACCGGGTGTGTCCATGAACACCAGTCCGTTGCCGGTGACTTTCTCGGCATAGCCGAAGACACCGTTGAGCGACGTCTGGCCGCCCTTGGCGACCGCGCCCAGCGACTTTTCCAGGATGGTGGTGAGGCCGCCGCGCTTGTTGCCGGGCGAGGGGTTGTTGTCGATCGAGGCGCCATGCTTGGCGACGTGGTCTTCCCACCACTTCACATAGCCGTCGAGTTTCTTGGCGATCTCGGGGGTCGCTGCGCGATAGGCGAGCAGGTGCTCGGCGCCATAGATTTCCGTGGTCTCGGACAGGATGCCGATACCGCCGACGCCGGCCAATATGTCGACGGCGGCACCCAGTGCCGGATTGGCGGTGATGCCCGACATGCCGTCGGAGCCGCCGCATTGCAGGCCGACGACGATCTCGCTGACCGGGATCGGCTCGCGCTTCAACTGGCCGACTTCCTCGGCGATCTCGGCCAGCACGCCCATCGCCTTTTCGACCGATTTGCGCGACCCGCCGGCATCCTGGATGTTGAAGTGGCGTTTTCCCGCGGCCGCACCCTTCTGGCCGTAGAGGGTGAGCTGGTTGACCTCGCAGCCGAGGCCGACCATCAGCACGCCGCCGAAATTGGGATGGCGGGCATAGCCGGCAAGCGTGCGGTGCAGCACCATCATGCCGTCGCCGGTGCCGCTCATGCCGCAGCCCTGGCCGTGGACGATGGGCACGAAGCCGTCGATGCCGGGATATTTCGGCAGCAAGGTGCGGTTGGCGGTGTCGGCGATGGAATGGCAGACGGTGGCCGAGCAATTGACGCTGGCGATGATGCCGATGAAGTTGCGCGTGCCGGCACGGCCGTCGGCGCGCCGATAGCCCATGAAGGTGCGGGCGCGATCGGCTTCGGTCGCGTGTTCGGCCTCGCTCGGCGGCACCACCGGCAAGCGGCCAGCCTCGAAAATCAGATTGTGCGAATGGACGTGCTCGCCGGGCGCGATATCCTGCGTGGCGCGACCGATCGCCTGGGCATATTTGACCACCGCCGAACCGGCGGGAATTGGCTTGATCGCGACCTTGTGGCCGGGTTCGATGACGGAACTGGCAAGCGCGCCGCCTGGCAGCACGGTGCCCATCTCGATGCGGCCATTGGCAACCGCGACATTGTCGGCGGGGGACAGAAGAATGGTGTTTGAGGCGTTCACGAGCGTTTCCTGGGTGATCCTGGGATGCGCGGGCGGATTGACACGCGCATGTTAAGAGTTAATGTCTTTTATCGGGAAAAAACAGTTTTGCGTCAATTGTTTTTTCGCGGCGGCTCTGCCTTGGATGAGTGGTGCTGCAACCGGTGGGCGAGCCCCTGGCGAAAGCGATTCTGCTTTTCAGGGTCATGTGAACGTCATATTGCGCTTCAAGCCGGCAGCCGCAAGCGCCGGCATGATTGGGTCAGGGGATGTCGAAGAGCAATAACGTCTACAAGGATGCCTACAACAGGTGTCTCCGGCTGCTCGACGAGACGCGCAGTCTGCCGTCGGAGCCTGAGTTGGGCGCGCTGCTCGGCGTCAGCCGCACGACCGTGCGCAGCATCCTGACGCGCATGGAAGAAACCGGGCTGATCGCCTGGAACAAGCGTGCCAAGACGGTGCTGCGCGATCCGCGTCCCGATGATTTCTTCCCCGAGGAAGAGACCGACACGCTGGCCGAGATCATCGAGCGGTCCTTCATGCGGCGGCTGCTCGCCAGCGGCGCCGAGGCCGGCATGCAGATCAACGAGCTCGAACTGGCGCGCGAGATCGGCGTCGGCACCACCAGCGTGCGCGAGTTCCTGATCCGCTTCTCCCGCTTCGGCCTGATCGAGAAGCGCCGCAACAGCCATTGGGTGCTGAAGGGCTTTACACGCGCCTTTGCACTCGAACTGACCGAAATCCGCGAGATGTTCGAAATGCGCTCGGCCGCCGCCTTCGCGGCGCTGCCACAGGACAGCCCGGTCTGGGCCGATCTCGATCGACTGGAAGAGGAGCATCGTCTCCTGGCAAGCGAGATCGCGACACGCTTCAACGAGTTCTCGGAGCTGGACGAGCGCTTCCACCGGCTCATCCATCGTGCCTCGCACAACCGCTTCATCGTCGATTTCTACGATGTCATCGCCATGATCTTCCACTACCACTACCAATGGAACAAGGCGCAGGAACGCGAGCGCAATGAAGTCGCGGTCGGCGAGCATCTTGCCTATATCGAGGCGCTCAAGTCGCGCGACCTCGGCAAGGTCGACGCCGCCTGCCGCAAGCACCTGAAGTCGGCGCGCCAGACATTGCTGACGTCGATCCCCGAAAGCCGGCTGCAAAAATCCTGATCGTGCCGTGTTGCCGCAGTCTGGATTTGGCGATTTTCGACCGTCTGTGGGCGTGATAGGTATCTCTCCAGATGGTTTGAACAGGCAAGTCGTTTGAACAAGAAGGGGAGACGGTGGAGCATGCCGGTCGCGCTTGTCGCGGCCTATCTGCTGCTGCTCCAGTCGACGCTCGGCGCATTCGCCTTCGGCATCGGGCCGAACGCTGCGCAGCTCGATGCCTTCGGCAATGTCATCTGTACCCACGATGGCGCCACCCAGCTCCCTGGCGAGGACCAGCACCCATCTCATTTGCCGGCCTGCTGCACGCTTGGCTGCAGCATGTTTTCGTCCGTTCATGCGCCGCCGCCCGACACCGGCCTGGGGTTGGCAGGCCTGGCCTTCGAAGCGGTCGCCTTCGTCTTTCCGGCAAGCATTCATCTCGACTTTGCGCGCGAGCGCTCGCCGTCGAACCCGCGCGCGCCGCCACCGGCGGCCTGAGCTTGTTTGCCCGGTGGAACCTTTCGCGGGCGCACCCATCCAAAGATCAAACTGTTCGCGGCCGGCAACGGCGCGATCGTCAATTCATGGAGCAACCATGTCTCATTCCCTCCACATCGCGGCGGACATCATTTTCGGCCGCATCGTCTCGCGCTTGCGGGAAAAACTCGGCATTGCCGCACTGGCCTTCGGGCTTGTGCTCCTGGGCGCCCAAGCCGTCCTGGCGCACGAGTTCAAGGTCGGCGACCTCGAGATCGGACATCCCTGGTCGCGCGCCACGCCGGCCGGTGCCAAGGTGGCCGGCGGCTATTTCACCATCACCAACAAGGGCAGCGCACCAGACCGGCTGCTGTCGATTTCCTCCGACGTCTCTGAGAAAGCCGAGCTGCATGAAATGGGCGTCAAGGATGGTGTCATGACCATGCGGCCGGTTGCCGGCGGCCTGGAGATTCCGGCCGGCGGCAAGGTGGCGCTGGCGCCCGGCGGCTATCACCTGATGTTCATCGGCCTGAAGCGGCAACCCAAGCAGGGTGAAAAATTCTCCGCCACGCTGACTTTCGAGAAGGCCGGCGCCGTCAGCGTCGAGTTCGCGGTCGAGGGCATGGGCGGCGGCATGGACGACCACGCCAATTGATCCTGCCAGTTCTACAATTTGAGATCAGAGGGACCATCATGAACAAGTATCTTTTGGCGGCCGGTGCACTTCTGGTGCTGGGGACGAATGCCGCCTTCGCGCACATTACGCTCGAAACCCAGGAAGCGGCCGTCGGCTCGACCTACAAGGCAGTCCTGCGCGTGCCGCATGGTTGCGAGGGCAAGGCGACGACCGCCGTGCGCGTGCAGATTCCGGAAGGGGTGATCGCGGTGAAGCCGATGCCGAAGCCCGGCTGGACGCTGCAGACCAAGAAGGGCAAATACGAAAAGTCCTACCAACTCTACGGACAGGCGGTGACCGATGGGGTCAAGGAAGTCGACTGGAGCGGCGGCAGCCTGCCGGATGAATTCTACGACGAGTTCGTCTTCCGCGCGACGCTGACGGCGGACCTTGCCGTCGGCCAGAAACTCTACTTCCCCGTGGTGCAGGAATGCGACGGCGCCGCCGCCCGCTGGATCGAGATCCCGGCGGCGGGGCAGGATGAAGACGCGCTGGAGAATCCGGCGCCCGGCATCAAGCTGTTGCCGAAGAAATGATCTCCTGGCGGCGCACTCTGTTTGCAAAGTGCGCCGCCGGTTCGATGGCGGTGACATGAGCGCGATATTTCCACTTCAAAGGGCCACAATGACCGGCAAGCGCGTCGGCTGGACCGCCGGCGGGCTGCTCGCCGTGGTCATGGCACTTATTGTCATGGCCTCGACAAGTCAGGCTTTTGCCCACGCAGCGCTGATCAAGACCGATCCGGCCGATGGCGCCGTGCTGGCACAAGCTCCGACACGGTTCTCGCTGACCTTCAGTGAGCCGGTTTCGCCGCTGGTGCTGACCTTGGTGAAGCCCGACGGCACGCCGGTTCCGTTGACCGATTTCCGCCTCAGCGACCAGACTGTCGAGATCGACAATCCGCAGGCACTGAAATCCGGCACGCATGTGCTGAGCTGGCGTGTCATTTCCGCCGACGGCCATCCGGTCGGCGGCTCGCTGCTGTTTTCGGTCGGCGCGCCAAGCGAGCCGCCGGTCGTGTCGGAAGCGGTCGACTGGCCGCTGCGGTCGGCGATCTGGATCGGCAAGGTCCTCCTCTACACGGGCCTTTTCCTCGGTGTTGGCGGAGCCTTCGCGCTTGCCTGGCTGGCCGGTGAAGCACGAGCCGGTCAGCGCTTCGTCACGGCCGCGGTCCTGTGCGGACTGGTGGCGGCGCCGCTTTCGCTGGGCTTTCAGGGTCTCGATGCGCTCGGGGCGCCGCTCTCCCACCTGGCGCAGCCGGTCATCTGGCGAACCGGGCTTGGCACCAGCTTCGGCTGGACGGTGCTGATCGCCCTGATCGCACTGGGGCTTGGCCTGCTTTCGCTTGCCGGACCGCGCGTGGTCGCCAGGCCATTCGCCCTTGCGGGCCTCGCCGGCGTCGGCGTTGCGCTTGCCGCCAGCGGCCATGCCAGTGCGGCCGAGCCGCAATGGCTGACGCGGCCGCTGGTGTTCCTGCACGGCGTCGGCATTGCCTTCTGGGCCGGCGCCCTTGTGCCGCTCGGCCTGGCGCTGAAGGGGTCGTCCGCACATGCGGCGCCCTTCCTGCGGCGGTTTTCGCGCCTGATCATGCCGGTGGTAGCGGCACTTGCCGTGGCCGGCGTCGTATTGGCCGTCATCCAGGTGCAGACGCCCGTTGCGCTGGTCGACACCGCCTATGGTCGGCTGCTGCTGGTCAAGCTCGCGCTGCTGGTCTTCCTGTTCACGCTGGCCGCCGTCAACCGTTGGAGGCTCACCGCCTCGGCCGAGGCGGGATCGACGGAGGTGCAGCGCCGGCTCAGCCGTTCGATCGGCGTCGAAATGCTGATCGTGCTGGCGATCTTCGGCGTTGCCGCGGGCTGGCGCTTCACACCGCCGCCGAGGGCGCTCGCGATCGCGGCGGCGCAGCCGGTCTCGGTTCACATTCACGCGCTGCAGGCGATGGCCGATCTCAGCATCACCCCCGGCCATGCCGGACCGGTTGCCGCCTCGATGATCATCATGAGCGGCGATTTCGGGCCGCTCGACGCCAAGGAAGTGACGCTGGTCCTGTCGAAACCCGATTCCGGCATCGAGCCGCTGAAGCGAGCGGCGACCAAGCCCGGCGACGGCAGCTGGCGGGTCGACAACCTGGTCATTCCGGTTCCTGGCCGCTGGACGGTGCGCCTCGACATCTTGGTCTCGGATTTCGACATGGTGAAGATCGAAGCGCCGGTGGATATCAGGCCGTAGGGCCGAGCACCCCGACCGGAGTTCGGCGCAACACAATTCGGCGAGGCGGTTGACGCGACCCGCAAGGCCCGTCAATCATCGTTCGCAAAACGCGGTCTCAACAAAATCCGAAAGCAGGGAAGAAACGATGGAAAAAGCCGAAATCGGCCTGATCGGCCTTGGCACGATGGGGTCCAACCTGGCGCTCAACATCGCCGAGCACGGTCACCGCATCGCCGTCTTCAATCGCACAAAGGCGCGCACCGACGCTTTCGTCGAGAATGCCGGCGCGCTCAGGGATATGGTTGTTCCCTGCTACAGCCTGGAAGAGCTCGCCGCCGCGATCCGGCCGCCGCGCCCGATCATCATCATGGTGCTGGCCGGCAAGCCGGTCGACGAACAAATCGAAGCCCTGCGTGGCGTGCTGTCGGCCAACGACATCGTCATCGATGCGGGCAACGCCAATTTCCGTGATACGATGCGGCGCTTCTCCGAGCTTTCGGGCTCGGGCCTGACCTTCATCGGCATGGGTGTGTCGGGCGGCGAGGAGGGCGCGCGCCACGGGCCGTCTATCATGGTCGGCGGCACCGAAGACTCCTGGAAGCGTGTCGAGAAGGTGCTGACGGCGATCTCCGCCAAATTCAAGGACGAGCCGTGTGCCGCCTGGCTCGGCACCGACGGCGCCGGGCATTTCGTCAAGACCATTCACAATGGCATCGAATATGCCGACATGCAGATGATCGCCGAGATCTACGGCATCCTGCGCGACGGCCTCGGCATGGGGCCGAAGGACATCGGCACAGTGTTTGAAACCTGGAACAAGGGCCGGCTCAATTCCTATCTGATCGAGATCACCGCCAAGGTGCTGGCCGCCGACGATCCGAAGACCGGCAAGCCGGTGGTCGACATCATCCTCGACCGCGCCGGCCAGAAGGGCACCGGCAAATGGTCGGTCATCGAGGCGCAACAGCTCGGCATTCCGGCGACCGCGATCGAGGCGGCGGTGGCGGCGCGCGTTCTGTCGTCGATCAAGGACGAGCGGCAGGCGGCGCAAAAGGCCTACGGCAACATCGGCGTGACGAAGATTTCCGGGGACAAGGATGCGCTGCTGAAAGACCTCGAACTGGCGCTGTTCGCCGGCAAGATATCCGCCTACGCGCAAGGCTTCGCTGTGATGAGCGGCGCCTCGAAGGAGTTCAACTGGAACCTGCCGATGCCGACCATCGCCAAGATCTGGCGGGCCGGCTGCATCATCCGCTCGCAGATGCTGGATACGATGGCCGAGGCTTTCGGCAGCGGCGGCGCTTCGACCAACCTTTTGATGGCGCCGGCCTTCATCACCATGATGCAGGAGGCGCACCCGTCGCTGCGGCGCGCCGTGGCCAGGGCTTCCGAGGCCGGCTCACCGGTGCCGGCGCTTGCTTCGGCGCTTGCTTATTTCGACAGCTACCGCCAGGGCCGCGGCACCTCGAATCTGATCCAGGCGCAGCGCGACTTCTTCGGCGCGCATGGCTTCGAACGCATCGGCGAACAGGGCGCATTCCACGGCCCGTGGGGCAGCGGCGCGGCGGGTTAGTCGCCCGAACGTCTGTAGGCCAGGACTTCACCTGGCACGCTGAGCGACTGCAGCGAGCCGGGCGCGGCGCCGCCGATCCAGCCGAGCACGGAGCGGGCGAGCTCGGAGCCCGCCAGCCGGAAGTTCTCGTTGACGATCAGCAGTTCCGGCCGGAACAGATGCAAAAGGTCCGACGACTGCTTGGAAACGATGTCGACGTCACGGCCAAGCTTGAGGCCGGCATCCTCGATGCCGGCGACGAGCGCGAGCGTCGCGGCGGCGGCGCTGCTGACGAAGCCGTCCGGCCTGATGTCGCGGCGCATCAACTGGGCGGTCCTCGTCCTGATCTGCTCGATTGAATGATCGATCGACACGGTGCTGAACGGGATCTCACTGGCGCCGACCTCGCTCAGTGCGTCGGCAAAGCCGTTGACGGTGTGGCTGTGATAGGTCAGCCCGACCGGGGGGGCAAGCAAAGCGAGCCTGCGGCGGCCGACACCGGCCAGGCGCCGCACGGCCTCCACCGCGAAGGCGTAGTTGTCGAAATCATGATAGGGATGAACCAGCCCCATCTCGGTCCGTCCATGCGTGGCAAAGGGAATGCCATGTTCCAGCATGTAGCGCGCCCTGGCGTCGTTCGGCTGCGTGCGTGAAATGATGACGCCGTCGGCGGAACCGGTCTCGACCAGATAGCGTATGGGGTCGAGCGGATCCTGAGAGCGCGAATAAGGCGTGACGATCAGGTGATAGGGCGTGTCGGCAATGACCTCAGAGACGCCGTATATGATGTCGGAGACAAAACTCATGATCTCCTGCTCTGTGTTGAGCACGAGGCTGATGACATTGGTCTTGCCGGTGCGCAGTCGCACACCGGCGCGGTTCGGTCGGTAGCCGATCTGCTTGGCGACCAACTGGACGCGGCGTCTGGTCTCGGCGCCGATCTCCGGAGCATCCTTCAAGGCGCGCGAGACGGTGGTGACGCCGAGCCCGGTCATGAAGGCAAGCGTCTTCAACGTCGGCCGCCCTTGCGCCGACGCCTCGTCATTCTTGTCCGTACGCCGTCTGTCCATTCGTCCCGCCCGTCAGGCGCATAGCAGCCGCAGGCTGGGTCGGCAATCGCCGTCATTGCGATACGATATGCACTCCAGCCAGAATTGGCTCAATATACTGAAACGTTACAGATTGCCAATGTCGCCACGCTTGAGCGTGTCCGAGACGTGATGGCGCGTTTTGCGAAACCCATTGGGATTCCAGAGGAAAATGCCTTGGTCGCGGATTTTTGCCGGCTTTAATGCACTGTTTGGTGTTTTTGCGCCGCAGCGACCTATGCTGCGGTGCACATAGACACGGGCTTTCGACCGAATTTGTTCACGGCTCGAAAAAATGTCGGAGCCCGTTTGCTCAAGGGGTTGCGCCATCCGCGCAATTGCCGTATCGAAAATCTGTAACGTTTCAGATTCTGGGAGGAACCGAAATGCGATACGAACTTTTGACCGCCGCGTTAGCGGCAACGGCCGCTCTGCAGTTCGCCGGCCAAGCCGCCGCGACAGACCTGGAAGTCACTCATTGGTGGACCTCCGGCGGCGAGGCGGCGGCGGTCGCGGAACTCGCCAAGGCTTTCGACGCCACCGGCAACCATTGGGTCGATGGCGCCATTGCCGGTTCCGGCGGCACGGCGCGGCCGATCATGATCAGCCGCATCACCGGCGGCGATCCGATGGGCGCCACCCAGTTCAATCACGGCCGGCAAGCGGAAGAGTTGGTGCAGGCCGGCCTGATGCGCGATCTCACCGATGTCGCCACCAAGGGCAAATGGACCGAGGTCGTGCGGCCGAAGAGCCTGCTCGACAGCTGCACCATCGACGGCAAGATCTATTGCGTGCCGGTCAACATCCACTCCTGGCAGTGGCTGTGGCTCTCGAACGCGGCGTTCGAGAAGGCCGGCGTGCCGGTACCGAAGAACTGGAATGAATATGTCGCCGCCGCTCCGGCGCTGGAGAAGGCAGGCATCGTGCCGCTCGCGGTCGGCGGGCAGGCCTGGCAATCGTCCGGCGCTTTCGACGTGTTGCTTGCCGCGGTCGGCGGCACCGACACCTTCCTCAAGGTCTACAAGGACAAGGACGCCAAGTTCGCCGCCGGCCCCGAGGTCGCCAAGGTGTTCAAGGCGGCCGACGATGCGCGCAAGATGGCCAAGAATACCAATGTGCAGGACTGGAACCAGGCCACCAACATGGTCATCACCGGCAAGGCCGGCGGCCAGATCATGGGCGACTGGGCGCAAGGTGAATTCCAGGTGGCCGGCAAGACCGCCGGCAAGGACTATACCTGCCTTCCCGGCCTCGGCCTGAATGAGGTCATCGCCACCGGTGGCGATGCCTTCTACTTCCCGCTGCTCAAGGATGCCGACAAGTCCAAGGCGCAGGAAGTGCTGGCCCAGACATTGCTCGATCCCAAGACCCAGGTCGCCTTCAATCTCAAGAAGGGCTCCCTGCCGGTGCGTGGCGACGTCGACCTCAACGCGGCTAACGACTGCATGAAGAAGGGCCTCGCCATCCTGGCCAAGGGCGCCGTCATCCCGTGGACAGACCAGCTGCTTTCGCAAGACAGTCAGAAGCAGAAGGAGGACCTGTTCTCCGAGTTCTTCGCCAAGCCTGAGATGACGCTCGAGGAGGCACAGAAGCGCTTCGCCGACATCATCGCGACGGCGGACTGATATCGCAGGCAAATTCCCTTCCTCCCGGCCTGGTGCAAAACCAGGCCGGGAGCCCGCCGCCCTTACCCGATCCAGCATGGCTGTACCGATGAGCAAGAGCGAACGCCCCATTCGACTGTTTCGCAACTTGAATGCGAAGATCGCCTCGATCCCGATGATCCTCACCGCACTGGCGGTGTTCGTCGGCGGCACGGCGTGGACGGTGCTTTATTCGTTCACCAATTCGAAGCTGTTGCCGCGGCTGAATTTCGTCGGCCTCGACCAATATCACCGGTTGTGGGCGACTCCGCGCTGGCTGATTTCGATCGAGAACCTTCTGATCTATGGCGTGATCTCGCTGGTGTTCTCGCTGGTGATCGGCTTCATTTTGGCCGCTCTGCTCGACCAGAAGATCCGTTTCGAGGACACGTTCCGCACCATTTTCCTCTATCCCTTCGCGCTCTCCTTCATCGTCACCGGTCTTGTCTGGCAGTGGCTGCTCAATCCGGATTTCGGTATCCAGGGCGTGATACGAGGCCTTGGCTGGACAAGCTTCAATTTCGATCCGCTCTACAATTCCAGCATCGTCATCTACGGCATATCGATCGCCGCGTTGTGGCAAGGCACCGGGCTGATCATGTGCCTGATGCTGGCCGGCCTGCGCGGCATCGACGAGGACATCTGGAAGGCGGCGCGGGTCGATGGGATACCGATGTGGAAGACCTATCTGTTCATCATCATCCCGATGATGCGACCGGTCTTCATCACCACCCTCGTCATCATCGCATCGGGCATCGTCAAGGTCTACGACCTGGTCGTCGCCCAGACCAGCGGCGGGCCTGGCATCGCGTCGGAGGTGCCGGCAAAGTATGTCTACGACTACATGTTCTTCGCCCAGAACCTCGGCCAGGGTTTTGCCGCCTCGACCATGATGCTGCTCTCGGTGATGATCGTCATCGTGCCGTGGGCCTATCTCGAATTCGGAGGCAGGAAGGGTGTCTGATCCTGCCATTTCCCTGTCCGCACCGCCCGGCACCATTCGAGCCGATGCCTCGGAACCCAATGGGCCGAAGCCGCGTCACATGTTCTCGCGCCGCAACATCTTCCTCTATGGCACGCTCATCCTGGTGGCGCTCTACTACCTTTTGCCGCTCTATGTGATGATCGTCACCTCGCTCAAGGGCATGCCGGAAATCCGCCTTGGCAACATCTTCTCGCCGCCGATCGAGATCACCTTCGAGCCCTGGGTCAAGGCGTGGTCGACGGCTTGCACTGGGCTCAATTGCGACGGGCTTTCGCGCGGCTTCTGGAACTCGGTTCGCATCACCGTGCCCTCGGTGATCCTGTCGATCGCGATAGCCTCCGTAAACGGCTATGCGCTGGCCAACTGGCGCTTCAAGGGCGCCGACACGTTCTTCATCATCCTCATCGTCGGTGCGTTCATTCCCTATCAGGTGATGATCTATCCGATCGTCATCATCCTGCGCGAGATCGGGCTCTATGGCAGCCTCAGCGGCCTGGTCATCGTCCATTCCATTTTCGGCATGCCGATCCTGACGCTTCTGTTTCGCAACTATTTCACCTCCATGCCGGAGGAACTGTTCCGGGCGGCGCGTGTCGATGGTGCCGGCTTCTGGGGCATCTACCTGCGCATCATGGTGCCGATGTCGCTGCCGATCTTCGTCGTCGCCGTCATCCTGCAGGTGACCGGCATCTGGAACGACTTCCTGTTCGGCGTCGTCTACACCCGCCCCGACACCTATCCGATGACGGTGCAGCTCAACAATATCGTCAACTCGGTGCAGGGCGTGAAGGAATACAACGTCAACATGGCAGCTACGATCCTGACCGGGCTGGTCCCGCTCGTCATCTACTTCATTTCCGGCAGGCTTTTCGTGCGTGGCATTGCCGCCGGCGCGGTGAAAGGGTGATGATGGCAGAAATTGAAAATCCCAGCGTATCGATCCAGAACCTGTCGCTGAACTACGGCGCGGTGTCGGTTCTGCAGACACTCAATCTCGATATCGCCGATGGCGAGTTCATCGTGCTGCTGGGGCCCTCCGGATGCGGCAAGTCGACCTTGCTCAATTGCATTGCCGGGCTGCTCGACATCTCGAAGGGCCGCATCTTCATCAAGGGCAAGAACGTCACCTGGGAAGAGCCCAAGGACCGTGGCATCGGCATGGTGTTCCAGTCCTACGCGCTCTACCCGCAGATGACGGTGGAGAAGAACCTGTCCTTTGGCCTGCGTGTCGCGGGCCTGCCCAGGGGCGAGATCGTCAAACGCATCGCGCGCGCCGCTGAGATCCTGCAGATCGAACCGCTGCTGCAGCGCAAGCCCTCGGCGCTTTCCGGCGGCCAACGCCAGCGGGTGGCGATCGGGCGGGCGCTGGTGCGCGATGTCGACGTCTTCCTGTTCGACGAGCCGCTGTCCAATCTCGATGCCAAACTGCGCTCGGAACTGCGCGTCGAGATCAAGCTTTTGCATCGCAGGCTGCAGAACACCATGATCTACGTCACCCACGACCAGATCGAGGCGATGACCCTGGCCGACCGGATCGCGGTGATGAAGGGCGGCGTCATCCAGCAGCTCGACGCGCCGCAGACCATCTACAACCGCCCGGTCAATCGCTTTGTCGCGGGCTTCCTCGGTTCGCCGGCGATGAACTTCGTCGAGGGGCGGCTGGAGAAGCGCGGTGACGGCTGGTTCTTTGTGGCCGAAGATCTCAATATTCCACTCGGCACCTATCAGTTCGACGGGCAACCGGAAGCCGGTCCAGCCGTGTTCGGCATCAGGCCTGAGCATGTCAGCCTGAACAGCGGCACGGGCTGGCCGTTCTCGACAGCGGCCAATGTCGAGGTGGTCGAGCCGATGGGCTCCGACACGCTGGTGTGGCTGAAGCTTGCCGAGCAGAAATTCAGCGTCCGGGTCACCTCGGAACGCACGCCCAAGAACGACGAGGCGGTGACGGTGGGCTTCGACCCGATGCGAGCCTCGCTATTCAACGCCGAAACCGGCAGCCGCATCTAACGCCCGAATAACCATCCCCCAAGCAAAACGGACAAAGACGATGAACTGGTCATTCCAACTTTACAGCGCCCGCAATTTCCAGCCCTGGGAAGGCGTGCTCGAGACACTCGGCAAGCTCGGCTATACACAGGTCGAAGGCTTTGGCGGCGTCTATGACGATCCCAAGGCCTTCCGCGCCGAACTCGACAAGAACGGACTTGCCATGCCGACCGGACATTTTTCCATCGATGCGCTGGAGAACGACTTCGGCGGCGTGCGTAAGATCGCCGATGCGCTCGGCATCAAGCTCTTGATCTGCCCCTATCTGATGGCCGAGGACAGGCCGTCCGACAGTGCCGGCTGGCGCGGCTTCGGCGAGCGCCTGGCCAAGGTCGGCGAGGTGGCATCGAAGGCCGGCTACGGCTTCGCCTGGCACAACCATGATTTCGAGTTCAAGGCACTGGCCGACGGCTCGGTGCCGCAGGATCACATCCTGTCTTCCGCCCCTGATGTCGGCTGGGAGATGGACCTTGCCTGGGTGGTGCGCGGCGGCGCCGATCCGTTACCCTGGATCGAAAAGCACGGCAAGCGCATCGTCGCCGTGCATGTGAAGGACATCGCCAAGCCAGGCGAGGGGCTGGACGAGGATGGCTGGTCGGATGTCGGCCACGGCACGATCGACTGGGCCGGCCTCATCAAGGTGCTGCGGGCCAAGAGCGCGACAAAATACTTTGTCATGGAACAGGACAATCCCAACGACGTCGAGCGCTTTGCCCGCCGCTCGATCGCAACCGTCAAGACCTACTAGGAACAATCACAATGGCAAAGAAATTGGGTATTGGCGTCATTGGCTGCGGCAACATCTCGAAGGCGTATTTTTCGCTGGCGCCGCTGTTTCGCGGCATCGAGATGCGCGCCTGCGCCGACATAAACATGGATGTGGCCAAGGCGCGGGCGAAGGAGTTCAAGCTGCGCGCCGAGACCGTCGAGAACCTGCTCAAGGCGGATGATATCGACATTGTCGTCAACCTGACGATACCGGCCGTGCATTATGAGGTGTCGAAACAGGTGCTCGATGCCGGCAAGCACGTCTATTCGGAAAAGCCGTTCGTGCTGTCGCTCAAAGAGGGCCTGGACCTCAAGGCGCGGGCGGAAAAGAAGGGGCTGCGCATCGGCTCGGCGCCCGACACCTTCCTCGGCGGCGCGCACCAGTTGGTGCGTGAACTGATCGACGGGGGAAACCTTGGCAAGATCACCAGCGGCACCTGCCACGTCATGGGCCATGGCATGGAGCATTGGCACCCCAATCCGGACTTCTTCTTCCAGCCGGGTGCGGGGCCGGTGCTCGATATCGGGCCGTACTATATCACCAATCTGATCCAGTTGATCGGACCGGTGAAGCAGGTGGCGGCCTTCGCGATAACCCCGGCCAAGGAACGGACGATCAGCTCAAAGCCGCGCGCGGGCGAAAAAATCCCGGTCAACACGCCGACCACCATCCACGGCCTGCTGGAGTTCGAGAATGGCGCCGTGGTGACGCTGAACACGAGCTGGGACGTCTGGGCTCACGGCCACGCGCCGATGGAACTCTATGGCGAAGCGGGGACTGTGTTCGTACCGGATCCGAACTTCTTCGGTGGCGAGGTGCGCTTTACCGCCGAAGGCAAGCCGGTCAAGAAGCTGCCGAAGTGGAAGCATCCGCTTGGCATCCCGAACGAAATGCACGGCCAGGGCCTGATGGCCAATTACCGTACCGCCGGCCTCGCCGACATGGCGCTGGCAATCGCCGAAGGGCGGCCGCACCGCTGTTCGATGGAGCTGGCGCTGCATGCCGTCGATGTCATGACCGGCATATTGCGCTCCGGCGAGACCGGCAAATTCGTCGCCATGCAGACCACTTGTGAGCGGCCGGCCGCTCTTGGCGTCAAGGCAGCCAAGGAATTGCTGGCGAAGACAAAGTAGGCGCAGGATTATCGATAATTTTGATTTACCCCCTCTCCCCGTTCGGCCGGGGAGAGGGTAAGGAGGGGGGCGCGGGCACTGTTATCAGGCAACGATGACCGTGCTCCCTCCGTTCAAATTCGAGGATTCCTGTCATGCCCTACATCCCTGCCGAAAACCGCTATGAGAAAATGATCTACAACCGTTGCGGACGGTCCGGCCTCAAACTGCCGGCGATCTCACTCGGGCTGTGGCACAATTTCGGCAATGACACGCCGCACAGGACCAAGCAGGCGATCGCCCGCAAGGCTTTCGATCTCGGCATCACCCATTTCGACCTCGCCAACAATTATGGCCCGCCGCCCGGCTCGGCCGAGACCGCTTTCGGCGAAATCCTGCGCACCGATTTCGCCGGATACCGCGACGAGCTGATCATCTCGACCAAGGCCGGTTATGAAATGTGGGCTGGTCCCTACGGCGAATGGGGCGGGCGCAAATACATGCTGGCCAGCCTCGACCAGAGCCTGAAGCGGATGGGGCTCGAGTATGTCGACATCTTCTACTCGCACCGCTTCGACCCCGACACGCCGCTGGAAGAAACCATGGGTGCACTCGACCATGCGGTGCGTTCGGGCAAGGCACTCTATGCCGGCATCTCGTCCTACAACTCGCAGCGCACCCGCGAAGCCGCCGACATATTGCGGCAGCTCGGCACGCCATGCATCATCCACCAGCCGAGCTATTCGATGCTCAATCGCTGGGTCGAGGATGACGGTCTCCTCGACACGCTCGAGGGGCTCGGCGTCGGCTCCATCGTGTTCTCGCCGCTCGCGCAAGGCATGCTGACCGATAAATATCTTGGCGGCATTCCCGAGGGCAGCCGCGCTTCCCAGGGCAAGTCGCTGAAGACAGCCTTCATCAACGACCGCACCATCGCCAACATCAAGGCGCTCAACGCGATCGCCGGTAAACGCGGCCAGACGTTGGCGCAGATGGCGCTGGCCTGGGTGCTGCGCAGGGGCAAGGTGACGTCGGCGTTGATCGGCGCCAGCCGGCCGGAACAGGTCGAGGACTGTGTCGGGGCGCTCAAGGTGCTCGACTTCAGCGATGCCGAATTGGCCGAGATCGATACTTATGCGCGTGAGTCCGACATCAATTTGTGGGCGGCCTCCGCCGAGCGCAAAGGACCGCCGAGGAAATAGGGACCGCCGAGGAAGTAAGGCGCGCGCATCAAGCCGGCAAACAAAAATGGCGGGAGCCTCTCCGCCATTTTATGCGCGCTATCGCTGCGTCAGGGTGCTTTCGGCTTCTGGGCTGTGCCTAGTCCCGCCTTGGGCTTTTCCGGCGCCGGAACCGAGGTCTTCATCTTGGCTTCGATCCAGCCGGTGTAGTTGGCCAGCCGCGTGTAGATGCCGTAGGCATCCTTATGGCCGCAGGCCGCACTTCCGTCCGCCGGGCCTTCACCCCAGCTGACGACGCCAACCTGGACCGGGCCGTCGGCGCCGGCCATGAACAGCGGGCCGCCGCTGTCGCCATTGCAGGCGTCACGCACGCCGCTGGTCGTGCCGGCGCAGATCATGTTGCCGGTCAGCGGATCCGTCATATCGGCGGCGATCGCGTTCGCGGCGGCGTCGATGCCCTTTTCCGAATAGCGCATGCGATGGGACAGATCGCCAAGTGCGGCCTTCAGGTCATGCGCATAGATGGCCTTGATGCCGGTGTTGCAGGCGCTGTTGGGTTGCAAGTCGAGGTCGGCGACCATCAGCGTGGTCGGAAATGTCCCGTCCTGCATCTTGCCCCAGCCGGTGACCGTGGTCTTGCCGGCCTCGGGGGTCGCATCATGGGTGACCTTGATGGCCGGCGCATCGGCCGGCTCGGCAAGCCGGAGCAGGCCGAGGTCGTTGTCGAGCGTCTGCTCGCTGTAGCCCTCGTTGACGATGACTTCAGCCACCTTGTGGCGCGTGCCTTCGCTGAGCTCGGTGGCGCCGGTCAGCACGGTGACGGAGTCTGGCGAGATCGGCTGGCCGTTGTCGTTGAGACAGTGTGCCGCCGTCAGCACCCATTGCGGCGCGATCAGGCTGCCGCCGCAGAACTGTGCGTTGGCCTGCGAGGCCGGGTTCTCGTCCAGCCTCTCGGTGGTGAGCAACGCGACCTGGAACGGATAGGCGCCCTTCTCGGCCTGGTTGCCGCCGTAGACCCGGTCGGCGCCGTCCGGGTTCTCCGCCGCGGCCTTTGCCCTGGCATCGGTCACGCGCTTCATCGGCGAGACAGCCGCTTCGGGTCTTGCGTTGCCTTCGCCCGCCTGGCCGGTGTTGATGAATGTGACGGCAGCGGCGACGCCAAGCAGCGAAGCGGCAACGATCGACCCGAACCGATTTGTGATGTGCACCTGAACCCCTCCTAAGACAATTTCCCGCGCGGCCGGCGCCGGGCATCGTGCAAGGAGGCGGTGCCGGTTCGGACATCCGATCACTTGCCGCATTCAATCGGCGCGCGATCGGTCACAAAACCGAATCCCACTTTTGCTAACCGTGCCCGCGAGCAGAACCCGCACAAAATCCTATAACCCCCCACGGGCTAGGTGGAAGCGATTTATCATTGCCAATCTAGGATTATTTTAGGCAGTATATCGGGTAGGGTCATTTTGGCGGGGGCTTTTGATTGACCATGGCAAATAACGATCCGGCCTGCGCGTCGATAGGCTTGCTCATTTTTCGACGCCACCACGATCTCGACAATATTTCTGTATTTTGATCCAGTCCTTGCTGACTTTTGGGAGAGTCTCACCATGACAAAACTGACAAACGCTATGATTGCGTCCGCATTGCTTTCCACTGCAATGTGGGCGGTCCCCGCTTTCGCCGCCGACCCCGGCTCAGCCAGTGCCGGCAACGGCGAAAGCATGCGGGACGTGACTTCGGGCGACTTCACGCCCGGGCGGGCAAAGCCGATCGCGCCGCCCAAGCTGACCGACGAAGACAACCGCGCCGCGCCGCTCGCCGACGAGGCAACGGCTGTCAAATCCTATGGCATCGTCGGGCGTTCCGCCGATGGCAAGGAGATCAAGATCGAACCCAGCGAGGCGCTGCGGGAGCTTATCATCAAGCAACTGAACGCGCCGGCGGATGGCGCGGACGGGGCCCAGCGCGAGACCGATGATCCGGACCTTGGCGAAGGCGAAGCCGGGCGACAGGTTTTCGGCCCCGACGATCGGGTGCAGGTCAAGAACACCAAGACCTATCCGTTCTCGGCGATCGGCTATCTCGAAGCCAAGTCGAAGACCGGCTTCGGCAGCTGCTCGGCAACGCTGATCGGTCCGCGCACCGTTCTCACCGCGGCGCACTGCCTCTACAGCCATGAGGACAAGGACTGGTTGGCGGACTATCTGTTCGTGCCGGGCCTCAACGGCAGCACGGCAGACGACGCGCCGTTCGGCGCCTTCGCTTATGAAAGCGCCTATGTGCTGCAGGGCTTCATCGACAATTACCAGGGCTATTATGGTTCGGTCATCCCGTGGGATCTCGGCATCGTCACGCTGAAGCAGGATGTCGGCACCAATTTGGGCTGGCTGGGCTATGCCAATTATGACGATCTCGGCGACTTCACCGCCAACCTCGTCGGCTATCCCGGCGACAAGCCGATGGGCACGATGTGGAAGGCAAGCTGCGAAGTGCATGCCGAAAACATCGGTCCGGAATATTTCCAGTATGACTGCGATACGTTCCCGGGGTCGAGCGGCAGCTCGGTCTATGCCTATGACAACAACTCCAAGCAGCGCATCATCACCGGCGTCAACGTGGCCGAAAGCCCCGACGCGAACACCGCCGTGCGTCTGAACGCCGCCAACATCCAGTGGATCAACAGCCTGTATAAATAATCGCTGCACATTCACGACACGGGAAAAGGCGGCGGGTCGATCTCGCCGCCTTTTTCCTGGGTTGATGCGGCTTCGCTTGCACGGGGCCGGGTCGCCGACTACGCTTCGATCGGACAAGGGGTTGGGGCGTCCAGGGGGCTCAAGGGATGGCGCGGGCAAGGGCAGTGTTCGGGGTCGCGGCCGCATCGATGCTGGGCGCGCTGATGCTTTCACCGGCTTTCGCCGATCCGGCTGCCGCGCCTGCCGGCGGCGCCTGGGCGGAGCGGGTACAGATCCTCTATCAGGCCGACACCCGTTCCGTGTTGCGCAGGGCAGTGCGCGTTTGGGATTTCCATCCGGAGAAGAACCTCGATTTCGTCTGGGAACCGGCTGCAGGCCAATCGCCGGATCGGACGATCGCCGAGGACGGCACCGTCAATGGCAAGGGCAGGCTGGTTTGGCGGGTGCGAGGCTCGGCGAGCTACGATCCCAAGACCATCTATTCCAGCTATCTCGGTGATGTCAGGAACGGCCGGCCCGACGGGCAAGGCCGGCTCGAACTGCGATCGGGCGAGGTTTTCGAAGGGCATTGGCTCGCCGGGGAACTCAACGGCAAGGGCATGCATATCGACGCCGACGGCAACCGCTACGAGGGCCGGTTCGTCGACGGCATTGCGAATGGCGAGGGCCAATTGTCGTCAACGACCGGGGAGATTTTTGCCGGTTCATTTGTCGACGGACTGAAAAACGGCAGGGGCCGGACCCGACTCGCCGGTGGCACGATCTACGCGTCGCAATGGGTGATGGGCAAGGAGGTCGGCGGGTCGCGCCCCGACGTTCTGGCCGACGCCAGGGTGGGCGGCCTCATCAAGGCGCAGGCCGGTGGGGGTGACGCCGACAAGGTCGAGATTGGCGTCGTGGTCGATCAGCGCATGACCCAGCAGTCCGACATGCAGTACCAGCACCTGGTACGCGACGAGGACATTGCGATCTATCCGCAGGCAGATGAGGACAATGACAGCTGGAACGGCAGCGGGCAGATCACGACCAGCAATGTCTTTGGCAGCAAGGACTGGGACGATGCGCCGGCCTTCGCCGAGGTCGACCTCAAGACGACAGGCAAATCCAAAGTCAAGCTCGACAGCCTGGAAATGAAAGTCGCTTCGAGCGATGCCTACCGCAAGCCGATGCTGTCGATATCGGAGCATTTCGGCTGCGTCGGCTTCCGGCCGGATTTCTCGATTATCAACAATGGCTGGGGCGATGCCAAGGACATGAAGATGTCAATCCAGTTCACAGCGGTGAACGAGGATGGCGACCCAACCGGCCAGCCAAGCCGCATGTTCACCAAGGACATTGGCGGTTTCGGCGAAGGTGTCGACGTGTCGGTCAAGAGTGTGCTCGCCGAGGCTGGCGTCGATACGGCGAGCCTCGAGACCGGACGTTTCCCCTGTCCTTCGGTCGACAGTCTCAATGTCTGCCGCAGCCAAGTGACCAACAAGATCAAGTTCGGCGAGGTCGCCGACTATCTCGGCAACATGCAACAGGCGATGACGCTGAATGCTATCGGCAAGTTCGATTATTCCTGGGCGGATGACGAAGGTCACGTCCACCAGCAGAGCGAGCCGTTCCGCACCTCCGTGACCATGGCGGTTTTCGAGACCCCGGAATCGATGGCCGAATGTGGCGATGGCGGCGGCGGCACGCCGGAGGCGATGCGCTACCAGAACATCGAGTTTCCGATCGGCAAGCATGACTACACGATCGCCATGCCGGTACGTGGCAACAAGAGCATCAGCGCTTACACGGCGCGGCTGAAGATGTGGTCGTCGATGTCGTCGATCCACAGCTTCAGCATCGCGGCGCATTTCGCCGATGGCAGCGTGCGCGAGAGCAAGCCGGTGACCTTCTTCTATTTCAAGCCGAAGCGGTCGCTGTTCGAGACCAAGACCGAGCCGGCGGCGTGCTATCTGCCGCGCGATATGGTCGGCTGCGGCTAAGATATGTCGATGCTCAGGTGAGGCCGGCCTGACTTGAATCTCACATAGCCTGATCGGGCAGGTGCTATTTCCTGCCCATCTCGAAATAATTCGGCAGCGGAATGAGCCTGGTGAAGATCGTGCCCTGGGCGAAGACGCGCAGTTCCAGCATCGATCCCGATGAGCGTTCGGCGCTCTGGTCGAACAGGAAATTGCCGAGCGAATAAACCTCCGCGACATCGCCGCCGGCCAGCGGCACGATCGCCTCGCTCGACACATGCGGATGGCCACCGACGATGGCCGACACGCCGCGCAGGCGCATCTCGTCGGCCAGCATGTCTTCGCGCGGCGACGGCTCGGTCTTGTACTCACGGCCCCAGTGGACGAAGGCGACCACTGGCCGCTGCGCATTCTCATGCAGCAGCCGGTCGAGCAGGGCAGGGGTGAGCAGGTCGGTGTCCTTCGAGCCGTTGGTGTCGATGTCGGTCAGGCCGACAAGATCGAGATCGGCGAGCGCCAGCGTTTCGCCCTGGCCGACATGAGGGATGCCGGCTTCGTCCAGGGCGCGCAGCGTCTCGGCATAGCCTGACGGGCCGAGATCGTAGGCATGATTGTTGGCGAGGCTGACACCGGCGACATTGAGCCGCTTCAGCATGTCGACGGCGAGGCCCTCCGGCATCGCCAGCGTCATGTCGTCGATCGCTTCCGGCACGTTGGGCAGGATGACGCCTTCGAGATTGACAATCAGCGGCCGCGATCCAGTCAGCGAAAGGATGCTGTCGACTATTCGGGCGGCGATGCCGTCGCGGACCAAAATCTTCTTCATGGCGCGGCCGAAATTCACGTCGCCGGCGAGATAGTAGATCCTGTCCTTTGGCCGTGCCGGATTGTTGAAGCCGGGGCCGAACGCGCCGAACAGCGCCACCACGTAGCTGGTGGTCCGCTCGACGTAATCCGGCGTGTGCTCCTGCGAATTCTCGTTGGCGATAACCAGCGGCTGGGCGCCGAACAATTCGCGCTGCAGCCTAGTCTGGACGTAGAGCGCACCGACGGAATCGGCGTGATCGGGTTGGCGCAGCGCCGCTATGCCGTCGAGCGAGCCGGCGGCCAGCATGTTCAGGAACTGCTGATCGAAACGCCTGGAGTCGTGCTGCGGCAGGTAATGCGAAAAGTCGGTGGATTCGACGATCAGCGTGTCCTCGTCGACGATGGCTTTGAGCGCCTCCGCCAGCCGGTCCCAATCGCCACGCGTCGCCTTCACCGACATCGCTATCGGAACGATGCTCGCCTCGGGGAAATAATGGTGCAGGAAAGGCAGCATAGCCCGCACGCCATGTTCCTTGTCGAACAGGCAGGATTCCTCGACCATGTCGCTGTTTGCCTCCAGCCGGCGCACCGCGTCAGCGTCGGCTGCAACCGAGCCAAGCACGGTGTCGAAGCCGCGCACGGAGGTGGCGTAGAGCTTGTGCGTCTTGTGGAAGTGGTCCGGCGACAGGATGACGATGCGTTTGTAGCGGAAGCCGGAGGCTGCCCTGAAGCCGAGCGCCACCAGATCGGCGGCGAGCAGATGATGCGGCACCGTGATGCCGGTCAGCCGCTGGTTGGATGGCTGGACATTGGCGACGTTGGCGATGGCATTTTTGAACAAAGTGGCGTCGTCGTAGAAGGGCGGAAACTTTTCGGTGCCGGGCGGGCAGACGACTGGGGCGGCGAAGGTGGGGAGGGGGAGCAGGGTTAGGAGCACGATTAGGAAGATCGGCCTCATGGCTCCACCAACACGATGTTCTCCACGCCGCCGACATAGTAGAACGGCTTCTGCTTCGACGCGGTCAGCCGCACCACCTCGCGCGAAATGAAATCGGCGAGGCCGAACAGCGTGACGCCACCGTCCGATGTCCTCGCCTTGCCGCGCAGGCCTTCGAGGATCGAATAGGTGAAGACGCCATGGCCGAGTTCGGGCAGTTCGGCGGCGGTGTTGTTGGCGGCGGTGGCTGAGAACACGACGATGCGCGCATCCTGCGCGTCCTTTTCCAGGCGCGGGTTGAAGGCGTTGGCGGCGTGGCAGGTGTCGAGCAGCATGAAGCGCATGCCCTTGGCCCGTTCGACCGATTTCTGGATGTCGGACCAGTCGACAAGCGAGGAGCGCTTCCAGCGCTCGGCATCCTGTTTGCGGCCGTCGGTCGGGATGAAATAGTAGTCCTCGTCGATGTTGATGCCGTGGCCGGCAACGAAGATGATGGTGGTGTCGTGCTCGCCAGGCCGGTCGAGGAAATCGGCGAGCTGGTCGTCGATCGTGTCCGAATCGGGCTCCATGATGTTGTCGGCGCTGGCGACCGCGTAGGCCTGCTTGGCATTGTCGGGGGCTTCGTCGAGCGCTTCGCGGTTGACCAAAACCAGCGTCTCCATGGACGAGAACAGCGGCGCCGATTTCTGCGCAATGACCTTGAGGAATTCGGTGGCGTCATCGACGGGGTAACGCAGGTCGCAGGCGTGGCCGGAGCAGGCGTCGGTCAGGAACGGATATTTGTCGACGCCGATCACCGCGACATAGAGCTTGCCCTTGGGCTCGGTCTTCTCGGTTTTCCTCGCCAGCGCGGTGACGCTGCGCTCGGTCAGATAGCCATATTCGTTAGTGCCGGTGATGCGGATTGTGTTTTTTCCGTCCTCGACCGGTACCTCGACGATGGTGCTGTTGCCGTCCACCGAGCGTGCGGTGAGGTCCCCGACATTGCGGCTGTTCGACAGGATCGAGAAGCCGGCGACATCGGTTCCGGCTCCCCTGGTGCCGGTGATCTCGACAGCGACATAACCGTCGCGGACCTTGCTCTGGTCTTCGGCGAGGCGGACGCCGAATTCCGGCGGCTTGCGCTGCAAAAGCTTTTGCAGCTCGTTATCGACGCCCGGCCGCATCTCCTCGACCGCCTGTCTGGCGCTGCGCAGGATGATGGCGCGGCGCACCATTTCGGGGCTCCAGAGGTATTTCTTCAACTGGCCGGCGCGGATGAAATGGCCTTCGTGGTCGCGGCCCTGGTTGACCTGCCAGCCGATCAGCTTGTCGCCCTCGTCAGAGGAATAGTAATAGCCTTGCGGCATCCAGGCGATCCATTGCGAGCCGGCAAAGAACATCGACACGATCAGTTCGTGGGTCTTCAGGTTCCACAGCCTGAGCGTCTGGTCGGCGCTGCCGGTGACCAGCAGGCCGCCCTTCTCCGAAGCGACCATGGCGTTGATTTCGCCGGTGTGGCCGGTGAATTCGCCGGAGACCCTGGCGGTCGCGGCCTTGTATTCCAGCAGCGTGCCGTCATTGCCGCCGGTGATCAGGCCAAGCCCGTCATCGATCAGGGTAAAGGCGGAATGGACAAAGCCGTCGGTTGCATCGTTTTCGATCGAGCGCACAGCCTTGCCGTCATGGACGATCTCCAGCACCGCATTTTCCAGCGCGTCCTTGCCACCCGTGGCGGCACGTAGCGACCAGTGTTCGTCGGCCAGCACGGCGCGGGCAAACGAGCCCGGTTCCGTCAGCGGCTGCGGGCCATCGAAAAACCGTTCGGTTGTGGGCAATATCAGCGTGTTGCTCAACGTGCCCTGCTTTTCCGGGCAGGCCACGCGATCGGGGCAGGGGTTGGCGTTGCCCCAGGCGATGACGCCGTTCGCCGCATCGATGCCGACTGATGTCACCGGCTCGCCCAAGCCCTGCAGCAATGCCTTGTGTTCGCCAGTGGCCGGATCCCAGACCTGGATGGCGTTGCGCGTGCCGCCGGCGGTCGCCACCAGCGAGCCATCTGCGTTAGCGGCGCTGGCATAGACGGTGCCGTCATGACCGGAGTAGTCGAGCAGCTTTTCACCGGTGTCGATGTTCCAGACGGTGGAACGATGCTTATCGGCGCAGCGATAGCCGCAGGAGGCAACCAGCCGCGAACCCTTGGCGAAGGTCAGCGAACCGATCAGGAAATCCTGCTTCGGCATGGTGCGCGCCAGCGTGCCGTCAGCCGCGCGCCAGAGCTGGACCTGTCCGTCCTTGCTGCCGGTGGCAAACAGGCTGCCGTCCGGCGAGGTGGCCAGCGCCTGGACGCTGATGTCCCTCAATTGTTCCGCCTCGGCCGGCAAGGCGATCTCCTCGCCCTTGGCGACATCCCAGAGCCGGATGCCATTGTCGGTGGTGGCCGCCGCCAGGCGGGTTCCCCCGGCGGCGAAGGCCAGCTTGTCGATGTGCCAGGAATCGGCGTCGAGCTTCTTGTCCAGCGTCCAGCCGGTCACCGATGTATCGTCGGTCCGCCAGAGATAGACCATGCCGTCACCACCACCGGCAGTCAGGGTCTTGCCGTCGGGGGAGAAGGCGAGGTCATAGATCGCGTAGTCGGCGGCCTTGAGCACGGCCTTCATCTTGCCGGTGGCAAAGTCGAACAGCCTGACGTCGCCATAGGGCGGCTTGTCGCCGAGGCCGACGCCGAAATAGCCGCCGGCGGCGATCGTCTTGCCATCCGGCGAAACCGCGACCGCGAAGATCTTGCCGTCGCTGCCATTGCCGAGATAACCGCGGATGGTGCGCAGCGTCACGCCGCTCTGCCAATCCCAGATGCGAATGGTCTTGTCATCGGAGGCCGAGACGATGTCTTCGCCGTCGGGCGTGAAGGCAAGATCGGTGACTTGGGCGCTGTGCCCACCGGTGTCGAGGTCGAGGTGGAAATCGGGGACGTCCTCGGCGCGGGCGATCGAGGCGGAAACCAGGGCTCCAGCCACGGCCAGCCAGCGGCAGGCGCGCGTAAGGTTAGAACCCGCTTTTCCCATCGTCATTTGGCTTCGGCAGCGGGCTGCCCATTGCGCACATAGGCTTCGATGGCCGTGGCGAAAGTCGGTGAACCCGCCTTGCGCTGCTTGTCGACATACCCGGCAAAGTAACTCCAGAACGAGACGGCATAGTCGTGGAAATAGGCATCGGTCACTTTGCGCGAACACAGGTCGCCGTCGACGCAGAAGGACAGGCGGTTGAGGAAATAGACGATGCGGTCGAAATTCTCGTTGAAATCGGCAAGCGGCATGTCACCCCCCGAAGCGCTCATCGCCTCGATACCGATACGCTGCCGGAACACCTGCTCCTCGGTCGGCGAGGGATTTGCACTGAGCAGATTGTCGTATTTGGCATTGAGGGCGGCGAGACGATCCTTCAGCGCCCGCTGCGCCTGCTGGTAGTCCTTGGTCTCCCAGAGCTCGACCAGCGACATGGTCTGTTCGACGCGCTTCTGCTCCTGGTTGGCCAGGAACTGGTAGACCGAGAACGCCAAAGTGAAGATGATGGCAAAGCGCACCAGCATTCCCGACCAGGCGTAAACCAGCATGCGCCAGTCGCGGTCGGTGAACGGATTGCTCTCCTTCTTGATCTCATGGCTGCTCGGCCAGGGGAAACCTTCGGTGGTTTCAGGAAGCGTCTGCGTCGCCGCCGTCGCCTTGGTGGTCGCAACCACCTGTATCTGCTTTGTCGTGCCCCCCGGCTTTTTCATTTGCAGTTGTCCAATTCGATGGTGGCGGAGGGATCGAGCACCACGCCCGGCGCTTCAAGCTGCTTTTTCAGGCATGCCAGCTGCGGGCGCGAAACCATGAACTGCACGTCCGGCTCCGCCGGCGCCTTGCTCGGCGAGGGCAACGCTTCGACCACGCCGCGCGAGGCGCAACTCGAGAGATCGACCACGACCGCGTCACTGCTGGTTTTGGCGAACTGGTCGTATTGATCGAGGAAGCAAGTTGCCAGTTCCGAATTGATGACCACCTGCTTGGCACAGAGGCCGCAAGTGTCCTGCGCCGAGGCATTGGCGATCATGAACAGGCCACCGGCAAGTCCGGCAACCGCTCCACGCCAGGAAAAAACACTGTTCCTCAAGACCGATCCTATCTGTTTCATCAGCCGCTCACCCTTTGGCTGCGGCCGGGAATGTTCTCATATCGCGCCAGGCGCGCAAGGGCCGGCACGCAAGAGCCGGCGCAACAGGACCGCGCGGCCCTGGCGCCGGAGTTTCATGCGCGCGGCACCGTCTCCATCGGAAAGATCATCACCGCGCCTTTCGGGCCGCTCTTGTCGGCAAGCCGCATCACGGAGCGGGTCGGCGGCGCCATGCCGATATCGGCGAGCATGTCGGAGAAGCTGGCGGCGCCAAGGCCGCGCGTCATCGACGCGACGCCGTCCTGCGCCAGGAAGCTCAGATCCTCCTTCTCGCTCTCCGGTGGCGCCTCGGTCAGCACCGCGATCATCCGCTCCATGCCGAAACTGGTGTCGGTGAAGGCCAGCAATCCTTCCTCCAGCGTGGCCTGCGGCGCGAGGCGCTCGGCAACGATGTGGGTGATCGAATAGTCGCTGCCGACGTAAAGCACGTTGATGTCGACCAGCTGGTCCGAGCTATTCCTGGCCAGCACATGCACCTCGTCGCCCGGTGAGACGCGGGGAACCACCGAAGCCTGCAACGGCTCGAGTCCGTCCTTGTCGCTGCGCTTGACCTGGAACTGGACGTCGACATCCTCGGGCTTATAGTCGGAGGCCGCCGCCAGCCGCGAAAGGCCGGTGGCCCGGAAGATGGTGCGCAAATTCCTGGTCGTCGCATCGACCAGTTTCTGGCGATCGTCCGGATGGATCATGATCAGCGGCGGCTTGCTGCCGTCCTTCACGGTCACGTCGCCCGATGCCGGCAGGAACCACAGCGCCGGCTTGTCGGTCGCGTCCTTGGCGGCACCGGCAATGGCGTTCTCGCGCATCACTGCGAAACGCAGCTCGGCGCTCTTGCCCGGATCGACCAGCTCGATGTTGAAGCCGGTTTCCTTGGCGGTGGCCAACCCGTCGAGAACCGAATTGACGAGAGCGGTTTCCTTCTCAAGTCCCTTGGTCGCGGCAGGCCGCGCGACAGTGAGCCTGTAGTCGACGGCGATCTCCGCCACCCGCGCATAGGCGTTGGCTGGAATGTCGGCCAGCTTCAGCGCCGGCTTCTTGTCGAACTCGACTGGCTTGACGCGGCTTTCCAGGTTCTTTGCCGACTGGACTTCCAGATAGCCAACGGCATCCGACAGCGACGACAGCGCCGAGGGCAGGATGGCGAGCTTGCTGCCGGGGGTCAGGCGGTGCAGCAGGCCGGCGCCGATCGTCACCTCACCGTCCTTGACGACGACCGGCCATTGCATGACCGCGTCCGTCTTGTCGGTGCCGAAGACGCGCGCGTCGAGCTCGCCCTCGAACAGCGGCGTCGGCCGGGTGCGGCTGTCGGCCGAATATTGCTGCAGCACGGCCTGGCCAAGCTGGCGATAGGTGATGTTGGGGTTCTCGGCCAGTTTCGACAGGATGGTGAAGGTGAACAGGCCGAAGCGCGGTGCATCCGCGGTGCCCTTGGGCAGCGGCATCTCCGGCGTCGTCTCCACCGTCTGTGCGGCGTAGAAGGCGACCAGCTTGCCCTTGGCGATCGGTTCGCCGCCGGTCGGCGTCAGGTTGAAGGCGGGCTTGCGCGCGCCATTTTCGTCGAGGCCGCGCGAGGCGCTTGCGACCGTATCCTCATAGGTCTTGACGGCTGCCGCCCGGGCTGCCTCGTCGCCGCCGACCAGATCGGCGAATTCGACCTTGCGCTCCAGTTCGTCATCGACTTCGACGGCGCGTGTCGCAGTGCCGGAATGGCAGCAGTCGAAGACCGCCCAGACGAAGGCGCCCTTGTCGCGGATGGCGTCCAGCGCGTCGCCAATCTCATTGTCGACCAGCGCGTTGGGCACGCCGGCATCGCGGTTGATCCACTTGTCGATGTCGACAGGCAGGAAGATCTCATCGTGCCCATCGGTCTCGTCGCCCTTGACTCTCGCAGGCTGCTGGGCGCCGTGACCGGACAAATGCAGATAGACGAAATCGTCGCGCTGCACTTTCTCGGCAAGATCGGCGAGCGCGGCCTTGATCGCCGCATGGGTCGGCAAGCCCTTGGCGCCGGGCACGTCCTTGGCGAGCAGCATGACGTTTTCAGGCGCGAACCGCACCGGATCGGGCACGTTCTTGAGAAGATATTCGTGAACCAGGCCGGCATCGTTCTTCGGCCCGATCAGCCAGTTCCTCTGCGGCAGGGCAGGATATTCAGTGCATGCCACCAGCAGCGCATGATAGGTGCGCGATGCGGCGAGCGCCCGGAACGGAACCGTACCGGCGGCCATCAGCGCCGACGTGCCGACAAGCAGCGTCCGGCGTGTCAATTTGATCATATTGCTTCCCCAAGCCCGATCGAATTTCCCAAGCGAGGCCACCCTCACCGAGAATCTTGTCAGTATTTTGAATGTCGCTTCGCCATCGATGCCGCCATCCCCCCGCCATCCCCAAATGTGCCGGCAGGTCATCGATCGGCCAGGACAGCAACAGAAGAGTAGCAAAGACCGCGGTTCGTCGCTATCTGAATGGGACCAGGCTGTGTGTTCGAACAAGCAGCCTGCAAACGGCGCAGGACAAGTTGGAACGGAACCATGGCGGCAAGGGATGTGCTGACGAAAAACCAGCTGTGCGTGCTCGAGAAGCTCGAGACCGCCAGTGGGCCGCTCAGCGCCTATACCTTGCTCGATCAGCTGCGTGAGCGGGGCTTCCGCGCCCCGCTACAGGTCTACCGCGCGCTCGACACGCTGGTGAAATCCGGCTTCGTGCACCGGCTGGAAAGCATCAACTCCTTCGTCGCCTGCGCCGAACCGCACGACCACAGCCATTCGATGACCGCCTTCGCCATCTGCGACGCATGCGGGCAGGTGACCGAAATGTCCGATCACGACGTCGATCACCGGCTGAACGAATGGGTCAACTCGACCGGCTTCGCCGCCAAGAAGGCGGTGATCGAATTTCGTGGGACGTGCGCCAAGTGTCGGGCTGAAGCGGCTTAGAAGGCCGTTCGAGGGCAACTCGCCCCGTAGGGCTTCAACTCAACGCGCCGTCGACCAGGCGAACCACGAGGCAACCAGCGCCAGCAAGCCCGAAAGCGATCGTCGGGCGATGCGTTCCCGATGCGGATCATTCAGAAATGGTTCCAGTGTTCCCGCCAGCACGACGATAGTTCCATGCACGAGGGTCGCTACGACCACGTAGGTTCCAGTCAGCAGGAAGGTCTGCGCAAATATCGGCCGTTCAAGCTCAATGAATGTCGGCAGAACGGCCACGTAGAAGATCGCCGCCTTCGGGTTGAGGAGGTTGGTGACAAGACCTCGCGTAAAATATTTGCTACCTGAATCTTCTTGAGCCGAAAGCGCGCCTGTCTCGGTGGTCCATCCGTCCCAAGCCAGATAGAGCATGAACAGCACCCCCGCCCAGCGAAGACCCTCATAGAGCAGGGAAGACGCCTGGATCAGTTCGGCGACGCCTAGGGCGGCGATGCCGCCGATAATGGCGAGGCCGGTTGCGATGCCGGCCACCGTGGCGAAGCCGGCCCTGCGACCGTCGCTGGCCGAAACCAGCGCCAGATAGGTCATGTTTGGCCCGGGTGTCAGTTCGATTAGGAAGGACGCCAATACGAACGAGAGAAATGTCGAAGTCGACAGGGGCAGCATGTCGCTCAATGCGCCTCGTCCCAGTTGTTGGCCGCGCGGGCGTCGACGTGCAGCGGGATCGACATCGATACAGCCGGCATCGCCGCATTTTCCATGACATGGCGTACGACTGGGATCGTCGCCTCGACTTCGGCCTCGACCGTCTCGAAAATCAGTTCGTCATGCACCTGCAAGAGCATGCGGGCGGACAGCTTTGCCTTCTCCAGCGCCTCGTCCATGCGCACCATGGCGCGGCGGATGATGTCGGCGGCGGTGCCTTGCAGGCGGGCGTTGATCGAGGCGCGCTCGTTGAACGCGCGGATCGAGGGGTTGGACGATCTGATGTCGGGATAGTGAATGCGGCGGCCGAAGATCGTCTCGACGAAGCCATGCTCGCGGGCGTAGGCCTTGGTCTCCTCGATATAGTCGCGGATGCCGGGGAAACGCTCGAAGTATTTCTTGATGTAGTTGCTTGCCTCCTCGCGCGGGATCGACAGCTGGTTGGCAAGGCCGAAGGCGGAGATGCCGTAGATGATGCCGAAATTGATCGCCTTGGCGCGGCGGCGGACTTCCGAAGGCATGCCCTCCACAGGCACGTTGAACATTTCCGAGGCGGTGATTGCGTGGATGTCGGCGCCGTCGGCGAAAGCCTGCCGCAGTTGCGGGATCTCGGCGACATGGGCGAGCACGCGCAGTTCGATCTGGCTGTAGTCGGCCGAGACCAGCCGGTTGCCCTTGTCGGCGATGAAGGCGGTCCTGATCTTGCGCCCCTCGGCGGTGCGCACGGGAATGTTCTGCAGGTTCGGGTCGGAGGATGACAGGCGGCCCGTGGTGGTCGCGGCAAGCGCGTAGGAGGTGTGGACGCGTTTGGTGTCGGGATGGATGAAGCCGGGCAGCGCATCGGTATAGGTCGATTTCAGCTTGGTCAGCTGGCGCCAGTCGACGATCTTGCGCGGCAGTTCGTGACCCTCGGCGGCAAGGTCTTCCAGAAGTTGCGCCGAGGTCGACCACTGGCCGGTCTTGGTCTTGGAGCCACCGGGAAGGCCCATGCGGCCAAAGAGGATGTCGCCGAGCTGCTTGGGCGAGCCGATGTTGATGCGCTCGCCGACGAGCTGGTAGATTTCCTCCTCCAGCCGGGCGGCACCTTGCGCCAGTTCGCCCGACAGCCTGGACAAGATCTGCCGGTCGACCGAAATGCCGCGCTGTTCCATGCGCGCCAGCACCGGCACCAGCGGTCGTTCCAGCCGCTCGTAGACCGATACCAAGCCGGTGGCGGCAAGCCGGGGCTTCAGCACCAGCCAGAGCCTGAGCGTCACGTCGGCGTCCTCGGCGGCGTGGGCGGTTGCCTTGTCGATGTCGACCTGATCGAAACCGACCGAGTTCTTGCCGGAGCCGATCACGTCCTTGAGCTGGAGAGGGGTATGGCCAAGCCATTTATCGGCAAGCGCGTCCATGCCGTGGCCATGCGGGGTGCCGGCATCGAGCACATAGGAGATCAGCATGGTGTCATCGAATGGCGCGACATCGATGCCATAGCGGCTCATGATGACGAGATCGTATTTAAGGTTCTGCGCGATCTTGAGGACCGATTTGTCCTCCAGCAGTGGTTTCAGCACCGCCAGCGCCTCGCGAACAGGAATCTGGTTTTCGAGCGTACCGCCGCCGAGCAGGTCACCGTTGCCGCTCTTGTGGGCAAAGGGAATATAGGCGGCGCGGCCGGGCGCGGTCGCCATTGCCATGCCGATCAGTTCGGCCTGCATCGGATCGGCCGCTGTCGCCCTGACGTCGAAGGCGGCGATACCAGCCTCGCGCGCTTCGGCCACCCATGCTTTCAAGGTCGCGATGTCGCGAATGCATTGGTAGGCCGATATGTCGATCTTGCGGGTGGCCGCCCGCTCCAGCCGCAGCGCTGCGAGCAGGGAAGGCGTGTCGCCCTGCTTTGGTGTTTCGGTCGTTCCGTTGGCCTGGCTTGGCTCGGCCCCGTTTCGGGCCATGACGGGTGCTCCGGCGCCGACATCCGGCCCATGCGCGCTATCGGCGCGTTCGACGGTGACCGCGACGGCAGGGACATCCCCGGCCTCAGTGCTGGTCGCTTCCGCCACACGGCGGGTCAGCGAGGTGAATTCCATGGTCTTGAGGAAGCCGATCAGCTTCGGGCCATCCGGTGCATGCAGGACGAAGTCGTCCAGCCCCTCGGCCACCGGCACGTCGTTCTTCAGCGTCACCAGCTGGCGCGAGATGCGCGCCTTGTCGGTGTTGGCGATGATCGATTCGCGCCTCTTGTCCTGCTTGATCTCGCCGGCCCGGGCCAGCAGCCCGTCGAGGTCGCCGAACTGCTCCAGCAGTTGCGCCGCCGTCTTCGGGCCGATGCCGGGCACGCCGGGAACGTTATCCACGGAGTCGCCGGTCAACGCCTGCAGATCGACCATCTTTTCCGGCGGCACGCCCCATTTCTCGATCACTTCGGGAACACCGATCTGGCGATCCTTCATCGGGTCGTACATGCCGACCGTGGCACCGACCAGTTGCATAAGGTCCTTGTCGGAGGAGATGATGGTGGTGTCGCCGCCTGCCTCGCAGGCCAGCCGGCAATAGGTGGCGATGAGATCGTCGGCCTCGAAGCCTTCCATCTCGATGCAGGGCAGGTTGAACGCCCGGGTCGCCTGGCGGATCAGGCCGAATTGCGGGATCAGATCCTCGGGCGGCGCCGAACGGTTGGCCTTGTATTCGGGATAAAGGTTGTTGCGGAAGGTTTTCGAGGAATAGTCGAAGATGACTGCGAAATGCGTCGGCACAATGCCTACATCGGTGTTGCGGGCATCCTGCATCAGCTTCCACAGCATGTTGCAGAAACCGGAAACGGCGCCGACCGGCAGGCCGTCGGACTTGCGTGTCAGCGGCGGCAGCGCGTGATAGGCCCGGAAGATGTAGCCGGAGCCGTCGACAAGGAAGAGATGATCGCCTTTTTTCATGCCGGCAGGGATAGCGCGGCGCGACGGCTTGGTCCATGCCAAAGACATCGCCAGATATCGGTTCCGGCAAGACCCTGACAGACCAGGTCGAGGCGGCCTGATCACGGCCACGTTACAAAAGTGTAATACTCGTGCCCTTGAATCGCCACGTTCACAGACCCAAATAGATGTCATCGGCAGTTTTCGCCGAAGTCCGGAGCAAGGCCCGTCCCCCGCCTATCCCGGACACTTGCGGCAGCCTATCCCCCCTCTCCGGGCTGCCGCATCGTTTCGAGTAAAGGCCGCCGTGGTTCCCCTCCACCACGGCGGCATTTTTTTGCCTTGCGACATAGCCGCGCGGCCGTGGTCCAATCGTCTCGGGCTTTTCGTTTTGCCGCTCTGCCTTTACGGTTCCGGCACTGAATCGAAAGGCTTAGCAAATGTCCGCAATTTCCCCCGTCCTCGACCGCCTCGACAAGAATCTCGACCAGAGCCTCGAACGGCTGTTCGGCCTGCTGAGGATCAAGTCGATCTCCACCGATCCGGCCTATGCCGCAGACTGCCGCAAAGCGGCGGAATGGCTGGTGGCGGAGCTGAAGCTGATCGGCTTCGACGCCAGCGTGCGTGACACGCCCGGACATCCGATGGTCGTCGCGCATCATGACGGGCCGGCCGGTGCGCCGCATGTGCTGTTCTATGGCCACTACGACGTACAGCCGGTCGACCCGATCGAACTGTGGGAAAACGATCCGTTCGCGCCTGCCATCAAGGAGGTCGGGCCTGGCCACAAGGTGATCACCGGGCGTGGCTCGGCCGACGACAAGGGCCAGCTGATGACCTTCGTCGAGGCGTGCCGCGCCTGGAAGCAGGTGCATGGCAACCTGCCATGCAACATCACCATCCTGTTCGAGGGCGAGGAGGAGTCCGGCTCACCGTCGCTGAAGCCGTTCCTCGAAGCCAATGCCGGGGAGCTCAAGGCCGACTTCGCGCTGGTCTGCGATACCGGCATGTGGGACCGCGACACGCCGTCCATCTGCGTGGGACTGCGCGGACTGGTCGGCGAGGAGATCACGGTCAAGGCCGCCGACCGCGACCTGCATTCCGGCCTCTATGGCGGGGCCGCCGCCAACCCGATCCGCATCCTCACCAAGGTGCTGGCCGACATTCATGACAAGGACGGCCATATCACCATCCCCGGCTTCTATGACGGCGTCGAGGAAACGCCGTCGCAGGTACTGAAATCATGGGAGACGCTTGGCGAGACGGCCGAGACCTTCCTCGGGCCTGTCGGCCTGTCGATCCCGTCGGGGGAAAAAGGCCGTTCGGTGCTGGAACTGACCTGGGCACGGCCGACCGCCGAGTTCAACGGCATCATCGGCGGCTATACCGGAAAGGGGTTCAAGACGGTGATCGCGGCGGAGGCATCGGCGAAGGTGTCGTTCCGCCTCGTCCACAAGCAGGATCCCAAGAAGATCCGCGCAGCCTTCCAGAAATTCGTCAGCGAGCGCATTCCGGCCGACTGTTCGGTCGAGTTCCACCCGCATGGCGGCTCCCCGGCAATCCAGCTTTCCTACGACTCGCCTTTCCTGGCCAAGGCCAAGAATGCGCTGTCCGATGAGTGGCCGAAGCCTGCGGTGACGACCGGCAGCGGCGGCTCCATTCCGGTGGTCGGCGACTTCCAGACCTATCTCGGCATGGAATCGCTGCTGGTCGGCTTCGGCCTCGACGACGACCGCATCCATTCGCCCAACGAGAAATATGAGCTCTCATCCTTCCACAAGGGCCAGCGCTCCTGGGCGCGCATTCTCGATGCACTGACGCGCTGAGCGGCGGAAAACGAGATTTCTTGTTGATTTTTCACCGGATCGCGGCGAGGACGGGTAACGCCGCGACCGGAGAAGACAATGGCCGATATCCGTTTCCACAAGCATGATCTGCCTGACCTCACGCATTACAACGTCGGGGCAGTGGCCATCGACACGGAAACGCTGGGCCTCAACCCGCATCGCGACCGGCTGTGCGTGGTGCAGATCTCGCCCGGCGACGGCAGCGCCGACGTTATCCAGATCGCACCAGGGCAGAAGAAGGCGCCGAACCTCGTCAGCCTGCTCAGGAACCGCGGCATAACCAAGCTGTTCCACTACGGGCGCTTCGACCTTGCCGTGCTCTACAATGCGTTCGGGGTGATGCCCGAGCCGGTGTTCTGCACCAAGATCGCCTCGCGGCTGACCCGTACCTATACCGACCGTCACGGGCTGAAGGACATCTGCTTCGAGCTTCTCGGCGTCGGCCTCTCCAAGGCGCAGCAATCGTCGGACTGGGGGGCCGAAATACTGTCGCCCGAACAGCTCGAATATGCCGCTTCCGATGTGCTCTATCTGCACCGGCTACGCGATGTGCTCTCCGGGCGGCTGGCACGCGATGGGCGGACCAAGGAGGCCGATGCCTGTTTCCGCTTCCTGCCGACGCGGGCCAAGCTTGACCTGATGGGCTGGGGCGAAGAGGATATCTTCGCTCACAGCTGACAGGCCTCGCGCAACTGCGTTGCCGGAGCGTTCGGAACCACCTGCAAGCCGTCGCGTTTTTTCGGCTCAGTTTGTCGGTTCGAAGGGGATAACATGGCCGACCGAAAGCCCATAGCGACCGCGCCGACCGACGGCTCCAAGGTCACCGTCATGTGGAAAGACAGCGACGGCGTGCTGAACGAGTCCATCGCGCAATATCGCGACGACGGCTGGTGGGTCTACACCGACAGCCACACGCAAAAGAAGGTCGAGCCGACCAGCTGGCGGCCCGCCGCCAGCGATGATGACGATTAGATTTTGACGCGATCCCCCCAGGGAAAGCGCTACGCGCTTTTCCCGGGAAAACCGGCTCACAGTTTTCCTGGAATTGCTCTATCCCTTTGTTGGAGCATGATCTTTTTCGAAAACCGGTTCCCACTTTTCAGGATCATGCTCCAGTGAGCGCGCCGCTGGCGAGGCCGGCTGCTTTCGCATAGCCTGAAGCCGTTGATATCGAGGCCGATTCGGAGCTTTCCGCCCCGCATTCGCGCTCTTGCTTGGAGGAAAATCGCTATGGGTGTCGAAAGCCTTCTCGTCTTCATCATCATCGGTGCCATCGCCGGCTGGCTTGCCGGTCTCATCGTCTCGGGTTTCGGCTTCGGCCTGATCGGCAACATCATCGTCGGCATCGTCGGCGCTTTCATCGCCGGCTGGCTTTTCCCTCGGATCGGCTTTTCCATTGGCGGCGGCGTCATCGCTTCCATCATCCACGCCACGATCGGCGCCATTATCCTGCTGGTGCTGGTGAAGGTGCTGAAACGAGCCTGAGGCTCGACATCGGAAAGAGCGCGGCATGAAACAGAATACGCTCTATCTCGTCATTGGCGCGCTCGCCGTCGTGGTCATCGCGCTCGGCGTCTATGTCTACCGCGAGCAGACTAAGCCGAAAGGCGTTGAACTCAAGATCGACGACAAGGGCATTTCGATCCAGCAGAACTGAACCCGCCGTTGATTTGGCGGATGCAGGAGCGCGACATGGGGGCTTCCAACGCGCCGGAGGGCGACGATCAGCCCAGGATTAGCGTGGCGGAATGGGAGCGGCTGAACAGGCCGCCAAGGCGCGAAGCGCTGCTACGCTACCACTGGCGGACATTTCGCTTCCTGCGGACGGCCGCGCCGGTCAGCGAATTGCAGGGGCGACAACAGGCATTCCGCAACGCGGTCGTCGCCACCGTGGCATTCAACCGGCCCGATGTGATCGAGTGGCAGATCCATCTCGTGCGCCGATACCTAGCCGAACATGAGAGCTACATTGTCTTCGACAACAGCAAGAAGGACGAGGCGAGGAAGGCGATCCGCGACCTCTGCCGCCGCCAGCAGGTCCCCTATGTCGCCTTGCCGAAGAACAGGCTTGTCGTCTCCAGATCACACGGCCAGGCGCTGAACTGGATCGTGCGGAACTTCGTGACCGGTTTCGGCCCGAAGCTCTTCGGTTTCATCGACCATGATATCTTTCCCACGCAAGCATTCTCCATCCGCGACCGGCTCAAGGGCAAGAGCGCCTACGGTAGCGTGCGGCGCGATACGCCGACGCCGGGCGGCTGGTTCCTGTGGCCCGCCTTCTGCTTCTTCGACGGGAGCCTGCTGCGGCGACCGCTGGATTTCGCCCCGAGCTACAAGTTTCACATGGATTCAGGCGGCGGCAACTGGCCGGTGCTTTACCGGTCGATGGATCCGGCGTCGATCAGGTTTACGCAGGACACCTTGCTCCGCTTCGACGAGGGGGATGATCGGCATGAGGATTTTTTCATGTCTGTCGACGGCTGGCTGCATATAACGAATGCATCGAACTGGCGAAAACAGCCGGTCGACAGGCGCGAACACCTGGTTGCTTTGCTGCGGCAAGCCGGCGGTCCCGACCAGCCGGATGTGACGTTCGAGCCGATCTGAATGGGGTCTTCATGTCGCTCGATGTGCAGATGGCGGACGGCCTTGACCGATAGGCGCAAGGAGCATGGCTGGCGGCCTGAAATTCAAGGGCTATCTGGCAAAGGCAGCGGGTCTCTAGCATGACATCAAACCGGTTGGAGATTCGCCGGCGGGTGCAAACCGAGTATTTCCGGCGTTCGATCTGGACGAGAAGCACATCATGACACCCCAGATCGGCTTCAAGGCCAGTGAAGCGGTGCGGGCGGCCCTTTCAGCGATCGGAAGAACCGAGGACCTGCGCTTTTCGCCGGACAATCGGCTGCTGGCGATCGCGGGCTTCGCGCGCAAGCGGTGCCTGGTCCTGCGTGTCGATGTCGGGATGGGGCCGGGTAGTCCCGATGTCACGATCCATGATTTCATGGAGCTGAGATCGGAGAGCATCGGCGAGGTGCATGGGCTGGACTTCATCGATGACCGGACCCTGGTGGTGGCCAACCGCGACGGGAAGCTTGCGGTGTTCGAACTGCCGGTGGAAAGCATGGCGGGGCAGCATCGGGAAATCACGGCCGTTCGCCGGATCAACGGCAAGCCCTTTTGCAAACTTAAAACACCGGGCTCGGTCGTCGTCCGGCGTCAGTCCGGCGGCCGCATCAGCCTGCTGGTCTGCAACAATTACACGCATCTGGTCACCCGGCATGTGGCTGTCGGCTGGCTGGGCTACCGGACGATCAGGAACCGGCCATTGCTCAGGAATGGGCTGGACATTCCCGACGGCATCGCGCTCAGCCATGACGGCCGGTGGATTGCCGTCAGCAGCCACGGCACAAGGGACGTCAAGCTTTACCGGATGTCCCCATCGCTTGGGCCCGACAGCGAGCCCACCGGCATCCTGCAGGACGCCGGCTTTCCGCATGGCCTGCGCTTTACCGATGACGACCGGCACATCCTTGTCGCCGATGCGGGCAGCGCGGCGGTGCATGTCTATGCCAGCAATGGCGATTGGACCGGGCATCGCCGCCCGTCGCGTTCGGTCGCCGTGCTCGATGAGGAAATTTTTCAGCGCGGCAGAGCCAGCATCGAGGAAGGCGGCCCGAAAGGCCTCGACATCGACCGGTCGAACAGCGTCGTGGCGGTGACCTGCGAGGAGCAGGCACTGGCCTTTTTCTCTCTCATAGCGGTGACGGGCAGTGACGAATTTAGAAAATCGTAAGGAATTTCAAAAGGGTGCATAAACCCTGCTTTAACCCGCCCTTAAATCGCCGCATCTACTCTTCAACCGGAGCGCCATAGGCACCGGGGACAGACAGCGCAGCGCATGGCGAACCGCAGGGACAACCGTATCGAACCGAGTTTCGAGGGACCGCCGCAGGTGCGATCCCAGCCGGGTCTTTCGGTGAGCGAAGAGGATCGCGTCGTGCCGAGCAACCGCAAAGCCTCCGCAAAGCGCAAATCGTCGAAGGCGAAGTCGTCGCGCGGTGGGCGTGGCAGAAGCCGGCGCGGCCTGTTCGGTGTGTTTGGCCGGCTGTTCTATTGGTGCTTCGTGCTCGCCATCTGGGGCGGAATCGCGGTGGCGGGCGTTGTCGTCTACTACGGCGCCAAGATGCCGGCGGCCACCACCTGGTCGATCCCGGACCGCGCCCCCAACATCAAGATCGTCTCGGCCGACGGCCAGTTGCTCGCCAATCGCGGCATGAGCGGCGGCGAGGCGGTCGGCTTGCACGAAATGTCGCCCTATATTCCCGAGGCGGTGATCGCCATCGAGGACCGCCGTTTCTATTCGCATTTCGGCATCGACCCGATCGGCCTGTCGCGCGCCATGGTGACCAACGTCATCGGCGGGCATTTCTCGCAAGGCGGTTCGACGCTGACCCAGCAATTGGCCAAAAACCTGTTCCTGACGCCCGACCGCACGTTGGAGCGCAAGGTGCAGGAGGTGTTGCTGGCGCTGTGGCTGGAGCACAAGCACACCAAGGACCAGATCCTCGAAATGTATCTCAACCGGGTCTATTTCGGTTCCGGCGCCTATGGCGTCGAAGCGGCTTCCCGGCGCTATTTCGGCAAGAGCGCGCGCGACGTCACCCTGTCGGAAGCAGCGCTGCTTGCCGGCTTGCTGAAAGCCCCGTCGCGGCTGTCGCCGGCGCGCGATCCGAAGGCTGCCGAGGAGCGGTCGCAGCTCGTGCTCGCCGCCATGCGCGAGGAGGGCAAGATCAGCGAGAAGGAGCTCAAGACCGCGCTGAGCGCGCCGGCGACGCGCTCGCCGTCTTATTGGACCGGGTCGGAAAACTACGTTGCCGACACCATCATGGAAGAACTGCCCGACCTGATCGGCGACGTGCGCGGCGACATCGTCATCGATAGCACTGTCGACCTGAACCTGCAGAAGCTGGCCGAACAGTCGATCCGCAGGCTGATCGACGACAGCGGCAAGAAGCTCAACGTCACCCAGGGCGCGCTGGTGTCGATCGACGATTCCGGCGCGGTGCGCGCCATGGTCGGCGGCTACGATTACTCGACCAGCCAGTTCGACCGCGCCTCCGAGGCACGCCGCCAGCCGGGCTCGGCGTTCAAGCCGTTCGTCTATATGGCGGCGCTCGAAGCCGGCCGTACGCCCGACAGCGTCCGCAACGATGCGCCCATCAAGATCGGCAACTGGACGCCTGACAATTATGGCGGCAAGTATTTTGGCAAGGTGACGCTGGCGACCGCCTTGGCGAAGTCGCTGAACTCCGTCGCCGCGCAATTGACCATGGAGGTCGGGCCGAACGCGGTGGTCGAGGCGGCGCACCGCATGGGCGTGCAATCCGATCTGCAGTCCAACACCTCGATCGCGCTCGGCACGTCGGAAGTGACGCCGCTGGAACTGACCTCAGCTTATGTGCCTTTCGCCAATGGCGGTTACAAGCCGGACATCCACTTCATCCGCCGCATCACAACCGCCGACGGCAAGGTGCTGTACAACAGCGGTGGCGGCAGCGCGCCGCGTGTCGTCAAGCCCGAGATCGTCGGCATGATGAATTCGATGATGACCGGCACCGTCGAGATCGGCACCGCGAAGAAGGCAGCCTTTGCCTGGCCGTCCGCCGGCAAGACCGGCACCAGCCAGAATTCGCGCGACGCCTGGTTCGTCGGCTACACCGCCAATCTCACCGCAGGTGTGTGGTTCGGCAATGATGATGGCAGCCCGATGAAGAAGGTCACCGGCGGTGCGCTTCCGGCGCAGGCATGGCACGAGTTCATGGTCGCCGCGCATGAGGGTGTGCCGGTGAGGCCGCTGCCCGGCACCTGGAAATCGACGCCGCCCGACACGATCGTACCCGACGAGATACCGTCGGCCGGCAACAACCAGCCGGCGCCGGTTCCGTCCGCGTCGGTCGGCCAGCAGGCGCCGGCCGCTCCGATCCGCGCGGCGCGGCCGGCCCAGACTGTCGATGCCGATGGCTTCAGCATGCCGGCGGATGATGGCACCACGGCCTCGGTCGGACATCCCGTGCCGCCAGGCAGCGTCGGTGGCCCGCTGAAGAAGCGGCAGACCTCGATCCTCGACATCCTTGGCGGGGGGTGAGTTAACCGCCGTTCGCCTTTGGCTTGGCGCTGCCAAGCTTCTTGCTGTCAAAGGTCAACTTATCGCTATGGATCTTGCCGTCGCTGACGGTAAGATGTTTGGCGCAGGACAGCGCTCCGGACGACTTCGTCATCAGATCGTACATGAGCAAAGCCTGGCGATCATCGCCAAAGGCGGCAATCATGCGCACGCCGGTCACGTCCTGCGAGAGCTTCGTCAGGCCCTTCAGATAGGGTTCTTTGCCGGTCGACTGCTGCATCGGCCCATCGAAAACGACGTCCTCGGCGATATAGGATGCCGCCTTTTCGAGGTCATGGCTGGTCCACGCCGTGGTGAAGGCAGTGGCGATGTCGAGAGGTGCTGTCTGTGTCATGGCTCTGTCTCGTCGATTGGCTTGCATTGTCGAACCAACGAGGCGGCGGCTTCCCGGTTCCGGCTTTCTGGCGAATGGTGACATTTCGGCCTCTCGCCACCTCGCTGACGTTCGGCTACATCTCCAGCCAGGAGACCCGACATGGCTGAACTCGACACCCGAAAAACCATCGTGCTGACCGGCGCCAGCCGGGGCATCGGCCATGCCACGGTCAAGCGCTTTTCGCGCGAGGGGTGGCGCGTCATCACCTGTTCGCGCCAGGCCTTTGCCGAGGATTGCCCATGGCCGGCAGGTCCCGAGGACCACATCAAGGTCGATCTCGCCGACCAGGAAGACGTCGGCATCGCCGTCTCGGAAATCCGCCACCGGCTGGAAGCGCATGGCGGCCAGTTGCACGCGCTGGTCAACAATGCCGGCATTTCGCCGAAGCTCAGCGATGGCAACAGCCGCATGAACTCGATCGACACGCCGATGCATGTCTGGCGCGACGTGTTCCAGGTCAATTTCTTCGCGCCGATCATGCTGGCGCGCGGCCTGTTCAAGGAACTGGCGGCGGCCAAGGGATCGATCGTCAACGTCACCTCGATCGCCGGCACGCGCGTGCATCCCTTCGCCGGCACCGCCTATGCGACATCGAAGGCGGCGCTCGGCTCGCTGACGCGCGAAATGGCGCATGATTTCGGCCCCCACGGCATCCGCGTCAACGCCATCGCGCCGGGCGAGATCGACACGGCGATCCTGTCGCCGGGCACGGGCAAGATCGTCGAGACCATTCCGCTGAGGCGCCTCGGCACCACGGCCGAGGTCGCCGACATCATCTTCTTCCTGTGTTCGCAGCAGGCGTCCTACGTGACCGGCTCGGAAATCCACATCAATGGCGGCCAGCACGTGTGAGGCTTCAGGCTAGGATCGCCTCATCCGGTGATGGTGAGAACCGCCTTGCCGCTGAAGCTACGCTGTCGCAGTGCGTCCAGGGCCTGGGCGATGTCCGTCCACGGCACGGTCATGGCGACGCGGGTCTCCAGCCGGCCGGCCGCGGCCAGGGTGAGCAGCGAGGCGATGTCCGCGCCAATGTCAGGACCAGACGTGTAGTAGGCGAAGGTCTGCAGCCTCGCCCCCTCGTGGCCGGGAACGAACTGGCGGAACCCGACCGGCGTGAGTTCGCCACTGCTCGAACCGAACATGACGATGGTGCCGCCGGGTGCAACGCGTTCGATGGCGTGTGCCAGGCTTTCGCCGCCGACCGACTCGGTGATCAGTGAAAACAGCCCCTCGGCCTGCTCTATCGACTCGACAATCTGCTCGGCTCCGAGGCCGCGGAGATCCTCGGCATGCCGGGCGGCGGCGATTGCTGTCACGGAAGCGCCTTGCTCGCGGGCGATCTGGATCTGAAAACGGCCGACGGCGCCGCTTGCACCGGTGATCAGGACCCGCTGGCCGGCCAGGTCGCCGCCATGGCGCAAAGTCCGAAGCGCCGTGGTGCCCGCGACCGGAAGCGTGGCGGCGGAGGCAAAGCTAACCGCGTCGGGGATGACCGCAAGACGGTCGGTTGAAACGGCGACACGTTCGGCCCAGCCGGCCTGGTCGACCAAAGCCGCAACCCGGGCGCCCACGGCTGGCCCGGAGCCATCGGCGGCAGCCCGTTCGACAATCCCGGCGATGTCCTGGCCGGGTATCCAGCCATTCGGACGTATGGTGAGCAGGCGCAGCTCACCGCGGTTCAACGAGGTCGTGTGGACCGAGATCAGCGTTTCATTCGGGAGAGGCTGGGGTTCCTCGACTTCGGCGAGCGTCAGCCCGGTCACGCTATCGGAAGAAATGACTAGGGCGAGCATGGTCCATACCTCATTGCCGCATGGCGGAACGAACAGCTCCTGGGGCAACCGAAGAGAGTCCGGCCGCACGCTCCGGAGGTGCTCATTCACAAGCGCACCCTATCGATTTTCCCGTTTGAATAATTTAGATATCAAACCATATGATCGCTAAATTCCGTCAATCATGAGGCAGCCTCTCCGCTACCCCTGGCTCGATTTCGATGTGAACGATCCTTCCGTTCCGGCGATTGCCGTGCGCGTCGACGTTCCCGAGACCAGGGCGGAGGTGCCCGCCCATCGGCACCGCAAAGGCCAGCTCGTCTTCGCGCTCGGAGGCGGCGTCACATGCCGCGTCCCAAGCGGCCTATGGATGGTACCGCCGCATTGCGGGGTCTGGATTCCCGGCGACATGGAACACAGCAATGTCGCGACGGCCAACGCCCGGATCTTCTTCGTCTACATCGAGCCGGGAGCCGCCGACCTGCCGGATCGGTGCTGCACGCTGTCGATTTCGCCGCTGCTGCGCGAACTGATCATCGAGCTTTCCGATGGTGTCCAGGACGATCCGGCGCGGGATGAGCTGCTGACCAGGACGCTGCTCACCGAGTTGCCGCGCATGCCTGTCCAGCAACTGCACCTGCCGATCTCGTTCGAGCCGCGCTTGAAGAGAATCGCCGAAGCGTTGGCGGAAGATCCGGCCGACCGCAGCACTCTCGCACAATGGGCCAACCGCGTTGCGCTCAGCGAGAGCAGTCTCGCGCGCTTGGTGGTCAAGGAAACAGGGCTGAGCTTCGGCCGCTGGCGCCAGCAATTGCATTTGATCGTGGCAATTCGGGAATTGGCCTCCGGTGCCAGTGTGCAGCAGGTCTCTGGCGATCTCGGCTACGGTTCCGTCACCGCCTTCATCACCATGTTCAAGAAGGCGCTCGGGAAGCCGCCGGCAAAATATCTCGGCAGCATCGCGCAAAATGGCGGCTCTGCCTTCGTGGCGTAACCAGGATCTGCTTAGGCAGCGGACGGTTCAGCCGCCTCCGGCTTGTGGCCAAGCACCTCTTCGACGATCCCGCGCGCGATCTCGCGCTCGCCCATGATCACCGTGTCGGCGCCGAGCCCCTTGAGATGCTCGACTTCGGCGTCGGAATGGGCGCGGGCGATGACGTTGATGCCGGGATTGGCGGCGCGGGCACGCAGCACGACCTGACCGGCCTCGAACGCATTGGGGATGGCCAGGATCAGCCGCCTGGCGCCTTCCGGATTGGCGGCGGCGAAGACTTCGGCGTGGGCCGCATTGCCGGCAACGGTCTCGACGCCGTCCGCCTTCAGCTTCGCCAGTGTCTTGTCGGCGTCCTCGATGACGAGGAAGGGCAACGCTGCCTTTTTCAGCGCCGTCCCTACCAGGCTGCCGACACGGCCGTAACCGATCAGGATCGCATGATTGGTGAGTGCCGTCTTCGGTGGCGGACCGTCTTCATTTTTGGAAGTCGAGGCAACCGAGGCGACCTGGCCCGGTTCCGTCGCCGGACCAACCGGCTTTGCGTCGGCCGGTACCGCGGTCCTGGCGGCACGCGCCTCCAGCCACGGCTTCATCCAGTCGACGACAAGGAACATCAGCGGGTTGAGCAGGATCGACAGGATCGCGCCAGCCAGGATCAGGTCACGGCCCTGTTCCGGCAGAAGTTTCAAACCGACGCCGAGTTCCGCCAGGATGAAGGAGAATTCGCCGATCTGGGCAAGGCTTGCCGAAATCATCAAGGCGGTGGCCAGGGGATAGCCGAAGGCGACGACGATGACGAACGCCGCCAGCGACTTGCCGATGACGATGATGGCGAGCGTCGCCAGGATCGGCAGGCCATTGCTGACCAGGCTGAACGGGTCGAACAGCATGCCGACCGAGACGAAGAACAGCACCGAGAAAGCATCGCGCAGTGGCAGCGATTCTTCCGCCGCGCGATGGCTGAGTTCGGACTCGCTCATGATCATGCCGGCGAAGAAGGCGCCCAGCGCCAGCGAGACGCCGAACAGCTTGGCGGCGCCGAAAGCGACGCCGAGCGCAATGGCCAGCACCGAGAGGCGGAACAACTCGCGCGATCCGGTGTGGGCGACATAGTGCAGGATCCAGGGAATGACCCGGCGGCCGACCACGAGCATGACGACGACGAAGGCGGCGACCTTGGCCAGCGTGATGCCGACGACGCCCCAGATGCCGTAGCTTGCCGGCAACGACAGCAGGCCGCTAGCGTGCACATCCGCCTGTTCTTGGCCGCCAAGCACGCCGGCGAGGGCCGGCAAAAGCACCAGCGCCAGCACCATGGCCAGATCCTCGACGATCAGCCAGCCGACGGCGATGCGGCCGCGCTCGGTCTCGATCAGCCGGCGCTCCTGAAGCGCGCGCAGCAGCACCACGGTCGAGGCGACCGACAGCGCCAGACCGAACACAACCCCCGCGCCCATCGACCAGCCGAGCATCCAGGAAAGGCCGGCGCCGAGCGCGGTGGCAAAGCCGATCTGGACGATGGCGCCGGGCACGGCGATGGCGCGGACCGACAAGAGGTCCTTGAGCGAGAAATGCAGGCCGACGCCGAACATCAGCAGGATGACGCCGATCTCGGCCAATTCATTGGCGAGGCCGGCATCGGCGACGAAACCGGGCGTGTTCGGCCCCACCAGCACGCCGGCCACGAGATAGCCGACCAGCGGCGGAATGCGGAAACGATTGGCGAGAGCCCCGAAGACGAAAGCCAGCCCCAGACCGGCGACGATGGTGGCGATAAGGGGCGTGTCATGCGGCATTGTCTATGGAGCGCCTTTCAAGCTAGCGATGTCGGAAGTGCGCCGCCCGAAGCCGTCGCCTGTTTTGCAATATGATGGATGGGATGTCGGCGATGCAACCCGCACAGCGGCGAAATCGCCGGCGGGGAGACAAATGCTTGACCGCAGGTGCTTGAGCGCGGAGCCGCGCGGCCGCCCATCCGACCTGAAAATCGGGCGGTGTCGCCGCCCCAATGCCGATTGGCAGGCTGCCGATCAGGCGGCCCGCAGCATGGCCTCGATCTCTGGTATGGCGTGGTTGGTCAACGTCTTGGGGATTTCGGCGACGACCTTTTCCTCGACCTCCTTGTGCAATTTCTTGCGCATGGATCCGAGCACCATTGGCGGCGCGACGAGCACGATCTCGTTGAATTCGCCGCCATGCGCGAGTTTGTAGAGCCGGTCGGCGATCTCGTCGGCGAAGCGTTCCTTACCGATGCGGTGCCAGTCCGTGTCCTCGACCGCGCTGCGGTGCGCCGAGGGACCGTCATTGTGGCGACCCGGACTGTCACTGCCTTGCTCGCGCGTGGGCGGATTTTCCTGCTCCATCTCCTGCACGACCTGGAGGTCCGGAAATTTGTTGTCGCCGGCGTTCCTGAGGAAAAGTGCCTTTTCGCCATCAGCCACCATGATCCAGATACCGTGCTTCAGCTTGATCATGTGGCGGGTTCCTTTCTTCGACGTCATGGCTTTCCGCGCGCCCCGAACAGTTCGACTTCGGCACGAGGGGAACGCGTGGCGAACCGTTAATGTTCCAGCCTCTGGAATCGGCTTGAGGCCGGCGCGACGGACGCCGAAAGGCAGAGGCGCCCGAAGGCTGCTTTAATCTACTGAATTGGTAGAAATTAGAAAAAACTGTTTTGCGAGATGCTGCGCCAATGGCTAAAAAGACCTGAAATCAAGCTTTGCCGTGGCTGCTTGAATCCGCTCTTTGCGCGGATGTGGAATATTTTTCTCTTGCCCTTCGCAGTTGCGAAAAAGCGATTGCCTGCCATCACAGGATGCGCGAGTGCTTTGCTTCTGGTTTTCCGCGCCCGGGCGTAAAACTGCAGCCTGTTCAGGACTCTGCTCATTTTCATGCCGCACACCGCCCCCAAGCTCAATGCCTTCCCCGTCTTCGTGCGGGTCGAGGGCGAAGCCGTGGCCATTGTCGGCGGCGGCGAGGAAGCGCTGGCCAAAGCGCGGCTGATCGGACAGTCGAGTGCGGTTTTGCGCATCATCGCCCAAGACGCCGAACCGGAGCTGTTGGCTTTCATCGCCCAGACCGGCGCGAACCATGTCGCGGCGGCTTACGACGTGGCGCAGCTCGAAGGCGCGGTCTTGGTGTTTGCCGCCAGCGGCGAAGAGGCGCTGGACCGCCGGGTCGCCGAGGACGCGCGCACGCTGGGCATTCCAGTCAACGCCGTCGACCGGCCGGAACTTTGCGATTTCTTCACGCCGGCGCTGGTCAACCGTGCGCCGGTCGCCATCGCCATCGGCACCGAGGGTGCCGGCCCGGTGCTCGCCCAGATATTGCGCAGCCGCATTGACCGCATGCTGTCGCCGTCGCTCGGCAGGCTTGCGGCGCTTGCCGCTTCGTTCCGTGCCGCCGCCGAGAGACTGCCCAAGGGCAATATCCGCCGCCGCTTCTGGAGCGACTTCTTTGGCGGTGCGCCAGCGCGTGCCGTCGAGGCGGGCGAGCTTTCGCAGGCGCATGAAGCCGCGACCGACCTGTTGCTGTCGAACGCACCGGTCTCGGGCCACATCGCCCTGGTCGGCGCTGGTCCCGGTGCCGAGGATCTTCTGACGCTGCGGGCGCATCGCCTGCTGATGGAGGCCGACGTCATCGTCCATGACGCACTGGTGCCGGAGGCGGTCGTTGCCATGGGCCGCCGCGACGCCGAGCGCTTGCCGGTGGGAAAGCGCAAAGGCTGCCACACCAAGAGCCAGGCTGAAATCAATGCGCTGCTGGTCGAGCTCGGCCGCCAGGGCAAGCGCGTCGTGCGGCTCAAGTCGGGCGATCCGCTGGTGTTCGGCCGGGCCGGCGAAGAGATGGCGTCATTGCGCGATGCCGGCATCGCCTATGAGGTGGTTCCCGGCGTCACCGCGGCCTTTGCCGCCGCCGCCGATTTCGAACTGCCGCTCACTTTACGCGGGGTTTCATCGTCGATGGTGTTCACCACCGGCCACGACCTCAAGGGCAATTCATTGCCCGACTGGGCCAAGCTCGCGATTTCCGGCGCCACCGTCGCCGTCTACATGGGCCGCTCGGTTGCGGCCGAGGTTGCCGGCCGGCTGATCGAGGCCGGCCTGTCGCCGGACACGGCGGTCGCCGTGGTAGAGAATGCCAGCCTCGCCAACCGCCGCCGCTTCCACGGCACGCTGGCCGACCTGCCGTCGCTGGAAGCGCGCGCCGATCTCTCCGGGCCGGTCATGACCATTATCGGCGACGCCGTCGCCGGCGCCAATTTTGAACGTTCAGAGCCGCTTGCGGCACACACGCATGAAGGCGTGGCCAAGGCCACCTCCGAGAAAGTTCAGTCATGAAGATACTGACCGCCAACCGCCTGAGCGACGGCATCGCCGTGTGGTACGCCGATGGCGGCTGGGCCGAGACGGTGGACCACGCCGACCTTGCTCATGACAAGGCGGACGAAGACCGCCTGGAGGCGATCGGCGCCAAGGCCTGTGCCGACAATGAGGTGGTCGACGTCAACCTGATCGACGCTGAAGTCGTCGGCGGCATGGTCGAGCCGGTGCGGTTGCGCGAGAAGATCCGCGCCGCAGGTCCGACCATCCGCAACGATCTCGGCAAGCAGGCCGCCAAGCAGTCGACGTGGGCGGCCTAACAGACACCAGACGCGGGCGGACGCGCCCTGAAAGACGAAGCATGTACCGTTACGATGAGTTCGATCACGATTTTGTCCAGGCCCGCGTCGCCGAGTTCAGCGACCAGGTCCAGCGCCGGCTGTCCGGCGAGATCACCGAGGACCAGTTCAGGCCGCTGCGGCTGATGAACGGCGTCTACCTGCAGCTGCATGCCTACATGCTGCGCATCGCGGTGCCCTATGGCACGCTGAACGGCAAGCAGCTGCGCATGCTCGGCCACATCGCCCGCAAATACGACAAGGGCTATGGCCATTTCACCACGCGCCAGAACATCCAGTTCAACTGGCCGGCGTTGTCGGACATCCCGGCGATCCTGGCGGATCTCGCAAGCGTCGAGATGCACGCCATCCAGACCAGCGGCAATTGCATCCGCAACGTCACCGCCGACCATTTTGCCGGAGCCGCCGCCGACGAGGTCGCCGATCCGCGCCCTTATGCGGAAATCCTGCGCCAGTGGTCGTCGGTGCATCCGGAATTCTCGTTCCTGCCGCGCAAGTTCAAGATCGCGGTGACCGGTGCCGAGCGCGACCGCGCGGCCATCCAGACGCATGACATCGGCCTGCACCTGAAGAAGAATGCCGCCGGCGAACTGGGCTTTGCCGTCTATATCGGCGGCGGCCAGGGCCGCACGCCGATGGTGGCCCGCAAGATCCGCGACTTCCTGCCGGAAGCCGATCTTCTGTCCTACTGCACGGCGATCCTGCGCGTTTACAACCTCTATGGCCGCCGCGACAACAAGTACAAGGCACGCATCAAGATCCTGGTGCACGAGACCGGCGTCGAGGAAATCACCCGCCAGGTCGAGGCCGAGTGGCAAGAACTGAAGGACGCGGAGCTGAAGCTGCCGGATGCCGACATCCGCGCCATCGAGGCTTATTTCGCGCCGCCGGCGCTGACGGATCGGCCGGACGGCGACGAGACGGTCAAACTGGCACGTCTCGATTCCAGGGGCTTCTCGGAATGGCTCGACCAGAACGTGGTGACGCATCGCCATCCCGACTATGCGGCGGTGACGATCTCGCTCAAGGGCATCGGCGAAGTGCCGGGCGACGCTTCGGACAGCCAGATGGAAGCGGTCGCCGACATCGCCGAGAAATACGCTTTCGACGAGCTTCGCGTCAGCCATGAGCAGAACCTGATCCTGCCGCATGTGGCGCGCGCCGACCTCAAGGCCGTGTATGACGCGCTGGTCGACATCGGGTTGGCGACGGCCAATTCCAATTTGATATCGGACATCATCGCGTGCCCGGGCCTCGACTATTGCGCGCTGGCCACGGCGCGCTCGATCCCGATCGCGCAGGAAATCTCGCGCCGCTTCGCCTCGCTGGAGCGGCAGCGCGAGATCGGCGAGTTGAAGCTGAAGATTTCCGGCTGCATCAACGCCTGTGGCCACCACCATGTCGGCCATATCGGCATCCTCGGCGTCGAGAAGAAGGGCTCCGAGCTCTACCAGGTGACGCTGGGCGGCTCGGCCGACGAAAACACGTCGGTCGGCGAGATCATCGGCCGCGGCTTCTCGTCGGAAGAGATCACCGACGCCATCGAGCAGATCGTCGACACCTATCTCGGCCTTCGGGTCAACCCGCAGGAAAAATTCATCGACGCCTACCGCCGAGTCGGTCCCGCGCCGTTCAAGGAGGCGCTCTATGCTGGCGAAGCCAAGGCCGCTTGACCATATAGCCGACGTCGATGACGGCGCCGCCGCCAAGGCGGCGGGGCTCGATGCGCTGTATGGTCACCTGAACGCGCTCGAGATCATCGAACGCTCGGCGAGCGATCTGTTTCACGACGAGATCGCGGCCGTGTCGTCCTTCGGGGCGGATTCGGCTGTACTGCTGCACATGATCTCGGAGATCGACCGTACACTGCCTGTCATCTTCCTCGACACCGGCAAGCATTTCGAGGAGACGCTCGGCTACCGCGACGCGCTCGTCGCCGATTTCGGGCTGACCAACATAAGGGTGATCAAACCCGAGGAAGCGGCGCTCGAGCGGATCGACCCGACGGGCAATTTGCACCAGAGCAATACCGATGCCTGCTGCAACGTGCGCAAGGTCGAGCCGCTGGCGCGTGGCGTTGCACCGTTCCGTGCCTGGTTCACCGGGCGCAAGCGCTTCCAGGCCTCGACGCGCGCCGCATTGCCGGTGTTCGAAGCGGTCGGTCCGCGCATTCGCATCAATCCGCTGGCGCACTGGACGACATCGGACCAGGCGGACTACATGCGTGCGCATGCGCTGCGCGAAAATCCGCTCGTCGCCTATGGCTATCTGTCGATCGGCTGCTTCCCATGCACGCAGCCGGTGCAACCGGGCGAGGACGCGCGCAGCGGCCGCTGGGCCGGCCATGCCAAGACCGAGTGCGGCATTCATCTGTCGGGGCTGGAAGTATCGCTGACCGACGCATCCCTGTAGGATATGCTGGTATTCAGGTGAGACTGGCTGCAAATGCCAGCTTACTGCGCTTCCGGCCTTCGCCGGCCGAAGCACTCTTGAATGGCCGTGGTCATAAAGGCTACGGTCGGCGAAGGCCGGTGCTCACGTACTTCTAGTACGCTCCGCTCCGGTTCTCGGAAGCCGCCATTTTCGGCGCAGCCTGACCTGAATCTCAACACACCCTTGGCTCGTTTGAATATTTAGGAACTTTTTTGATGACTGAACCGACGACACCGGTCACCCGGCTCTGGACCCCGGATGGTTTTCGCGAGGATGAGTGGACGCATGCCGAGAGCGCGGACGCGCTCACGGGCAATGGCCGCTTCATCCTGCCGCTGCAGGCATTCCTAGATCTCGATCCGGAGGTGCGCCGCTCCGCCAGGGAGCGGCTCGGCGTGGCGCTGCAGCCCGGCGATCAGCTCGAGAAGATAGCCGACCTGCTCGACCAGCTGTCGCTGGTGGCATTGGCCTTTCCTGCCTTCAGCGATGGCCGCTCCTTCTCCAAGGGAGAATTGCTGCGCGAGCGCTATGATTTCGAGGGCGCCGTCCGCGCGACCGGCCAGGTCCTCGTCGACCAGCTGCCGCATATGCTGCGCCTCGGCTTCGACGAGTTCGAAATCTCCAACCCTGTGCTGTTGAAGCGCCTGGAGGAGGGCCGCATCGGCGGCCTGGGGCTCTACTACCAGCCGGCCGAGGCGCAGGAACCCAAGGGCCCGAAATATTCCTGGCGGCGCCTTCGCAACAGCTGACGCAGCGGTAATCGCCGACGTCTTTACATCAGCTCTGATCGGGCCTTCTCTGGGCTATCCGGACGGAAACATCCGCCGGGTGCGAGGAGGGAATCATGACTTTCGACTACGTCATCGCCGGCGGCGGGTCCGCCGGCTGCACGCTTGCCGCGCGTCTCTCCGAGGATCCATCGAAGACGGTCTGCCTGGTCGAAGCCGGCGGCGAGGGCAGGAACCTGTTCATCCGCGCCCCGGCCGGCGTCATCGCGCTGTTGCCCGGCCGGCCGAAGATCCACAACTGGGCATTCGAGACGGTGCCGCAGCAGGGTCTTGGCGGCCGCAAGGGCTACCAGCCGCGCGGCAAGGCGCTTGGCGGCTCGAGTGCCATCAATGCCATGCTCTATGTCAGGGGCCATCGCGGCGACTATGACGAGTGGGCCAATTTCGGCTGCGACGGCTGGTCGTGGGACGAGGTGTTGCCATATTTTCGGCGCGCGGAAGGCAACCAGCGCGGGAGCGATGCCCTGCACGGCGATGACGGGCCGCTGCGGGTTGCCGAGCAGCAGGAGCCGCGTGCGCTCTCCCGGGCCTTTGTCGAGGCTTGCGGCGAAAACCAGATCCGCCGCAATGACGATTTCAATGGACCGGAACAGGAAGGAGCAGGACTCTATCAGGTCACGCAGTTCTGGGGCGGACACCGCAATGGCGAACGCTGTTCGGCGGCGGCGGCCTATCTGCATCCGGCGATCGGCCGGCCAAATCTGACCGTCATCACCGGAGCGCATGCCACTGGGATTGTCCTTGACGGCAAGCGGGCCACTGGCGTGCGCTATCGCAAGGGCAACAGCGAAGCCGTTGCGCGAGCCACGCGCGAGGTCATCGTCTGCGGCGGCGCCTTTGGCTCGCCGCAACTGTTGATGCTGTCTGGAGTAGGACCAGCCGTCGAGCTTGCCGCCCACGGAATTCCGATGGTCCATGAATTGCCTGGCGTCGGCAAGAACCTGCAGGATCATCTGGATTTCATCATGGGCTGGACATCGAGGGATGCCGACATGATGGGCATCGGGCTGCGCGGTCTGCCTGGCTTGCTGCGGCATATGCTGCGCTGGCGCAAGGATGGCGGCGGCATGATCGCCACGCCCTATGCGGAGGGCGGCGCCTTCCTCAAATCCGACCCAGCGATCGACCGCCCTGACCTGCAACTCCATTTTTGCATCGCCATCGTCGATGATCATGGCCGCAAGCTGCATATGGGCTACGGCTTCTCCTGCCATGTCTGCGTGCTGCGGCCGCATTCGCGCGGCGAAGTCGGGCTGTCGACGCCGGACCCGTTGGCGCCACCGCGCATCGATCCGCGCTTCCTGTCCGACGAACGCGACGCCCATCTGCTCCTCAAGGGCGTCAGGACGATGCGCGGCATCCTGGAAGCGCCGGCGCTGGCCAAATACCGCGCCAAGGAGATCTACACCGCCGGCGCTTCGAGCGATGCCGATTTGATGGCCCATATCCGCGCCCGCGCCGATACCGTCTATCACCCCGTGGGCACCTGCAGGATGGGCGTCGACGATATGGCGGTAGTCGATCCGCAACTGCGTGTGCGCGGCATGCAGGCCTTGCGTGTCGTCGACGCTTCGGTGATGCCGACGCTGATCGGCGGCAACACCAACGCGCCGACCATCATGATCGCCGAAAAGGCCGCCGACATGATCAAGACGGCCGCCTGATTGTAGCTCTGGTCGAACCAGCGGCGCCGTTTTCCTCTGCAGCGAAGTGCTCACTGACCGGGGGCACAGCTATCGACGCCAACTGGTCGTACCAATTGTGCGATTTGTGCTTTCCCTTTCGTCGTCCTGCCCTTAGGATATGGCTATTATTTCGTGATCCGAAATAAATATGGCTACAAGGGAGGAACCGGAAATGGCTGGCAAGAAGATATTGATGCTCGTTGGCGAGTTCAGCGAGGAGTATGAGATTTTCGTCTTTGAACAGGCCATGCATGCCGTCGGCCACACGGTGCATGTCGTCTGTCCGGAGAAGAAGGCGGGCGACGTCCTGAAGACCTCGCTGCACGACTTCGAAGGCCACCAGACCTATACGGAAAAGCTCGGCCACGACTATATCCTCAACAAGACGTTTTCCGAGGTGGACCCGGCCAAATACGACGCCGTCTACGCGGCGGGCGGACGCGGGCCGGAATACATCCGCATCGACAAGCGCGTGCAGGCGCTGGTGCGCCATTTCCACGAGGCCGGCAAGCCGATCTTCACCATCTGCCACGGCGTGCAGATCCTGATCGCCGTCGACGGCGTGGTGCGCGGCAGGGAAGTCGCGGCACTTCACTATTGCGAGCCGGAAGTGACGCTGGCCGGTGGCATCTACATCGACGTCGCGCCGACCGGCGCCCATGTCGACGGCAATCTCGTGTCGGCCAAGGGCTGGCCGGGTCTATCCAACTTTATCCGCGAATGCCTGAAAGTGCTGGGCACGGAAATCCGCCATGGCGAGATCCTGATGCGCGACGAACGCCAAGCGGCCTGACCCGGACGTTGCCAGCCGCCGCGCCCAAGGCGCGGCGGTTTTCAACGGGAAACGCTACGCGCTTTTCCCCGGGGAACCGTCACACTTTTTCTGAAATTGCCTAGACCGCTGCCCGTGCCTCGCGGAACGACACCAGCTTGCGGCGGCTTTCATCCCACAATGCCAGTTTGACGCAGCGCAGGCTCTCGATCAGCGTGACGCGGCCGATGCCACGCAGCTCCGGATAGTCGCGCAGCACTTCCTGCAGCCTGTATCCGGGCACTTTGGCGGAGAGGTGGTGAACGTGGTGGACACCGATGTTGCCGGTGAACCAGTTCAGCACCCGCGGCAGGTCGTAGTAGGATGACCCGTGCAAAGCGGCATGCTGGAATTCCCATTCGGAATCCTTTGCCCATTCCGTCTCCTCGAACTGATGCTGGACGTAGAACAGCCAGATGCCGGCCGAACCGGCGAGGATGACGATCGGCAGATGGACCACCAGGAAGGCGCCGGGGCCAACGAACCAGATGAGGATGGCCGCGGCAAGCGCGATGCCGAGATTGGTGGTCATCGACGACACCCAGGGCGTCAGGCCGCCGCGCATCATGCCGACAGGCAGCCTTTGCTCGAAGATGAACAGCCAGATCGGCCCCAGGCCGAACATCACGAGGGGATGGCGATAGAGACGATAGGCCAGGCGGCCTCGCCATGACAGTTGCCGATATTCGGCAACGGTCAGCGTCCTGATGTCTCCCATGCCACGCTCGTCGAGATTGCCGGCGCTGGCATGATGCACGGCGTGAGCGCGCCGCCAGCAGTCATAGGGCGTCAAGGTCAGAATGCCGAGCGCGCGGCCGATCCAGTCGTCGGCGTAGCGATTGGCGAAGAAGGAGCCATGGCCGCAATCGTGCTGGATCATGAAGATCCGCACCAGGAACCCGGCCGCGGGAAGGATGAGGATCAGTCCCCACCAATGGCCATAGGCATAGGCAGCCGAAGAGAGCGCCCAGAGCGTGACGAACGGAATGAGGGTGATGGCGAGCTCAAGTGTGCTGCGCCGCCGGTCGGGCTTCTTGTAGCGCGCCAGAATTTTGAGCCAGGCGCGCTTGCTGTTGGCCGCGGCCTCGGGGGAAATCATGTTCATCAGGAACCATAGGCGGCGCGTTCCGCCACCGCAAGACAAAGATCACGCGAAATTACTGTGCGTAATTGTCGCGCGATGGATCAATTCCGTACCATGGCGCCACGACGGGCATGCTCTTGACTTTCCACTTAGCATCCCTTTTGATACGTATCACTAATACGTATAAGGAACCTTTCTTGAAGCGAGCCACTCAAAAGGATGTCGCACGGCTGGCCGGAGTTTCGCAGGCCAGCGTCTCGATGGTGATGAGTGGCGGCGGGTCTCCGGCGCTGTCATCCGAGACCTGGGAGCGGATCACCAATGCGGCGGCGCAGCTCGGCTATACGCCCAACCGGTTTGCGCAGGCGCTCAAGACCAATCGCACCATGACCATTGCCTGCATCGTGCCCGACATCACCAATCCCTTCTATCCGGCGCTGATGCGGGGCATCCAGTCGGTGGCCGAAGAGCTCAACTATGACGTGATCGCGGTCAGCACCGATGGTTCCGCCGAACGGGAGCGGCATTTCCTCGACTGGTCCAGGCAGGGACGCGTCGACGGCGTGATAGGGGTGTTCTTCACGCTGCGCGCTGGTGATTTCAAGCCACTGGTCGATGCGGGCGTGCCTGTGGTGCGCATCGAATCGAGCAAGAAGCGCGGTGGCGATATCGCCATCGACGATATTTTCATCGACAGCTACGCCGCCGCCCTTGCGGTAACGCAATTTCTCATCGGCCGCGGCCATCACCGCATCGCCATGGTTGCCGGCCGGGGTGGCCCTCAGGGCGTTCGGGTCGAGGGCTATCGCACCGCGCTGGCCGAAGCAGGCGGCGCGCCCTACGTCGTCATCGACGAGGAGTTCAGCGAAACCGGCGGTGCCCGGGCCGCGGAGGCGGTGCTGGCCAGCGGCTATGCGCCGACGGCGATCTTTGCCGCCAATGACCTCATGGCCATTGGCGTGATGCAGGCGCTGCGCGATCGCGGCATCGCCATCCCCGGCGATATCGCCGTCGCCGGCTTCGACGACATTTCAGCCGCCCGGCTGGTCACGCCGTCCTTGACCACCGTCTCCCAGTTCCAGGGCGATATCGGGGTCAAGGCAGCGCAGATCCTGATGGAAAGGCTGCGCGGCTCCAAGCCCGGCGCCGGCACCGCGCTCGAAATGCCCTTCAGCCTGATCGAACGTGGCTCAACCTGAAACAAGAAACGAAAATCATCGGAGGAGAAAACATGGAACGCCGTACGTTGCTCAAGACCGGCCTCGGCCTCGCCGCTCTGCCGCTGCTCCCACGCCTGGCCTTTGGCGAGGACAAGAAGCCCGTCGGTTTCTGGTACGAGTCCGCCTCGCCGGAAAACCAGGACAATCTCAAGACCATCTTGATCGACCCATTCAATGCCGCGCATCCGCAGGACGATCTCTCTATCGATTTCCGCGGCTCCGACCTCGACAAGCAGTTGCGCATCGCCATGCTCTCGGGCAATGGCCCGGATGTCGTCTTCACCGCCGGTCCAAGCTATGTGGCGTCGATGGCGCAAGCGGGGCAGTTGCTGCCGCTCGACGATTACGCCGCAAAGCTCGGCTGGAACGACCGGCTGCTGCCGCTGTTCATGGAACTGGGCAAGTATGACGGCAAGCTCTACGCGCTTGCCAAGACCTATGAGACGCTGGGCCTGTTCTACAACAAGACGCTGTTCGACAAGAACGGCTGGAAGGCGCCCGCCACCATCGCCGAACTCGAGACGCTCGCCGACGAGATGAAGGGCAAGGGCCTGGTCCCGTTCGGCTGCGGCAATGCCGATTGGCGGCCGGCCAACGAGCACCATGTCTCGATCGTGCTCAATTCGGTGGCCGGCCCCGACAATGTCTACAAGGCGCTGACCGGTGCCATTCCCTGGACAGACGCCTCCATCCTGGCCGCCATCGATAAGCTCGATGAGTGGTGGCAGAAGGGCTACTACGGCCCGAACTACTTCTCGCTGACGCTGGAGCAGGCATTCGCCCAGGTGGCGACCGGCCAGGCCGGCATGGCGCCGAGCGGCACCTGGAGCTTCACCAACATCCCGACCTATTTCCCGACCAACAACGCCGAAGCGGCGTTCGTCGGCTTTCCAAGCACGAGCGGCCCGCCGGTCTATGCGCTCGGCATTGGCTCGACGCTCTCGATCAACGCGAAATCCGAAAATGCCGACGGCGCGGCGGCGGTGCTCGACTATATTTTCAACGACAAGTTCTACAGCGAGATGAACTCTGTGTGGCAGGGCGAGTGGAACCTGCCGTTGAAGGACCTGTCCGGGGTAAAACTCTCCGATAAGGTGCTGCCGCTCTACACCGAGGTGATGAAGAACCTGTCGACGGCCGTCGGCGCCGGCCAGTACGGCTACACGACATGGACTTTCCTGCCGCCCGCCACCGACACCTATCTGGTCAGCGGCATGGAAGAAGTCTGGCTGAAGAAGATCAGTTCGAAGGACTACCTCAAGAAACTCGATGAGACCTTCCAGCAGGAAAAGGCGGCCGGCAAGGTGCCGGCGGTTCCGAAGCGGGCCTGAAGCGGGCCTGAAGCGGGCTTGACGCGGCGGGCACCGGCAGCGCCGCGAACCATCCGAACGCAGCGAAAGGAGCGGCGCCCGTCCGGCGCCCTCTAAAACCCAGGGCAATCGTCCATGCACCGGCTCTATCTCGTCCCGACGCTGATCATCAATTTCGTCATCGTCCTCGTCCCGGCCTTGCTGACGGTCGTCCTGGCGTTCTGCAGCTGGGACGGCATTTCGACGCCGACCTTTTCGGGACTGGACAATTTCCGGGCGCTGTTCGCCGACGGCGTCTTCTGGTCGGCGCTGGCCAACAACATCATCTGGACCTGCATCTTCCTCATCGTGCCGATCGCCATGGGGCTGCTGGCGGCCTCGATGCTGCTGATCGTCAGGCGCGGCAGCAATTTCTTCCAGGTCGTCTACTTCCTGCCCGTGGTCATCGCCACGGTGATCACGGCCCGCGTCTGGCAGGGGATGATCTACAGCCCGGTCACCGGCGTGTTCGGCATGTTGGCACGCATGGGCCTGCATGTGGCCAATCCGCTGGCACAGCCATCGACAGCGCTGTTGGGCGTGGCGACCGTCGATCTTTGGCATTGGTGGGGATTTCTGTGCGTCATCTTCTTCGCGGCGCTGCGCCAGGTGCCGCAGGAGCATATCGAGGCGGCGCGCATCGAGGGCGCCAGCTATGGGCAAATGATGCGCTACGTGCTGCTGCCGGCGATCCGGCCGACCATCATGCTGATGATGATCATGACGGTGATCTGGAGCTTCCTCGCCTTCGACTTCGTCTACATCCTGACCCAGGGCGGCCCGGCGTTTTCGAGCGAGGTGCTGTCGACGCTGGCCTACCGTCATGCCTTTTACGATCTCAACGTCGGCCAGGCAGCCGCTGCGGCGCTGGTTATCAGCCTGTTCGGCCTCGTCGGCACCTTCTTCTACGTACGCCTGCAGACGCAGGAGGGCGAGCAATGAGAATGGTCGAAAGCCGGGCCACACTGACGGTCTCCTACATCGTGCTGGGCATCGGTGCCTTCATCGCCCTGTTTCCGATCGCCCTGCTGGTGCTCAATTCGCTGAAGCCAGCGGCGCAGATCGTGCAGAGCCCGCTGGCGCTGCCCAATCCCATCCGCTGGGAGAATTTCGTCAATGCCTGGACCCACGCCAAGTTCTCGAAGACCTTCGTCAACTCGCTGCTGCTTTCAGGAACGACGATCCTCCTCGTCTGCTCGACGTCCTCGCTGTCGGCCTACGTGCTGGCGCGCAGGAAAATCGCTTCGTGGAAGATCTGGACGTTCTACCTGCTGGCGACGACCACGGCGCCGATCCAGCTCTATATTTTCCCGCTCTATTTCGGCTTCGCCAAGCTCGGGCTGATCAACAACGTGTTCGGCGTCGCGCTGATCTACACCGCCCTCTACAGTCCATTCGCGGTGATGCTGCTGAGGACGTATTTCATCGCCGTGCCGAAGGAACTCGAGGAGGCCGCGCTGATCGACGGCGCCACCTCCTGGCAGGTGTTTTCCAGGGTCATGCTGCCCATCGTGTCGCCCGGCATCCTGACGGTGGCATTGATCATCGGGCTCAACTCCTGGAACGAATTCCTGATCGCGACGACCTTCCTGCAGAAGGCGGACAAGGTCACCGCCGTGATCGCATTTTACCTGCTCAGCGGGCAGTACAGCTCGGACTGGGGTGAGATCATGGCTGCCGCGCTGATCATCGTGGTGCCGGTGGTGGTGCTGTTCGTCGCCATGCAGAAACGGTTCATCGAAGGCATGGCGGGCGGCTCGGTCAAGGGCTGAAATTTTTGGATTATCTGGAGCAGAACATGCAGTTGCCAAACGACTATCTGGAACGGGTCTATGCCGGTGTGCTCGGCAAGCTGGTGGGCGTCTATCTCGGCCGGCCATTCGAGGGTTGGACTTACCAGAAGATCATGAAGGAGCTCGGCCCGATCGACTACTACGTGCATGAGCGCCTGAACCAGCCGCTGGTGGTGACAGATGACGACGTTGCCGGCACCTTCACGTTCATCCGCGCGCTCGAGGATTACGGCATCTCGCCCGATCTGCCGGCCGAGGCCATCGGCAAGGCATGGCTGAACTATATCGTCGAGGAGCGTTCGATCCTGTGGTGGGGCGGCAGCGGCAACTCGACCGAGCATACTGCATGGCTCAATCTCAAGAAGGGCATACCGGCCCCGCATTCGGGTTCCATCGCCACCAATGGTGCGACCGTCGCCGAGCAGATCGGCGCCCAGATCTTCATCGACGGCTGGGCGATGGTGGCGCCTGGGCAGCCGCAACTGGCGGCAAAGCTTGCCGAACAGGCCGGCAAGGTCTCGCATGACGGCGAATCCGTCCATGCGGCGATGCTGTGGGCGGCAATGGAGGCCGAAGCCTTTGTCTCCAGCGACATCGACCATCTCATCGATACCGGCCTGTCGGTCATCCCGCGCGACAGCCTGATCGCCAAACTCATCGCCGACATCCGCGGCTGGGTGAAGGCACATCCCGACTGGCACGACACGCGCCAGAAGATCGAAGACAAATACGGCTACGACAAATATCCAGGTAATTGCCATGTCGTGCCCAACCACGCGCTGATGGTGATGGCCGTGCTCTATGCGCCGGACGATTTCCAAAAGGCGCAGATGATCGTCAACACGTCGGGCTGGGACACCGATTGCAATGCGGGCAATGTCGGCTGCCTGCTTGCCCTGATGCTCGGCCTCGACGGCATCGAGGCCGGACCGGACTGGCGCGGGCCGATCGCCGACCGCCTGCTGATTTCCTCGGCCGACGGCGGCAACTCGATCAACGACGCGGTGCGAACAGCCTACTATATCGCCAATCTCGGCATGGCGCTCGCCGGTGGAAATCCGCTCGACGCGCCGAAGGCCGGCGCCCAATTCCACTTCTCGCTTTCCGGCAGCCAGCAGGGTTTTCGGCCGGTGGAGGGGCATGGCTCGGCCAGCGGCGTTCGCGTCGGCAATGTCGAGTTCGAGAATGGCCGTGCCCTGACCGTAAGCTATGAAGCCCTGGCTCCCGGCCTGGCTGCCGTCGTGACGACACCGACCTTCTCGCCGCGGGAGGTGCTGTCGATGCGCACCTACGACCTGATGGCCACGCCGCTGGCCTATCCCGGGCAGGTCGTCAAGGCGCGCGTCGTCGCCGATCGCCGCAACAAGGGCGCGGTGTCGGTGCGGCTGCGCATTCGCGCCTATGATGGCGACGATCGCCTGCGCGACATCGATAGCGATGCGATTTCCCTGAATGCCGGCGAGGACCGCGTGCTTTCATGGCGCCTGCCGGATCTCGACGGCCAGCCGATCGCCGAGATCGGCATCATGCTCACCAGCGAGGGCAGGCGCGCCGACGGTCGTGTGCTGCTCGACTATCTCAGATGGGATGGGGCGCCGGACCTGAACTTGCATCGGCCGGCCGGCGATTGCGATTTCTGGCGCATGGCCTGGGTCAACGGCGTCAGCTTCTTTTCCAAGCGTTTTCCGCCGAGTTTCCGCATTTCGCAGAGCCGCGACGAGGGCATCGTCATTCACGGCACGCGGCAGTGGACCGACTACAAGGTATCGAGCGACATCGTCATCCACCTTGGCAATTACGGCGGTGTCTGCGCGCGCGTCCAGGGCTTGCGGCGCTACTACGCCGTGCGTGCCACGCGCGATGGCAAGCTGCAGATCGTGCGTACACGGGATGCCGATACGGTCGTTCTAGCGGAGACCGATTTCGAACTGGTCTTCGAAAAGACCATTCCGGTGACGCTGACCGTCAAGGGCAGCCGCATCACGGCGCTTTTCGGCGGCGTGGCGCTCGAGGCTGACGACACGAGTGCGCAGGCGCTCACCAACGGCGGCATCGGATTGCTGATCGCGGAAGGCGCGCTGTCCACCGACAACATACATGTGAGCGCGACCTGAACGTCTCGCGACCACAATCCCAGGAAAGATCCCGATGGCTTCAGTCGAAATCGCCAACGTCCTCAAATCCTACGCCGGGCACGAGGTGCTGCACGGCGTCTCGGTCAAGATTCCGGACGGTCAATTCGTGGTTCTCGTCGGTCCGTCGGGCTGCGGCAAGTCTACTTTGCTGCGCATGATCGCCGGACTGGAGGATATTTCGGGCGGCACGATCAGCATCGGCGACAGAGTGGTCAACGACCTGCCGCCCAAGCAACGCGACATATCCATGGTGTTCCAGAATTATGCGCTCTATCCGCATATGACGGTTGCTGAAAACATGGCGTTCTCGATGACGCTTGCCAAGGCGCCGAAGGCGGAAAAGGCCGAGCGGGTGGCCAAGGCCGCGGAAATCCTGGGCCTGACGCCGCTGCTCGATCGCTATCCGCGCCAGCTGTCGGGCGGCCAGCGGCAGCGTGTCGCCATGGGGCGGTCGATCGTGCGCAACCCGCAGGTCTTCCTGTTTGACGAGCCGCTGTCGAACCTGGACGCCAAACTGCGCGTGGCCATGCGCGCCGAGATCAAGGCGCTGCACCAGCGCCTGCGCACCACCACTGTCTATGTAACGCACGACCAGGTCGAAGCCATGACGATGGCCGACCAGATCGTCGTGTTGAACAACGGACGGGTGGAGCAGATCGGCACGCCGCTCGATCTCTAAGATCACCCGGTCAATATGTTCGTCGCGACCTTCATCGGCTCCCCTTCGATGAACATCATCAGCGGCGTGGTCGCACGCGATAACGGCATGCCGGCGGTGCGAACAGCCGACGGGACATTGTTGCCGGTCGGTTCAGCCTTCAGCGCGCCAGACGGAAAGCCGGTCCAATACGGGTTCCGGCCAGAGCATTTGAGCGTCTGTGCGCCGGGCAAGGGGACTGCCGCATTGGTTGGCGTGGTCGAGCCGATGGGCTCGGAGACCCAGGTTCATCTGACGATCGGCGGTGAGCCGGCGGTCGCCGTGTTTCGCGACAGAATCAGCGCCCGTCCCGGAGAGACGCTCTTCGTCGCCCCCGACATCGCCAAGCTGAACCTGTTCGATGCCGGAACGGGCAAGGCCCTGGATATTTGACGAGCCAATTCGTGTGCGAATCCTGGCTGGAGCCCTGCGTCGCATAGGGCCAGATGCGTCGCTACCGGCGCCCGCTGCTGCCTGAGGGGCTGCCGGCTGCCCGATCGAGGCGGTCAAGCAAATCCCTGAAGCGGTCGGGAATGTCGGCGTCGATGCGGAAGGCCGGCAGGGTGCGCAGAAAGCGCGTCATTGCCTTGGCGCCGACCTGGCGCCTGACCTCCGCGGCAAGCCGGTTTTCCTTTTCAGCCTTGTTGCGGGTCATCATTTCAAAATCCTGTGTCGGCTCCGAAACTCCTCCAGCAAGCGAATGGTTCCCGCATCACGCGCTTGTTGCAAGCAAAGCCGGCAAGTACGGTAAAGTTTGAATTAAAATCGAAGTATTGCCATTGGCCGCCATTTGGGCCGGCCGAAGGCCTTCACGGTCGCTTGCCCCTTGATTTTTGAGCGTCAAACCTCGATATCGGGCACAAAATCCAAACCATTCGAGATGACGGGAAACGGCGATGAGCGACCAGGCAAAAGACGAACGCGCGCCCAACGAAGCCGAGGCGGCCGAGGCCAATGCCGAGCGCACGGAAGGCGGCATCGACGGCGACTATGAAGCGCTTGTGCGATTGCTCAAGGAAAATGAAGAGCTGAAGGACCGCGCGCTGCGCGTCGCGGCCGAGATGGAAAACCTGCGTCGCCGCACCGCGCGCGACGTACACGACGCACGCACCTATGCGGTGGCGAATTTCGCCCGCGACATGCTGTCGGTGTCGGACAATCTGCGCCGCGCGCTGGACGCCATTCCGGCCGAGGCCAAGGCGTCGGGCGATGCCGGCTTCAAGGCGCTGATCGAAGGCGTCGACCTCACCGAGCGCGCCATGCTGTCGGCGCTGGAACGGCACGGGGTCAAGAAATTGACTCCGGAAGGCGAGAAATTCGATCCCAATTTCCATCAGGCGATGTTCGAAGTGCCCAATCCCGATGTCCCGGCCAACACGGTGGTTCAGGTCGTGCAGCCGGGCTATTCGATCGGCGAGCGTGTGCTGCGGCCGGCCATGGTCGGCGTCGCCAAGGGCGGCCCGAAGGTCGCCGCCGAAGCGCCGGTCGAACCGGGGCCGGTCAACGAGCAGGCGGAGAAGGATGCCTGATTAAGGCAGTGGGGGAGTAAGGCAGTAAGGCAGTAGGGGAGTAGGGAGTAGGGAGTAGGGAAAAGGGAGTCCCACCGACGGTGCGGCTTCGTGCTAAACATACTCCCCTACTCCCCTACTCCCCTACTGCCTGGCCTTCCATGCACCCCATCGCCCTTCTCGACTATGCCGGCATTGCCGTTTTTGCGGCGACGGGGGCGTTGGCTGCGTCGCGCAAGCAGCTCGACGTCATCGGTTTCCTGTTCCTGGCCAGCGTCACCGGCATCGGCGGCGGCACGTTTCGCGACCTCATCCTCAATGTGCCTGTGTTCTGGGTGGGAAACCGCGACTATGTGCTGATCTGCGCGGTGGTGGCGGTCCTGGTGTTCTTCACCGCGCACCGCGTCGAATCCCGCTACAGACTGCTGCTCTGGCTCGACGCCATCGGGCTGGCCGCCTTTTCGGTGATGGGCGCGGCAAAGGGCCTGGCAATCACTGGATCGCCGGTGGTTTCCATCATCACCGGCATGCTGACCGCGACCTTCGGCGGCATATTGCGCGATCTCCTGGCCGGTGAGCCATCGGTGCTGCTGAAGCCCGAGATCTACGTCACGGCTGCCCTGGCGGGCGCCGCTATCTTCACACTGGGCGACGTCGCCGGACTGCCGCAGCTTGTCTCAGGCTTGGCCGGTTTCGCCGTGGCGCTTGCGGTGCGTGGCGGTGCGCTTCGTTTCGGCTGGGCATTTCCGTCCTACAAGAGCCGGCCCGGCCGGCGGCCTGAGGATATTCCGTAAAAGAGGCAGTAAGGACTAGTCAGTAGTGAGTAGTGAGAGGAGCGTGACTCGTGACGTCTTGCCTGCTGCCTCACGCGGCGAAGCGCTGGGCTTCCCCGCCATAGTAGTTGACGTAGCGGGCACCGATCTCCTTGACCGGCATCACCACGAAGACGTCGACCGTCGAAAACTCGCGGTCGATGACGCAGCCGTCGCCGATGCGGGCACCGACGCGCAGATAGCCCTTGACCAAAGGCGGCATCGCCGCGATCGCTGCCTTGGCATTGACCGCCTCGATCGGCATCAGGTCCATGGAACAATAGCGCCCGGACACGGCGCGCACGTCCCAGGCCGAGTTCGTACGGCAATGATGAGAGAGATAGGTGAGCGCCTCGGCATGCGCCGCCGGCACGGTGCCCTGGAAGGAAGCGCAGCCGGTCATCACGCCGATTTCGTAGTGATTGATGTAGGCCCAGATGCCTTGCCAGAGCGCCTCGATGGTGCGCTTCGATCGGTATTCGGGCAAAACGCAGGAACGGCCGAGCTCGAGAAAACGTTGGCCAGGGTGACGGGCGATGAGCTTGGTCAGCTCGAATTCACCTTCGGAATAGAAGCCTCCGGCGGCGGCCGCGATTTCTTGCCGCAGCAGGCGATAGGTGCCGACGATACGGCGATGCTCGGGGCCGGAAATTGAGTTGTCGAAGACAAGCAGATGGTCGCAGAGCGGATCGAACCGGTCGGCGTCACGGCGGTCCTGCGCCTGGAACAGATCTTTCCTGGCACCAAGCTCGTCGTAAAACACCCGGTAACGCACCTCCTGCGCGGCCGCGATCTCGGCCTCGTTGCGAGCAAGCCGCACTTCGAGATTGCCGATTCGGCCGAGTGCTGCGCCCTTTATGACGGAATCGACATTACGTCCGGCAAGCAAGGCGCTGCTGGCGTTCGGCCGAGTGTCACATTCCGGCATAACTGTATGCACGAGTGATTCTCCTTCGAGCCATCCCTCTCGGCACGGGGATACGGTGTAGGTGCAACAGGATTGTGACAGTACCGTGATACGACGTCGCGGGCAATACTTCGTCGGCTGGCGAAAACGGTCAACCGGCTACGTTAGGTGAGGAGACTTGAGGCGCGACGCGCCCGCGCGGGTTCGGGCAACGCGCTCCAGTCCTTGTTTTCATGCATGTCGTTTTTCCGAAGCCGAGGCCCACTTTTGGGCAAATGGATCAGCCGCGTGCCGGAAAAAAACCAGCTCAAGCGGCGACCTGGCCCTCGACGGCGTTGACCAGGGCGTCGGGATCGAGCGGCTTGGTGACAAAACCGCTGGCGCCGTGAGCAAGCACGGCATGGCGGGTCTTTTCCTGGCTATCGGCCGACAGCACCATGATCGGCACGGGCGGCGCGGATGTCTCCTCCTCATGGCGACGGATCGCGGCAATGGCGTCCAGCCCATCCATGACCGGCATATGCAGGTCCATCAGCACCACGTCGAAGCGGTGCTTGTGCCCGGCGCTGGTGACGGCCTCGACCGCTGCCTTGCCATTGCCGACCACCTGGACGCGATGCCCAGCCTTCAGCAGCGTGGCACGGGCCAGCATGGCATTGATGTCGTTGTCCTCGGCGATCAGCACGGACAGGCCTTGCTGGCGCTCGCTCGATGCACGCAGCGCCGGTGCCCGACGCTTTTCCGGCTGCGGGTGGGCAAGTGCCGGCGCATGGCTGCTCAAGAGGACACGCAAAAGTGTTCCCCCGCGCACCGGCCGGGCAAGGAAGGTCGTGTAGCCGCTGGCGCGGAATTCGCCCAGCATGCCGCGGTCGGTCGGTGCGATCAGCGTGATGGCCTCGCAATCGGAGAAGCCGCTTTGGCGCAACCGCCTGAGCAGTCTTCCGTCGCTCTCTTCCATGGCCGCGTCGACCAGAAGCACGTCGCAGCCGTGAGCGAAGGGCGCCGCCTGCGCCACGGTGGTGGCGATCCCGGCAGTGCCGCCACTGGCGCGGATGGTGCGGGCGATGGCATCGGCCTCGACGGCGTTCCTGGACAGGATCACAGCGCGCCTGCCGGCAAGCGCGTCGAGCCGGCCCTGCGGCGCCTCGGTGGCCGCTGTGGCGGGGATCTCGAAGACGAATTCCGATCCCTGACCAAGCCGGCTGGAGACCGAGATCGTGCCGCCCATGGCAGCCACCAGACGCTTGGAGATGGCAAGTCCCAGGCCGGCCCCGCCATGCGTGCGCGTCGAGGTGCCGTCGGCCTGCTCGAACTCCTCGAAGATACGCTCCATATCCTCGTCGCGCAGGCCGGGACCGGTATCGGCGATGGTGAAGCAGATGCGGTCGGTGGTCGCGGTGCGGGCGCGCGCGACGCTGACCAGCACGCCGCCGCCGTCGGTGAACTTGATGGCGTTGCCGATGAGGTTGAGCAGCACCTGCCTGACCCTACCCGGATCGGCGGTGATCATCTGCGGCACATCCGGTTCGACGTGGCAGCCGAGGCCGATATCCTTGGCGAAGGCGCGCGCGGCCAGGAGTTCGATGATGTTGTCGGCGATCTCGCGCACCGACATCGGCTGCGGCTCGGGGTCGAAGCGCCCGGCCTCGATCTTGGAATAGTCGAGCAGGTCCTCGATCAGGGCGAGCAAGGCGCTGGCCGATGTCGAGATGGCGCCGACATAAGTCTGCTGCTCCGGCGACAGGCTGGTGTCGGCGAGCAGCCTGGCCATGCCCATGATGCCGTTCATCGGCGTGCGGATCTCATGGCTGACGGTGGCGAGGAAGCGCGATTTGGCCTGGCTTGCGTATTCGGCCCGCTCGCGCGCGGTGATCAGCGAGGATTCGGCGCGCTTGCGGGCGGTGATGTCGCGGGCGATCGCGCGATGCGAAGCCGCTCCGCTGTCCTTGTCGCGCACCGACAGTTCGATCCACGAGAACCAGCGCGGGCCGCTCGGCGTGCGGATGGCGACATCGGTGGAACTCAGGCATTCATGGTCGGAAAAGGCGGCATCGGGGACGATGCCGACCTCGATGCCGAGTTCGGCCAGCGTCTTGCCGGCAAGGTCGCGCTGATCGGTTTCGACGAGGTCGGCGAATACTTTGTTGGCATAGACGATGTAGCCATCGCGGTCGCGATGGATGACGAGGTCGCCAAGTGCGTCGATGAGACCGCGAAAGCGCTCTTCGCTTTCCTGCATTTCCCACATGCGGTCGGCCAGCGTCTCGATCTCGGCGCGGCTGCGGGCGCTGGTCTCGTCGAGCAGGACCGCGGTGCGGTGTACGCTGCGCCTGGCATGCAGATGCATGGCAAGGCCGGCGAGGCCGGTTGCCAGCAGAGCGAGGCTGATGAAGATCGGGGCTCCGGTCAGATGCGCGAGGCCCGCCAGCACGACGATGGCAAAGAAGGTCACAAGCGGCAGACCTTCCCGCCCGGCCAATTGCTGCTCGGGCACCAGCGGTGGCGCGGCGATGAACCGCCGCGCCGGCGCCGGCGCGGCAAGCGCGTCGACGTCGTCGCCAATATCCGCCTGTTGGCTGCCGGATTCCGCGATCATGCGAAACCCTTGCCAGACAGAGATTATGGAAAATTGCGGCGGATCGTTCGAATTTTAGCGGTTAAGCGTTTTTGTCCCGACAGCGGCGGATTTGCCACCGGATTGGCCGATTCTGGCCTACCAGGCAGGTCACATGTCGACGACGACGCGCCCACGGATCTTGCCGTCGACGATGTCGCGCGCGGCATCGATGATGCCGTCGAAGCCGATAGTCGTGGACAGGCCGGCGAGCTTCTGCAGGTCGAGATCGGAGCCGATGCGCCGCCAGGCTTCGAGGCGCACTGCCTTCGGCGCCATCACCGAATCGATGCCGAGCAGGGAAACGCCGCGCAGGATGAAGGGGGCTACGCTCGACGGCAGATCCATGCCGCCGGCCAGGCCGCAGGCGGCGACCGCGCCGCCATAGGAGGTCATCGACAGCACATTGGCCAGCGTGTGGCTGCCGACCGCATCGATGCCGCCGGCCCAGCGTTCCTTGGCCAGCGGCTTGGCGGGCTGGTTGAGCTCGTCGCGCGAGATCACTTCGGCGGCGCCAAGATTGATCAGATAGGGGCTTTCGGCATTGCGGCCGGTCGAGGCAATGACATGGTAGCCGAGGCTGGACAGGATGGAGACCGCGACCGAACCGACGCCACCGGCGGCGCCCGTCACCACCACCGGGCCGCGATCGGGTAGGATGCCGTGCCGCTCCAGCGCCATGACGCAGAGCATGGCGGTATAGCCGGCGGTGCCGACCGCCATCGCATCATGCGGGCTCATGCCTTCCGGCAGCGGCACCAGCCAGTCGCCGTTGACACGGGCGCGCCCCGCATAGGCGCCGAAATGCGTTTCGCCGACACCCCAGCCGTTCAAGATCACCTTGTCTCCCTTGCGCCAGCCGGAATGGGAAGACGAGACGACGGTGCCGGAGAGATCGATGCCCGGCACCAGCGGCCAGCGGCGGATCACCGGCGCCTTGCCCGTAATGGCCAGTCCGTCCTTGTAATTCACCGTCGTTGCCTCCACCGCGACAGTGACGTCGCCGTCCATCAGGTCGGCATCGGTTAGATTTGTCACGGCTACCGACTGCTTCTTGTCGGCGTCGCGCGAAACGAGGATGGCTTTGAAGGTTTCGGGCATCTTCTTCTCCGCGAGTTTGCTTGGCGGTGTGAACTGTGCGGCGATGGCCGCGCGCGGTCAATCTTTGGAAGGCTTGGCGTCCGAAGCCTCGGCGCTCGAAGGCTTGGCGTTGGAAGGCTTGGCGTTGGAAGGCTTGGGCTCGCGCCGCCAGCCGATGAGCTCGTCGAAGACGACCAATGCCGCGCCCACGGAAATGAAGGCGTCGGCGAGGTTGAAGACGGCGAAGGACCAGACCGGAGTGTGAAACAGGATGTAGTCGATGACATGGCCGTAGACGGCGCGATCGATCAGATTGCCCAGCGCCCCGCCGATGATCAGGGCAAAGCCGGTGCGGGCGATGACATGGCCCGATGGCGTGTGCGTAGCAAGGTAGAGCACGAAAGCGACGACCAACACGGCGATGACCACGAGGCCAGTATCGCCGAGGGAGGAGAACATCGAAAAGGCGATGCCGGTGTTGTAGGTGCGAAACAACGCCAGGAACGGCAAGAGATCGAGCTTTTCCTGAAAGGGCAGGCCGGTCTCGACCAGGTGCTTTATCCACTGGTCGAGCGCTATGGCGACGATGGCGAGCAGTGCATAGGGGGACCATGATCTCACGGGCAGGCAACCTTCACTGCTGGTCGGCGACGGGTTCGAGCTTCAGCGCGCCGCGCCGGATCTCGAACAGCATGATGCCGGTGGCGACGGCCAGATTGAGCGAATCGGCGCGGCCCGCTTGGGGAATCCTGAGCAGCCTGTCGCAACTCGCCGCCAGGCTTTCAGGCAGGCCCTGCTGCTCGTTGCCCATCATCAGGAGCACCGGGCCGCGGGAAAAATCGACCGAACGGTAGTCGACCGCGCCCTTCAGGTGGGTGCCGGCGACGAGGCCTGAGAAGGCTCCGCGCCAGGCGAGGAAAGCCTCGGTCGTCGCCTTGGCGATGGGTACGGCGAAGATCGAACCCATGGTCGCGCGCACCGTCTCCACGGAAAACGGATCGGTGGTGTCGCCGACCAGGATGACACCCTTGGCGCCGACGGCGTCGACGGTGCGGATGACGGTACCGAGGTTGCCGGGATCGCGCACCCGGTCGAGCGCCACCCAGACGTCGCCATTGTCGGCGTGGACATCTTTCAGGGCCAGGAATTTCTGCGAGAAGACGCCGACCACCATTTGCGGATTGTCGCGGCGGGTGATGGCGACAAGCACTTTTTCCGTCACTTCGAGCACCATGCCGCCGGCGGCAACCGTGCGCGCCGCGACCTTTTCCACCGCGGGGTTGCCGCGTCCGGCCTTGGCGAACACAAGCGTCCGGATCTGCCAGCCCAGATCGAGCGCATCGATGATCAGCTTCAGCCCTTCGGCCATGAAGGCGTTCTGCTGGTCCCGGAATTTCTTCAAGGCGAGCGCCTTGATGTCCTTGACCAGCGGATTGGCGAGGCTGGTGACTTCCTTAACCTGCCCGGGTGCGCCGGCATGCCGTTCGTTCATACAGGACTCCGGAGCATTCAGGCCACCCAGCGCGAAAACAGTGAGGTCGAAAGTGCCCGGCCGGCGGACTTTTCACGGATGATCAACTCGCCCGATTCGACCTTGCCGCCCATGCCGGCAAAGGTATCGCGCATCAAGGCATGGATGGCGAAGAAGGAAGCTCGGATCGAATAGGCGGTCAGCACCACGGCGAGCGGCTTTGGTGTCAGGATCGAGCGGCAGAGATCGGTGAGCGCCGGCAAATCCTCGAACAATTGCCAGACTTCGCCCTTGGGGCCGCGTCCATAGGCCGGCGGATCGAAGAGCACGATGTCGTAGCGGCTGCCGCGGCGTTCCTCGCGCTCGGCGAACTTCACCGCGTCGTCGACGATCCAGCGGATCGGCTTGCCACCAAGCCCGGCCATCTCCTGGTTTTCACGAGCCCAGCCGATGGCTTTCTTCGAGGCGTCGACATGGGTGACCTCGGCGCCGGCGCGGGCCGCCACCAGCGAGGCAAGACCCGTGTAGCCGAACAGGTTCAGCACCTTGACCGGACGCTTGGCCGCCGTGATCAGCCCGGCCATGTGGTCCCAGTGCGAGGCCTGCTCGGGAAAGACGCCGACATGGCGAAACGAGGTGAAACGGCCGAGATAATCGATGCCGTCATGCTTCATCGGCCAGGTCTCGCCGAGCGGCGTCTTCGGAAAACGCCAGCGGCCAATGCCTTCCTCGTCGGTATCGCCGGTGAAGACAGCGTCGGCACGCTCCCAGTCCTTCGCCGGCAAGGCCTTTTGCCAGATCGCCTGGCCCTCCGGCCGCACGATCCGGTAGGGGCCGTACTGCTCGAGTTTTTGGCCTGTACCGCTGTCGAGCAGCGCATAATCGGCATTCGGCGCCACTTCGAGGATCACGGGAAGCTGCTCGGCGGGCAGGGCGCCATCGCGGCGGGCAAGGACGCGCGGCGCGGATTTCGGCTCGGGCTGGTTGTCCGGTTTCACGATGTGTTGTTCGCGCGGCCTGGCGTCTGCCTTGACCGCCGGCCGATTCTCCGGCGGGCGCGGCTGTGCGGCCCCACTTTTCGTCGGCTGGTGCGGGCGGCCGTCGCGGCGTTTGTCGCGAAAAGACTTCAAGAAGCAGCATCTCCGGCGGTTCGGCCCGCTTCTGCCACAGCTTCACCCCTGTGCGCAACAAACGGCGATCGCCGACGGCTCCAACCGGTCAGCCGTGCCGGATCGAAAGCAAGCCGACAACCAGCGATACGAAGCCGGCGGCCTTGATGCCGGTGACGACCATATGGCCGGTTTCCCAACGCAGCCGGATGGCGTCGAAGTTCTCCGGTATCGGTCCCGGTACCCATGTGGCCAGAACATCATTCGCCGGTTTGACCAGAATGGACCACATCACCAGGGAGATGGCATAAAGCACGGCGGCGGCCAGCACGAACCAGAAGGCCGGACGATCGGCACGCAGCAACCACGCCAGAAGCCCCGGACAGGCAATCGCAGCCACGTCCAGGGGAGCGCCAATAACCGCGAACAGCAGGAATTGGCCGTTGAAAACGGTGGTTTCGCGCCAGAGGGATGGCGACCATTTGGTCAGTCGAGGGACCGATTCCAGGACATGGGCGAAGGACGGTCCAAGGCTGAGCGCCGCGATGGTGGCGGTCAGGGCACACCAGAACAACAGGAAGCCGCGAATCTCCGTCATCTTCGGATAACGGGAGGATGCCGAACGTGTTCCAGGTCAGATCGCTTGCCGTCGAAAGCGCGGGAGCCCTATCGTCCGGCAGTACCGGATTGCAGCATCATGTCCCGCTCCGAACGCCTTCTCGACCTCATCCAGTGCCTGCGCCGGCACCGCCGGCCGGTGAGCGGTCAGGCGCTGGCCGCTGAACTCGGGATTTCGATCCGCACGCTCTACCGCGACATCGCAACGCTGCAGGGGCAGGGCGCGCCGATCGAGGGTGAGGCGGGAGTCGGTTATGTGCTCAAGCCCGGTTTCATGCTGCCGCCGCTGATGTTCAGCGACGAGGAGATCGAGGCCATCGTGCTCGGCTCGCGCTGGGTCGCAAAGCAGCCGGACCGGCGTCTCTCGGCCGCGGCCGCCAATGCGCTGGCCAAGATTGCCGCGGTGTTGCCGGACGATCTGCGCCAGGATCTCGATGCCTCGACGCTGCTTGTCGGGCCGCCCGCGGCGATCATCGAGGGCATCGACCTCGGCGTCGTGCGGCAGGCCATCCGCAACGAACGCAAGCTCGGCTTCCTCTATCGCGACGCGGGTGGCGCCGCTTCCGAGCGCGTGGTCTGGCCGTTTGCGCTCGGCTTCTTCGACAAGGTGCGGGTGGTGGTGGCGTGGTGCGAAATGCGGCAGGATTTTCGCCATTTTCGCGCCGACCGTATCGCCGAGCTGAAGGCAACCGACATGCGCTACCCGCGCCGCCGGCAGGCGCTGCTCAAGGAATGGCGAGCCACGCTCGACCAGCCGCGTGGTCCATGAACACTGCTGCCAGAATCTGACAGTATGTCATCCTATACAGGGCACATATCGAAACGCTCAGCCCTGGAGAACAGATATGGCAACCCCGAATTTCGTTATCCTCTATGTCGACCAGCCGCTGCGGAGCGGCGCCTTCTATAGTGCGCTGCTGGGACGCGAGCCGGTGGAAAGCGCGCCGACCTTCGTGCTGTTCGTGCTCGACAACGGCTTCAAGCTCGGCCTCTGGTCGCGGCATACGGTGGAGCCGGCGGCCGAAGCGGTCGGTGGCGGCGCCGAGATCGTCTTTGCGCTCGATACGCCTGAGGCGGTCGATGCTGCCCATGCCGACTGGTCCGGGCGTGGCCTGAAGATCCTGCAGGCGCCGACCGACATGGATTTCGGCCGCACATTCGTCGCGCTCGATCCCGACAATCATCGGCTGCGCGTCTACTGGCTGTCCGACGGGGAACAGGCCGACGGGGAAAAGAAATGAGCGCGCATTGGATTGCGGTGGCGTCGGCGCAACATGTCCGGCGCGGCCGCCAGGGCGGCTTCATGCAGGTCAACCACGGCAAGTCGGCACCCCTGCGCCGCGTCAAGCCCGGCGATGGCGTCGTCTATTATTCGCCGACCACTATCCTGGGCGAGAAAGATGGCCTGCAGTCGTTCACGGCGATCGGCACAGTGCGGGAAGGCGAACCCTATCAAGGCGAGATGGGCGGCGGCTTCACGCCGTTCCGCCGCGATGTCGACTGGGTAAGGGCCGAGGAAACGCCGATCAAGCCGTTGCTCGACAGGCTGGACTTCACCACCGGCAAATCGAATTGGGGGTATCAGCTGCGCTTTGGCTTGTCCCCAATCAGCGCGGCCGACTTCGCGGTGATCGCCGGGGCGATGGGTGCCGAAGTGGCCGTGCCGGCGTCAAGCTAGTTCTTGAGCGCCTCATAGACGGCAATGCCGGCGGCAAGATCCTCGAGCGCGGCGCCGACCGATTTGAACAGCGTGATTTCGCGGGCGCTTTCGCGGCCCTTCTTCTGGCCGCGCGCCAGTTCGTGCAAGTCGGCGACGATGGCTTCCGGCTTCAACACGCCCGAGGCCAACGGCTGGACGATGTCGCCGGCCTCCTTGGTGGCGCCGGCGCGGGTGTCGACATAGACGCGGGCGCGCACGATGGCGTCGTCGTCGCTTTCGCGCATCGCCGGCGTGAAGCCGCCGACCAGGTCGACATGGGTTCCGGGCTTGAGCAGTGCGCCCTTGATGAGCGGCGTGGTGGTGATTGTCGCCGAGGAGATAATGTCGGCCTGCCCAAGTTCGGCATCGAGATCGGTCGCGGCGCTGGCCGCGAAGCCCTCGGCGCGCAGCTCGGCCGCGACTTTCTCGGCGTTGGCCGGCGTGCGGTTCCAGATGCGGATGGTCTTGATCGGCCGCACTGCCGAATGCGCCTTGGCGAGGAAGGGCGACAGCGCTCCGGCGCCGACCACGAGCAGCCGCGCGGCATCGTCACGGGCGAGATAGGACGCCGCCAGCGCCGAGGCACAGGCCGTTCGCCACTGGGTCAGCCGCTGGCCGTCGATCAAGGCTTCCGGTTCGCCGGTGGCGCCGTCGAGCAGGAGATAGAGCCCCATCACCGCAGGCTTGCCGACGGCGTTGTTGTCGGGTGAGACGGTGACGATCTTGACGCCGATGTGACCGCCGGCCGAGGTGCCGGCGGCGTTGAAATCGGTCCATGCCGGCATCAGCAGCAAGGTCGAGGCCGCGCCGTCCGGCCGTTCGACAGCGTGATGATGCCTGACCGGCTGCACCGCGCCCTCGCGAAACGCCGTGCGCAATGTCTCGACCAGTCCAGGAAAGATCAGCGCACGGTCGACCTCGGCGGCCGAAATGGTCAGCATGAAAAGCTCCGTTGAACGAAAGACGGCGACCGGCGGTTCAAGCGGTCGGCTTCGGCAATGCTGCCCCTGGGACAGGCTCCTGCGGTGCCGCCGGCGCGCGGCTGACCGCCTGGCGCAGGCTTTCGGCCTCGACGCCGCGCTGGCGCGCCAGCTTGCGGTAACGGCCCTGCTTGACCCAGGTTGCCAGGCTGCCGACGATCATGCCGATGGCGAGAGCCGCGAACAGGAAGATGAACAGTGGCAAGCTCAGCGTCAGCTTTGGATTGCCTGGGTTGAACGGGTCCAGCGTGAAGGCGACGAGTTCGCGGTTGGCGACGGCGAGCGCGATCAGGATGATCGCGAGGGGCACGAAGACCACGATGAGCATGAAACGATTGAGCATTGTGTTTTCCGTCGGAAGCTGGCGCTGACGCCGCGCCTACTTGCCGCCGTTCAGCCTTTCGCGCAGTTCCTTACCGGTCTTGAAGAACGGCACCCACTTCTCCTCGACCTCGACGGATTCGCCGGTGCGCGGATTGCGGCCGGTGCGGGCAGGGCGGTTTTTCACCGAAAACGCACCGAAGCCGCGCAACTCGACCCGGTTGCCTTCGGCAAGCGCGTCGGTGATCTCATCGAAGATCGCGCCGACGATGTTTTCGACGTCGCGCAGGAAAAGATGCGGATTGCGCGTGGCAATAATCTGCACAAGTTCGGACTTGATCATCAGACGGGTCCCCGTGAAAGCACTGCGGTCAAAATTATGAGGATGATTTTATTTGCTTTTTCAGCTGTCCCAAACGGCGCTCAAGGGTGCCAGACGGAAACGAGACCGTCAAGAAACAAGCGGTCGGCGCCAAGTTCATGGATGATGTCGCCGCCGGAATCGGGCAGGCCGAGCGCGCTGCCGATCGTTTTCACCATGGATTTTGACCACAGGAAGCCGCCGCGCCGTTCTGTCTCCTTCCACTCGACCACCTTGAGTTTGGCATCGACCCCCTTGGTCGCCAGCCAGTCGATTGCCACGGTCTCGCCGCCGACAGCGTCGATCAGTCCGTTGGCGACGCCCTGGCGACCGGTGAAGATCGAACCATCGGCCAGCGCCAGCGCTTGCTCATGGGTCATCTTGCGGCGCTCGGCAACGATGCCGACGAACCAGTCGTAGCTGTCGAGGATAAGCTTGCGGACCATGGCGCGCTCGTCGTCATTGGTCGGCTTGAAGGGCGAGGGCGAGGCCTTCAGCGGCGAGGATTTCACCTCTTCCAGCTTGACGCCGAGCTTGTCCATCATGCCGCTGACGTCAGGATACTGGATCAGCACGCCGATCGAGCCGACAATCGAGGTCTTGCGGGCGACGATGTGATCGGCGGCACTGGCGATCATGTAGCCCGCCGAAGCGGCGAGCGTGCCGACCTCGGCCACGACAGGCTTGTCGGCGGCCAGCTTGCGCACCTCCTCGTAGATCGATTCACCGCCGACGGTGGTGCCGCCGGGCGAATCGATCGCCAGGATCACGCCCTTCACTTTCGACGACTGGCGGATGGTCTCCAGCCGCTTGATCAGTTCGTCATCCTCGGTGATGGTGCCTTCGATCCTGACCTTGGCGATATGGTCGACCGTCGCGCCGCCGAAATCGTCGCCATAAAGCCAGGCCGACAGCGCAATCACCCCGAGGGCCACGATGCCGAAGGCCGCGACACGCCAGAATGTCAGCTTGCGCCGCAAACGGCGGCGGTCGATCAGGTCGTCGGCTCTTAGTGCCATGGTCAGCCTCACAGTCGGCGGGAAGAGACGCTTTTAGACCATGATGTCCCTATCGGGAAGCAGTTCCGTCCTTTTACGGCGCGGCAATCCGCGCACGGCGTTTCCATGCGGTCGGTTTTGTGGATGGCCCGCGCAACGCACGCAAGATGAGCCGAGGCGCGCCAGTCATGAAAAAACGACGCAAGGGCGTCCATTTCTGCTATGAAGCAGCGGCTGTTGTGCTGACCTCGTTTTCGTTTGTACAACGACAGCTGTCACATTTTTGCGGTTTTCGTGGGCTTGTGCTTGCTTGAGAGCGCTGGCGTCCCACCTATAGGCGGTGCTCCCCGGCGGGCGGGGTTTTAGAAGAAAGCAGTCATGTTAGCGCGAACGATTGAACCGACCAGTCCCGAGGCGGAGTTGGCGCCCCCGGCGGATGACCAGACGCGGGGCGATGCGTTCGACCGCGCCCAGCGTCATTCGCGCCGCGTGCGGGTGCTCAAATTCGCCGTGCCCTTGGCCGCGGCGCTGATCGCCGTCGCCTTCCCGGTCTATTCCTATCTCGCCGCACCCGTTTCCGTCGCCGTGCAGGCGGAAGGTACCGCCTTTTCGAATGGCAAGCTGGTGATGGCCAATCCCAAGCTCAACGGTTTCACCAAGCTGAAGCAGCCCTATTCGATGACGGCCCTGCGGGCGATACAGGACGTCAGCACGCAAGGCATCATCGAGCTTGAGGGCATAGACGCCAAGGTGCCGATCGCGCCCGACAATGTCGCGGCGGTCAAAGCCTCGCACGGTACCTACGATCGCGACGGCAATACGATGAAACTGAACAGCGATGTCACGATCACCACGACAGACGGCTTGCAAGCCAAGTTCAAATCGGTCTTCCTCGACATGGGCAAAGGCACTATGAAGACGGATGATCCCGTCGATGTCAGCCGTGGCGGGTCGCAGATCACGGCGGATTCGATGTCGGTCCAGGACAATGGCAAGGTCCTGGTGTTCGAGAACAAAGTGCGCGTCAACATCGATCCCGCCGCTCTGAAGGCGGCTGAGGCAAAGGGCGAAGAAGCGAATGTGGCTCAATAGTTCGACACGGCTGGTGGCCGCAACGTCAGCGCTGCTCCTGCTGGGCCTGGCACCGTCGTTGGCGCAGTCCGGTGCCGCCAGCCAGATGTCCGGGCTCAAACTGTCCGGAGACCAGCCGATCCAGATCGAGAGCGACAAGCTGGAAGTCCATCAGGCCGACAGCACCGCAATCTTCACCGGCAACGTCACCGTCGTGCAAGGGGCTACCATGATGAAGGCCGGCAAGATGACCGTCTACTACGTCAAAGATCCCAACGCTGGTGCCAAAGGCACGGAAGCCGCCGGCGCGGCGGCCATGACCGGCTCAGCCAACATCGATCATCTCGAGGTCAGCAGCAAGGTCTACATAAAGTCGAACGACCAGGTCGCCACCGGTGACAACGGAACCTTCGACATGAAGACCCAAGTGCTGGTGCTGTCGGGGAAGGAAGTCGTTCTCTCGCAAGGAGACAACGTTCTCAAGGGCTGCAAGCTCACCGTGCAGATGAAGAGCGGCCTGGCCCAAGTCGACGCCTGTGGCGGTCGTGTCATCATGTCGATCACGCCGCCGCCGAAATCGGGAGCGACGAACCCCTGATGGCCAGCCTGTCGTCGCTGACGGCACGTCTTCCGGGACGAGCCGCAGCTAAGCTTTCGGCTCCGGCCACGATCACCGTCGACAAGGCGAAGTTCAAGGGAACCTTGATCGCCAAGGGTCTGACCAAGAGCTACAAGGGCCGCAAGGTCGTCAGTGGCGTCACGCTCGGCGTGCGTGCCGGCGAGGCTGTGGGGCTGCTTGGCCCCAACGGCGCCGGCAAGACCACCTGCTTCTACATGGTCACCGGCCTGGTGCCGGTCGATGAAGGCACGATCGAGATCGACGGCTTCGACGTCACCTCGATGCCGATGTACCGCCGCGCTCGCCTCGGCATCGGCTACTTGCCGCAGGAAGCATCGATTTTCCGTGGCCTCAACGTCGAGCAGAATATCCGCGCCGTGCTGGAAGTGGTCGAAAAGGACCGCAAGGTGCGCGAGCGCAACCTGGACGAACTGCTCGAGGAATTCCACATCAGCCATCTGCGCAAGGCGCCATCCATGTCGCTGTCTGGCGGCGAGCGGCGGCGCCTGGAAATCGCACGCGCTTTGGCGACGCGCCCGGCCTACATGCTGCTCGACGAGCCCTTTGCCGGTATCGATCCGATTGCCGTCGCCGACATCCAGCAGCTTGTGCGCCACCTGACGGCGCGCGGCATTGGCGTGCTGATCACCGACCACAATGTGCGTGAGACGCTCGGCCTGATCGATCGCGCCTACATCATCCACGCCGGCCAGGTGCTGACCCATGGCCGGGCCGATGAAGTGGTGGCAAACCCCGACGTGCGGCGACTTTACCTCGGTGAGGGTTTTACGCTGTAAGCGGTTCACCGTTTCACGGAAACGCTAAGCCGCTCAGCCTTTTGTCGTGACGCAATTCCCTGGGGAAAGCGTTGGGTGCTTTTCCCAGGGAAGGCCGTCTGACACTTTGCCTGGAATCGCTCTGAGCGTGAAATTTGTTTCCTGACACGATTTTTGGCGCGTTGCGGCCCGTTTTTCCGCGATTTTGCTCCGGGATAACGCTCCGGTAAGCGGGTTTTGCTAGCCTTTGCCTTGACAAGCAAAAGCCGGGCCAGTTTCTATGGCCGGCCGCGAAAATTCTTTTCCGGATGTCCGGATGCGTAGACGAGGCGTTTGAAACCGAACCATGGCGTTGGCGGCCAAACTACAGCTCCGACAATCGCAGTCGCTGGTGATGACACCGCAGCTGATGCAGTCGATTCGGCTGCTGCAGTTCACCCATGTCGAACTCGAACATTTCATCGACGAGGAGATCGAGCGCAACCCCCTCCTGGAGCGCGCCGAGCCGCAGGACGATGCCGTGGGCGACCTGGCGCAGAAAACCGAGGCGGAGCCGCAAGCGGCCGCCGAAGGCGACTGGTTCGAGAACGAGGCGGGCTGGAGCGCCGAGGCGATCTCGGAAAAGCTCGATACGTCCCTGGAAAACCTGTTTCCCGACGACCCGGGCACCAGCGAGCGGCTCGGGCCTGACCTGACGGCGCAATGGAAATCGGCTTCCGGCAATAGCGGCGGCTCCTCGTCCGAAGGGCTCGATGCCGGCGACATGGCGGCGAGCGCCATCACGCTGCGCGACCATGTCGGCGAGCAAATCGCACTCGCCTTCGTCGATCCCGCGGCACGCCTGATCGCCAGGGAACTCGCCGATGGCCTCGACGAAACCGGCTATGTCAGGGCCGATCTCGCCGAAATCGCCACGCGGCTGGGCGCCGACGCCGCTGCCGTGGGCAAGGTGCTGGTCGTGTGCCAGACCTTCGAGCCGGTGGGGCTGTTCGCGCGCGATCTTGCCGAATGCCTGTCGCTGCAGCTTGCCATGCGTGACCGGCTCGATCCGGCGATGAAGGCCCTGGTCGCCAATCTCGAACTGTTGGCGCGGCGCGATTTCCACGCGCTGAAACGGATCTGCGGCGTCGACGAAGAAGACCTGCTCGACATGCTGGCCGAGATCCGAGCTCTCGATCCGCGGCCGGGCATGGCGTTTTCGGGCGGCGCCAGCGACGCCATCGTCGCCGATGTCGAGGTGCGCGCGGCCAATGACGGCAGCTGGACCGTCGAACTCAATGCCGAAACGCTGCCGCGCGTGCTGGTCGATCATATCTATTTCGCCCAGGTCTCTCCGCACGCCAAGAACCAGGCGGAAAAGGATTTCCTGGCCGAGTGCCTGCAAAACGCCAACTGGCTGACGCGCAGCCTCGACCAGCGGGCAAAGACGATCCTCAAAGTGGCCTCGGAGATCGTCCGCCAGCAAGATGCCTTCCTGGTCCATGGCGTGCGCCACCTGAAGCCGCTCAACCTGCGCACGGTGGCCGATGCCATCGGCATGCACGAATCGACCGTGAGCCGGGTCACCGCGAACAAATACATGCTGACCCCGCGCGGTGTGTTTGAGCTGCGCTATTTCTTCACCGCTTCGATCGCGGCATCGGGCGGCGGCGACGCGCATTCCTCGGAAGCCGTGCGTGACCGTATCAAGCAGATGATCGACGAGGAGAAGCCCGTCGACGTGCTGTCGGACGATGCGATCGTCGACATGCTCAGGGAAAGCGGCGTCGATATTGCGCGGCGAACGGTCGCCAAATACCGGGAAGGCATGAATATTCCATCCTCCGTGCAGCGCCGGCGCGAGAAACGAGCGTTGGCCAGCGCCGGACGCTAGAGGCAATTCCCGAGGGAATTGCGTGAAGGCAAAGAGATGAAGCGGTTCGGCGTTTCCGCGAAACGACGAACCGCTCCAGACGCCCCCGATTTTCCACAGCTTTCGAGCTTCATTGACAAGCCGCGGTGAAGTGGCTAGAAGCCCGCCCGCATGAGACGGGCTCGATGCCCGCTAGCGGATGGTCCGTCACGACAATGACCTCGGGATGGTCAAGAAGGCGGCTTGTGATCAACCGGAAAGTTTGGATTTAAATCGGCGCGAGTGACGCCGCAAAGCTTGTGCGCACGGACCACGAGTATAAACTCTGGCCAGTTTGAAGCCTGAGCAAGGAAGGTCAGTTTTCAGATGAATCTGCGCATATCGGGAAAACACATGGATATCGGCGATGCGTTCCGCACACGCATCAACGATCGTGTCGGCGAAGCAATCGGCAAATATTTCGATCGCGGCTTCGCGGGACACGTCACGGTCATCAAATCGGGCTCGCGCTATTCGGCGGATTGCATGATCCGGCTGGATTCGGGCGCTTCGCTGCAGGCCACCGGCGATGCCCAGGATCCGACGCTTGCCTTCGAGACGGCGGCGGACCGGTTGGAGACCCGGCTTCGGCGCTATAAGCGTCGCCTGAAATCGCACAATTCAGGCTCCGCCAATGGCGATCCGACCAACATCGCCTATACGGTGATGGCGCCGCTGGCTGATGACGACGAGGATATTCCGGAGAATTTCGCGCCGGCCATCGTCGCCGAATCGACCATGACGCTGAAGACAATGTCGGTGGCGTCGGCGGTGATCGAACTCGACACCAAGGACAGCCCGGTCTTCGTCTTCCGTAACGCTGGAACCGACCATCTCAACATCGTCTATCGTCGGCCCGATGGAAATATCGGCTGGATCGACCCGTCCACGACCAAGGTCTCACAAGGGTGACGACAAGAGTCGCACAGGGCGTGACGACAAGGGTCGCACTGGGCGTGACGACAAGGGTCGCACTGGGATAAAAGCCGGCCGCACGAGGGGTGGGGACTGGTGACGGCAGGCGAACAAGGATTTTCAAGTATGGGTCTGAGCGATCTTATCAGCGTTCCGGCGATTTTGCCGGCGTTGAAGGCCAACTCCAAGAAGCAGCTTCTGCAGTTGCTGTCCGAGCGTGCCGCGGCGATTTCGGGCATTCCGGAACGGGAGGTGTTCGACACCATCCTGCAGCGTGAGCGGCTGGGCTCGACCGGCGTCGGCAATGGCATCGCCATTCCGCACGGCAAGCTGGCCGGCGTGAAGCGCATTGCCGGTGTTTTCGCCCGGCTGGAGACGCCGGTCGATTTCGAATCGCTGGACGACCAGCCTGTCGATCTGGTGTTTCTGCTGCTGGCGCCGGAAGGGGCGGGCGCCGATCACCTGAAGGCGCTGTCGCGCATTGCCCGGGTGCTGCGCGACGCCGACACCGTGGCCAAGGTCAGGGGTACGCGCGATGCCACGGCGATCCACGCGCTTTTGTCGGATACGCAGGCCTCGCACGCCGCCTGATGTCTTTTTTGAACGGATATCCAAGGGCCGCGGTGAGCGGCCCTTTTCGTTTCAGCCGGCCAGTCCGCCGATTTTTGTCTTAATGCAATTCCCAAGGGAAAACGCCATGCGTTTTTCCCGGGAAAACCGCCAAACACTCTTCTTGGAATTGCCTTAATGAATGGCGACGGTGGTCAAGTCGTTTTCCATGGCGCCGGCCAGTGCGCGGTCACGCGCGTCGGAAAGCAGGATCGGCTGGCCATTGGCGGCAAACAGGGCCCACAATTCCATGCCGGGCGCGATTTCACCGATGTTGGGGAAGCGGCCGAGCAGTTCATCGCTCGAGACCTTGCGCAGATAAGCGACCGAGCCCTCGCCGAGATGGGCGAATTCGCCATTGGTCATGGTGATATTTTCAGTTCTGGTCATTTCAAGCCTCCTTGGCGCGAGGACGCCGCCCTTTTCAGGGGCATAGGCCATCCCGCATGAGAGCCATCGGTAAAGATCAGTCTTTCACCGATATGTTTATTTTCCGTACCAGCCGTTCGGACTCCGGCCGATCGAGGTCGATCGACAAAAGGCCGTTCTTCAGTTCCGCCGCGATAACCCGCATGCCGTCGGCCAGCACGAAGCAGCGCTGGAACTGGCGCGCGGCAATGCCGCGATGGAGGAATTCGCGCTCGGTGTCGTCGGTCTGACGGCCGCGCACGACCAACTGGTTTTCCTCCGTTGTCACATCGAGATCGCTTTCGGCGAAACCGGCGACGGCGAGCGTGATGCGCAGCCTTTCGGCCTTGCCGTCGGCACCGCTGAGCCGTTCGATGTTGTAGGGAGGGTAGCTGTCGCCGGATTTCGCCAGACGTTCCAGCGTCTTTTCCATGGCGTCGAAACCCAGGAGAAGCGGGCTGGAGAAAGGCGTCATTCGGCTCATGTTACGCTGTCCTCTCAAGAGCGACATAAAGTGGAAAAACCCAGATGGCATTTTTCCCGTTGTCCTTGATATGGTCCGCCCCACGACCAAGTTCAAGCCGTCAAAAGACCCGCCCAAAAAGACCAGGCCTTGGACTCACAGGAATAATCGACGACTCACAGGAATAATCGACATGGCGCTTGAAACGACGCGCGGATGCAAGGAGAAGCGCTGGGGTCGGGATCGTTCCCGGTCGAGCGGTTCGACTGTTTGCAGACGTTTCGGCGTCCTACGGGCGCGTGATCGACCCGGTGAGCTCACGGCCAGCCAAACAAGGAATTGAAATGCCTCAACCACGCAAGATCATCATCGACACCGACCCCGGCCAGGACGATGCCGTCGCCATTCTGCTGGCACTTGGCAGCCCCGAACTGGAGATCGTCGGCATATCCGCCGTCGCCGGCAACGTGCCGCTGAAGCTTACCGAAAACAATGCCCGCAAGATCTGCGAACTGGCCGGCCGGCCCGACATCAAGGTCTATGCCGGCGCCATCCGTCCGCTGGCGCGCGAACTGGTCACCGCCGAGGCAGTGCACGGCAAGACCGGCCTCAACGGGCCGCAATTGCCCGAACCGACGATGAAGCTGCAGGAGCAGTATGCCGTCGACTTCATCGTCGAGACGCTGATGAAGGAAGACAGTGGCACCATCACGCTCTGCCCGCTCGGACCGCTCACCAACATCGCGCTGGCGCTGATCCGCGAACCGCGGATCGCGCCGCGCATCAAGGAAATCGTGCTGATGGGCGGCGGCTTCTTCGAAGGCGGCAACGTCACCCCGACGGCCGAATTCAACATCTATGTCGATCCGCAGGCGGCCGACCTGGTGTTCAAGTCCGGCATTCCGATCGTGATGATGCCGCTCGACGTCACCCACAAGGCGCTGACCACAGCCAAGCGCACGCAGGCCTTCCGCAAACTCGGCACCAAGGTCGGCATCGCCGCCGCCGAGATGCTGGAATTCTTCGAGCGCTTCGACGAGGAGAAATACGGCACCGACGGCGGCCCGCTGCACGATCCCTGCGTCATCGCCTATCTGCTGAAACCGGACCTGTTCAAGGGCCGCAACTGCAACGTCAGCGTGGAAACCGCTTCGGAGCTGACCATGGGCATGACCGTCATCGACTGGTGGGGCGTCACCAATCGGAAAAAGAACGCCATGGTGATGCGCGACATCGACCATGACGGATTTTTCGCGCTGCTGGTGGAAAGGCTGGGGCGGCTTTAGGGGCCGTCCTTTTGCCTTCTCCCCCTGCGGGAGAAGGTGGCCGAGCGAAGCTCGGTCGGATGAGGGGTGCTCCAGGGAACACCAACGTCTCACTCTGCTGGAACACCCCTCATCCGTCTCGGCGCTGCGCGCCGATCCACCTTCTCCCACAGGGGGAGAAGGAGGCAAGGTTCCGCTTCACTTCGACCGTGAAAACGCCAGCCACAGGCCGCCGCCGACCAGGAAGCTGCCGCTGATCCTGGACATGAGCTTGATACGGCTGGCCGACAGCAGGCGCCCGGCGCGGCCGGCAGCGAGCGCATAGGACGAATCCGAGAAGGCGGCGAAGATCATGGCGGTGAGGCCCATGACGGCGATCTGCAGCGAATAATTGCCTTGCGGGGCGATGAACTGCGGGAAGAAAGCGCCGAAGAACACCAGCGTCTTGGGATTGCTCAGCGCCACCAGCAGGCCCTGCAGGAAGAAGCCGCCGCGCGGCTTTCGCGCCGTTCCGTCGGCATTCAGCGTGCCCTTGGAGCGGAACATCTGCACGCCCATCCAGATCAGGTAGGCGGCGCCGATCAGCCTGACCCATTCGAACCAGTGGCCCATGCCCGCGATCAGCGTGTTGAGGCCGATGCCGACGATGGCGATCATGATGGCAAGCCCGGCCTGCGTGCCGGCGACATTGGCAAGGCCGGCGCGGGAGCCGTGGCGGATGCTGTTGGCGATGATCAGCGTGACCGTCGGACCGGGCACAAGGATGATGACGATGCAGGCGAGGACATAGGCGGCGTAGAGTTCCAGCGACATGGATTTTTCCCTTGGAATGCCGCCGATGCGGTGCGGCTGGCGGCAATCAATGCATGGCGGCGATGGCGATGCAAGCCGGCGCGCGAAGCGTTGCGATACGCCGATGCGCCCGGGTCAGGCGCCGGCCTGCCAGGGCAGTGTCGCCTCATAGGCCGCCGCCGCCTTGAGCACGGCGAGGTCGGCGCGCGGCCGGCCGATCAGCTGCATGCCCATTGGCCGGCCCTTGTCGTCGAAGCCAATGGGCACGTTGACCGCCGGGCAGCCGCCCAGCGTGGCGAAGGCCGAAACCTGCATCCAGCGATGATAGCTGTCCATCGCCCGGCCGGCGACCTCGCGCGGCCAGTGGGTGCCGACGTCGAAGGGAAAGACCTGCGCGGTCGGCAGCGCGATGAGGTCGAAGCGATCGAAGATCGACAGCAGCATCCGATGCCAGGACGTGCGGATGACCGATGCCGCGCGGATCTGCGGTGCCGTCAGCCGCATTGCGTTTTCCACCTCCCAGATGGCTTCCGGCTTCAGCAGGCCACGCCTGGAAGGATCGTCATAATGGGTTTTGAGCGCACAGCCGCTGCTGGCCTGGCGCAGCGTCACGAAGGCCTGCCACAGCGCCTCCAAATCGAAATCCGGCTTGAAAGGGTCGGCCAGGAAGGATGCTTCCGCGAACCGGCCGAGTGCCGCCTCGCAGAGGTCGAGGATGCCCGGTTCGACCGGCAGATGGCCGCCGAGATCGCCGAACCAGGCGATGCGGCCGCCTTTCACCGGCGTTCCAAGCTCCTCGAGGAACGAGCCTTCCTTCTCATAGGACAAGGGCGCTTGCGGATGGTAACCCGCCTGCACGTCGAGCAGCAGCGCCATGTCGGCGACATTGCGGCCCATCGGCCCGTCGACGCCCATCTGTGCGTGGAAGACCTCGAAGTCCGGCCCGCCGGGGACAAGCCCCTGCGACGGGCGGAAGCCGTAGACGTTGTTCCAGGCCGCCGGATTGCGCAGCGAGCCGCCGAAATCGCTGCCATCGGCGACGGGCACCATGTCGAGCGCCAGCGCCACCGCCGCGCCGCCGCTCGATCCGCCGGCGGTGAGCGCCGGATCGAAAGCGTTCAGTGTCGGCCCGAATACGGGGTTGTAGGTGTTCGAGCCGAGCCCGAATTCGGGGACATTGGTCTTGCCGATGATGATGGCGCCGGCGCTGCGGATGCGCTCGACGAAGAAATCGTCTTCCTGGGGCACGAAATCGGCGAAGATCGGCGAGCCGAAAGAGGTTCTGAGGCCGGTGGTCGAGGCGAGGTCCTTGATGGCGATCGGCAGGCCGAAGAGCGGGCCTGTATCGTCCTCCCGGCGACTATCGGCCGCATCGGCCTCGCGCAGGATGTCGCCACGGTCGCGCAAGGAGACGATGGCGTTGACCTGCGGATTGACCGCCTCGATGCGGTCGAGGAAGGCCGCCACCACCTCGCGCACGGAAAGTTTCTTGTGCCGGATCGCGGCGGCCAGGTCGATCGCCGACAGGCGGCAGATGTCACCGGCCGGCGGCACGGCATGTTTCGTCTGGGGACGCGTCATTTCAGCTGACTTCCCGCAAGGCTTGATCGACATCCTTGGCCAGCGGGATTGCCGGCTGGGCGCCGGGCTTGAGGCATGCCAGCGAGCCGGCCGCACCGGCGCGCGCCAGCGCCTTGTCGAGCGCAAGGCCGGACGACAGGCCGGCGGCGAAGTAACCGCAGAACGTGTCGCCGGCGCCGACCGTGTCGACAGGCGCGATCTTCATGGCCGGAACAGTCAGGAAGTCGGCTGGCGTCGCCGCCATGACGCCGTCGCCGCCGAGTGTGACGACGATGGTGCGGCCGGTTTTCGCCGCGAAGTCGCGCATGCGTGCCGCCCGGTCGCGGCCGCTCAGCTTCAACGCTTCGCCATAGAGGTCGAACTCGGTCTCGTTGGCGATCGCGTAGTCGGCCTTGCCGAGGAAGGCCGCTGCTTCGCCCTGGAAGGGCGCCGTGTTGAGCACGGTGATGGCGCCGGCCGCCCTGGCCTGGTCGAGTACTGCATCGACGGTCGCCAGCGGGATCTCGTGCTGCAAAAGCACGATATCGCCCTTTTTCAGAAAGGCCTTGGAGAGGTCGCCGGGCAGGACGGAAGCGTTGGCGCCCGGCACCACGGCGATGATGTTCTCGCCGTCATCGCCGACCATGATCAGCGCCGTACCCGTCGAGGCAAAGGTTTCGGCGACGCCGGACAGGTCGACCTTGCCGTCGCGCAGCAGTGCCAGCGCCTCCGCGGCGAAGCTGTCCTTGCCAACGGCGCCCACCATGCGCACTTGGCCACCGGCGCGCGCGGCGGCCAGCGCCTGGTTGGCGCCCTTGCCGCCTGGCGCGGTGGCGAAACTCGAGCCGCTCACCGTCTCGCCAGGGCTCGGCAATCGGTCGACATTGGCGATAAGATCGAGGTTGATCGAGCCGACAACGATAATCAAGCAAGGCCTCCTGCCGGTACAAATTCAAGACGCCGGAGCGTCGCTTGCGCATCCTGCCGACGCACGTCGCTCCAATCGCGCGGGAAGCTAGCCTGTAAGGCCGCAGCTTGCCAGACCACGCGAGTGGTCCAGCCGGATTTGTCCTGCCGGAGCCTATTCGCAGCGCACGGTGACCGTGCCCTGATAGCTGCCGGCAGGAAAGATTCCGCTCGATTTGGTGGCGATGAGGTCGACCTGCATGCTGTGCGTTCCGTTGACGACCTTCTGCGCCACGCTGCCGGTGTTGTCGACCCCGGCACCATCGAGGCGGAAGACCGAGGCAAAGGTCACGTTGGTGCCGCCGCCGCTCGGCGCGGACGAGAATGCGGCAGGCGCTGGGGCCGAAACGGAATAGCAGTCCAGCAGGTTGAACAGGGAGCACAGCAGCGAGCTTGCCACGATGGTCGCGCTCGCGCTCGATCCGCCTGCCTGCTTGGAACTCAGTATGCCGATGGCCGGATTGGCGGTCATCGTCCCCGATCCCCCGACCATGATGGTGCAAGTGCCGATGATAGCGGCCTGCGCCGGAAGGCAAAGGCCGGCAAGTGCGGCAATCGCCAGCAGCGCGCGGTTATTTCTTCTTCTTTTTCCTGCCGTCGCCATTTCCGGTCCTGATGCTCCAGCCTTCATTGGCCCACCCAGGTGACGCGGCCGTGGGCGCGGCGGCGACGCTCGCCGTCTGGCCGTCGGCACCGAGGCCCATCTTGAGAAGTTTCAGCTCCAGCTGCAGGCGCTCGACCTCAAGTTCGTAGAGGCGGCTGCAATCGACACGCTTGGGCGTACGCCCGATCGGGATCACCACGCGGCCGTAGGTGGCGACGTCATTGTTCGACTGGCTGTTGCCTCTGATGACGCCGAGATCGAGATAGGCGCCGCTTCCCGAAACCGCCGAGCGGCAGGTGGTGCCGTCAGCGGCATGAACCTCGTCCTGGCCCTGGGGCAAGGTGACGCCGGGCAGGTTGAAGCCGCTCTCGTTCTGGTTGAGGTTGTAGACATCCTCGGCCAGCACCGGACTGATCCCCGCCGACGCGGCCGCGAGCGCGGCTGTCAGGACTTGCGGCGCCCAAAAAACTTTCCGCATATCTGTGCCCTTATCTGCGTCTGTTGATTGGGGAAGGGGATGCTTTCGGTACAGATACGCACTTTACGCTCGGCGGCGCCGTCGAAGGGCACGACCACAAGGACAGGGCGGGAAGCCTGGGAAGCGAGTTGAAAGGCAGGCGGAGATATCCTGGCGTCCACCGGCTCAAAATCCTGATCGTAGACATGGATTTCGACCTTGATCTTCCGATCGTAGGGATTGGCCGGGAAAACGCGAACCGCGAAGACGTCGGTGAAGCTGTTGACCTCGCCGCGCATCGGCGACATCGACTGGGCGCCGGCGGCAATCGGCAGCAAGCCGAGAGTCAGGGCCATCAGGATTCGAGCTTGTTTCAAGGATACCTCCTTCGCGATGACGCTATTCGCAGCGCAGCGTGACCGTTGCCTGATAGTTTCCGTTCGCGAAGCGGTTGCTGCCGCCCTTGGTGCCGGCGAGATGGACCGAGACGAGGTCGGCGCCGGGTGTGCCGATGCTGGTGGCCGAGCCGGTCTCGGCGATGGAATGCGCGCCGGCGGCGAAGTAGGTCGGCGTCCAGGTGGTCGAGGTGGTGTCGGCGGACGGCACCGTGGTGGTGGTGACGGGATCGACGCTCAGCGACACGCCTCCGGTTGTCGTCAGCGTGACGGTTCCGGCTGAGCCGCCGCTGTTGTGGGAACTGAGGGACTGGAGATCGGGACTGACCATCATCGTGCCATTGGTGGCAACGACAAGCGTGCAGGTCGGGTTGATCGTGCCATTGAAAGTGACGTTCTGCGTTGTGGCCAATGCGGCCCGGTCAAAACAGACAACCAGCAGAGCGGCGCCGAAGGCGGCGCGAAACGACAGCATCGAGACCCTCCTATCAAGCCGGCTCGCCCGAATTAATACAGGTCATCATCGCGGTATCGTGGTTAATTTAGCGTTAACTTAAATAATAGACGAAAATAACATTCGTAATAACCATAGGTTGTTGCTGGTTGCATAAAGGAAAATTCGGAACAACAATCGCAGTAATACTCAATCAGAACGGCATTTATATATTTCTTCGGCGAAAATAGAAAAATCGACATTCACGTCGACACTTGCCCGGCCTCCCATCCAAGGATGGCGCGCTTGCGGGTCAGGCCCCAGTGATAGCCGGTGAGGTCGCCGGACTTGCCGATGGCGCGGTGGCAGGGAACCACGAAGGAGAGCGGATTGGCGCCGTTGGCGGCGCCGACCGCCCGGCTGGCGCTTGGCGCGCCTATGCTGGCGGCGATCGAGGAATAGGTGCGGGCCTTGCCCATCGGGATCTTGAGCAGCGCCTCCCAGACACGAACCTGGAAGTCGGTACCGATCATGACGACATGCAGCGGCTGATCGGGACGCCACAGCGTCGGGTCGAAGATGCGCGCGGCATAGGGGCCGGTCGCGGCCATGTCCTCGACATAGTTGGCGTTCGGCCAGCGGCTTGACATGTCGGCGAAGGCGGTGCGCTCCTCGCCCGGATCGCTGAAGGCAAGGCCGGCAAGTCCGCGGTCGGTGGCCATGATCAGGGCGGTGCCGAACGGCGAGGGGTGATAGCCGTAGCGGATGGTGAGGCCCGCGCCGCGCGTCTTGTAGTCGCCCGGCGACATCGCCTCATGGGTGACGAACAGGTCATGCAGCCGGCCGGGGCCGGACATGCCAAGTTCGAACGAGGTTTCAAGCAGCGGCATGCCGGAATCGAGCAATCTGCGCGCATGGTCCAGCGTCACTGCCTGGAGGAACGCCTTGGGCGACAGGCCGGCCCAGCGGGTGAAGAGTTTTTGCAGGCCGGTCGGTGTCTCGCCGACCTCTTCGGCCAGTTCTTCCAGCGATGGCTGGTCACGGTAGTCGAGGCTGATCTTCTCGATGGCGCGGCGCACGATCTCGTAGTCGCTGCCTTGCGGCGTGATGTCCTTCTCGAGGACTGCTGTGTGTGTGCTCATGGAAGCATCTCCTTGAGCCGGAATATCGCCCCTTGGGGCGCCGATCGCCACCCGAAACTTGCCTTCTTGCGGCGCATACCCAGATAGACACCCAATTTCGAACCACGAGGCACCGATGGCTGGCGAGAAAGTGCATCTGACCGGGGAAAGGGAAACCTTGCTGATGACGCTCTACGGCAAGGCGCTGGAGAGCCGGCTGCCCAATTCGCTGCTGGAGGACCATTTTGCCGACGAGGCGGTTGGCAAGATCGACTATGATTTTGCCAGGCTCAAGGTCGACGTCAATCTTGGCATCGGCCTGGCGATCCGGGCCAAGACACTGGACGTCCACGTGCAGGATTTTCTAGCCAGAAATCCCGGCGCCATCGTGCTGCATCTGGGTTGCGGGCTCGATACGCGTGTCTTTCGGGTCGATCCACCATCAGGCGTGGACTGGTTCGACGTCGACTATCCCGAGGCCATCGAACTCAGGCGCAAACTTTACCCGCCACGCGATCGCTACCATTTGGTCGGTTCGTCGCTGACCCATCCCGATTGGCTGGCTGAAATGCCGCGCAACCGCGCAGCCATCGTCGTGGCGGAGGGGCTGACGCCCTATCTCCCGGCCGAAGAAGGGCCACGCCTGCTTTCGAGGCTTGTCTCCCATCTTGCCGGCGGCGAGCTGATATTCGACGCCTATAGCCGTTTCGGCCTGAAGCTGCTTCGCCTCAATCCGGCGGTCAGGGCGACAGGCGCCGAGGTCCATTGGGCGATCGAGGATCCGCACGAGCTGGAACTGGCGATTCCGAAGCTGCGGTTCGTCGAGGATATCCCAGCCTACAAGCCCGAACACGCCGCCCGCATGGGCTGGCCCGCCAAGCTGTTCGTTCGCCTCTGGAAGCACATTCCCGCATTGCGCAAGATCGGCAGGCTTTTGCGCTACAGGTTCTGAATACGTTGTTTGCCGTAGTTCCCCGGGTTGAACGATGGGCCGCATTCGACCCTTCTCTGCCGCTGGTCGTTATGAATGACGTTCCTCATTCCGGGCGCCAAGGTGGCCAAAGCTGTCGCATGTTTTGGGGAATTTCGCGATGCCAAACTGGCATGGGCTCTTTTCAATTTCAGATTCGACGGTCGCAAATGACTGTGCAATCTGGCATTCTTTAGGCCCAATCATGATTGACCGGAGGAACAATGAGCGATCATCAAGAACACAACCCATTTGATGGCCCTCAGATGCAGGGAATGCATTACGAGCGGGCCGATATGTCGGGCGCTCATTTCGATGGTGTAAACCTCGCAGACGCACGATTTTACGCAGTTTTGACTAAGGCAAAATTCACCGACACCAATTTAAGCGAAGCGCTTTTTGACGATATCAGCCTTGCAGACGCGCGCTTTAACAACGTCAATCTGTCCGGAACCACCATCACGAACGCAAATCTATCGCGATTGACCATACGCGATGTCACATTGGCAAATTCAGACATCAAAGACGCCGATTTGACTGGGATGCGGATCAACGGCGTTCTCGTAACCGATCTATTCATGGCCTATGAACAGACGAAAACCTAAAGAAACCAGACTTGCGCGACAGATTTTTTGCAAACATTGGAAGTCCGCTTTATCGCATCGTCAGCCCGGAAGCTGACTGATCGGTTCACCAAAAGCTGCCCATCCAGGGGAGCCGAACCCACCGACATTAGGACTGGGCACCAGGTCGCGCGCAACCCGTCAAATCCTCTGCGCAGAGCTACTAGCGCGTCTTGGCGGTCGCGAGCGCCAGTGAAAAGGCTGTGGCAAAACTCTCGCGTGACTCGGGATCGAGAAAGCCGCCGATTGGTACGTTCTGGCCTTGCCCCTCGACCGTCATTTTGGTGATCCCGATCTCGGCGTGGCGGGCGACCGAAAACCTTGCCCAGAACGGATTGAAGCGATGCGCTTCCGATTTTCCGGAGGGTGCGGTCTTGCGGATGTCGAGGCTGGTGCGGGAGACCGACACCTCCTCGCGGGCGCGGGCAGCCCGATAGTTGACGCGAAAGGCGATGTAGACGGCAACCACGTCGAGGCCGAAGAAGCCGAACACCGGCCAGGCGCCGCGCGACAGGAAAAACGCGCCCGTCACCAGCCAGCCGAACAGCAGCGCTCCCATCAGCACGAAGAAACCCGTCCTGCCCAGCGACCGGTGTGGGGTCAGCAGTGCCTGGAAGAATGGTTCGTCGGCCTGGAATGAGGCGTTTGTGTCGCTCATGACTGGATATTATAGGAAGGGAATGGCGAGCCCCAAGTCCAAAGAGTCTTCCATGCCCAAAAAAGAACTCGCTCCCGGCCGGCGTGACGGCTCGAACGCCAAACCACGCCCACGTCCGGCACGGGGTTCGTCGCGCTACAGCCCGGCCGAAGTGCACGAGATATTCCGGCGCTTTTCCGTCCAGCGGCCGGAGCCGAAGGGCGAACTCGAACACATCAACGCCTTCACGCTGCTGGTGGCGGTGGTGCTGTCGGCGCAGGCGACAGATGCCGGCGTCAACAAGGCGACACGAGCCCTGTTCAAGGCCGCCGATACGCCGCAGAAGATGCTGGCGCTGGGTGAGGCCAAGGTTGGCGACCACATCAGAACCATCGGCCTGTGGCGCAACAAGGCCAAGAACGTCATCGCGTTGTCCGAAGCGCTGATCCGCGACCATGGCGGCGCGGTGCCTGACGACCGCGACGAGCTGGTCAAGTTGCCCGGGGTCGGACGCAAGACCGCCAATGTCGTGCTCAACATGGCTTTCGGCCAGCATACGATGGCGGTCGACACGCATATTTTCCGGATCGGCAACCGGCTCGGGCTGGCGCCCGGCAAAACGCCGGAGCAGGTCGAGCAGGGGCTGCTAAGGATAATCCCGGACGAATACATGCGCCATGCGCATCACTGGCTGATCCTGCATGGCCGCTATGTCTGCAAGGCGCGCAAACCGGATTGCCCGGCCTGCGTCATTGCCGACATCTGCAAGGCGGAGGTGAAGACGACCAGCATTCCGGCGCCCCTGGTGCCGATCGCTCCGCTCGAAACGGTTGCCGCTGGTTAGTAGCCGTAGCCGCGCGCCATCGCCGCCGCGAAGACCGGGATCAGCAGGAAGACGAAGGCTTCGGCGCGGATATAGGTCTTGACCGAAGCCAGTTCGGTTGCTGGTACGGCGAAGGCTGGATTGGCGCTGGCCTGCCTGTTCCAGGAGATGAAACGGATGGTCGGGATGATCGACAGCAGGCCGACAACACCAAACGCCGCCATCTTGGCCCAGAACACCCAGTTGTAGACGTAGAATTCCCAACCCTTGAGGCCCCAGAAGACACGGCCGATGCCGACGATGATGATCAGCGCAGCGATGATGCCATAGTGGCGGTCGATGCCAGCGAGCCGCTTGAGCGTGGCGGCGGCGAGGTCGCCGCGGATCAGCACGAACTCGGCGCCGATGGTGCCCGCAAGGGAAAACACCAGCAGATGATGGACGATGGCAAGCACAAGGTCAGTGGTGTCCATGCTCATTCCCTTGGGTTTGATGACGGCACCAGAAGGGTGCTTGAATCCGCCTGCCGGGAAAATAACACTCCCGGACAAAATTCCCAGAGCGAGCTTGTGTAGCGCCACGGCGCCCTGGACGATGGCGCGTGTCGCCCTGGCCCTTGCGCCGCAGCGGCGATTTGATAAGCGCTGACGACCAGCGAGGCAGATCATCATGAACAATCCGCACGGCGTTCCGGTCATCGAGACGCAGCGAACCATCCTGCGGGCGCATCGGCTCGGCGATTTCGATGCCTATGTCGCCATGTGGGCCGATCCGATCGTCACCCGCTTCATCGGCGGCAAGCCACGCACGCGCGAGGAAAGCTGGATCCGCTTCCTGCGCCACGCCGGCCTATGGTCGCTGCTCGGCTACGGCTTCTGGGCCATCGAGGAGAAGGCGACGGGCCGCTTCGTCGGCGAGGCCGGTTTTCATGACCTGAAGCGCGATATCCAGCCATCGATAGAGGGTATCCCGGAGGCTGGCTGGGCGCTGGCGCCGACGGTGCATGGCGCCGGCCTTGCCACCGAGGTCGTCGGCCGCGTGCTTTCATGGGGTGAAGAGACATTCGGGCGCACGAAAACCGTCTGCATCATCGATCCGGAGAATACCGCCTCATTGAACGTCGCGACGAAGTGCGGCTACCGGGAAGTGGTTCGGACAAGCTATCACGACGCCCCGATCGTCCTGCTGGAGCGGCAGCCTTAAAACCTGGATTGGAGACCTTGGCCCGCCTTGCGGCGCAGCTTGCGCGCCTGATCGGCTCAAGGATCGGCGGTGTCGGCTGTGGCTGGAGTGCTTCTCGGGCCGAGCGCACCGCCGAGGCATCGAAGGGCTGCGGCATGGCGATCCCATAGCCCTGGGCATTGACGCCGATCGCCGGCAGAGCGGCTGCAATGCCGTCGCTTTCGACGACCTCGGCGATGGTGCGCTTGCCCATGGCCTTGCCTCAGGCAGCGTCGACCGGCAGGGGCTCGGGAAGCTTCAAGGTCTTCACCAGCGTCGAGAGATCGGGCTCATCGATGAGCATCGCCGCGTCGGCCGGCGCCAGCCAGGCCCGCTGCCGCCGCTTGGCTTCCTGCCAGTCGGCAAGCTCTTCCGTCACTTCAAGCAGATAGACGATGACGTCGACGCGGACAAAACGGTTGGCCAGCCGCTTCCAGTAGGAATAGAGGCCCGCCGGCTGCTTCAGCGTCCTGCCGAGCACGCCGGCTTCCTCTTGCGCCTCGATGGTGGCCGCCTTGCGCCCGCTCTTGCCTTTCATTGGCCAGCCCTTGGGCACGATGAAGCGTCTCGTCGTTCTCGATGTGACCAGCATCACCTCGATGCCGCCGTGCGCGTTCAGCCGAAAGGGGATAGCCGCCACCTGGCGGATCCTCTCGCCTTTCTTGGCTTTGCGCACGGCCTTTTTCTTGGTGGCTGCCATTCGTAAAAATCCAGTCGGTGCAGTGCCCCATAGCGTGATGCGGCATCTTTGCAAAACCCAAACTGCCGCAGGGGCACTTGAAGGCCCCTACCATGTAAGTCGGCTAAATAAAAGAAGGTAGCCGCCTGTCAGCGGCAGGTGCTCACGGCGGTGTTGCCAATTATCTGCGTCTGACAGCTCGGCTTGACCCGCGGCACGACCGGCTGCGGCGGCTGGACGATCACGCGGTCCTGGGCACGATACTGTTGCTGCTGCTGCTGGAATTGCTGGCGCTGAACCCGGTTCTGCAAGGCCTGCAGGTCGTTCTGCTGGATCTGGGCATTGCCGTTGGCCGAGGGTATGACGATCTGCGCGGAAGCAGATTGACCAAAGCCCGCCAGGACCACAGCGGCCAGTAGCGCCGCGGCAATGGCCGCCGGTGTTCGACGCGCTGACATTCGCTCGTTCCTGCAAAAAATCCTGTTCATCCCTTGCATATAGGGCGTTTGTCCGGCGATGCCATGGCCGGCACATGGATCGCCTTCGCGGCGGCGGAGAATCTGCCCGGCAACCCAGCATTGCACTTGACGGAAGCGATCGATTCGCCGCTCTATCGGGTTGGCGCCGGTCTCGAAACGAATGGCGTCAATGGTGTCGGCGTGTCCGTCAGGTACAACGGCGCTTTCGGGGAAACGGTCAAACAGAATGCAGTCAGCGCGTCTCTCAAGGTCGGTTTCCAGGCTGGCTCGAGGCGGAGCTGGGCGGGAGAGATCTTGATGCGGAAGTCCGTGTATTTCGTGGCGATGCTGGGTGCCGCCTGCATCGCCGGCCTGCCGGCAGCGGCGGCGCAAACCAAGGGCGACAAGGTGGCGGCGCCGCCGGCAGCCGATGCGCCACAACTGCCCGGCGGGGCATCGGCACTGTCCGAAACCCATGGCGACTGGACCGTCAACTGCCAGATATCGGGCACGAACAAGATCTGCAGCCTGTCGCATCAACAGTTCAACAAGCAAAACAACCAGCGCCTGCTGGCGATAGAACTGTCGAGCAAGACCGGCGATGACGCGACGGGTACGCTCGCCTTGCCGTTCGGACTGGCGCTCGCCAAGGGCGTCAGCCTGACCATCGACGACCAGAAACTCGACGGCAGCCTGTCATTCAACACGTGTCAGGCGGTCGGCTGCCTGGTGCCGGTGGCGTTCGATGCCAACACCACGCCGCTGCTCAAGACGGGCACGACGCTCAAGATCGACGCCTTCGCCGCCGATACCGGCCAGGCGGTGAGTTTCTCCATTCCACTCAACGGTTTCGGTGGGGCGCTGGCTCGAACCGCGGAACTCCTGTCCAATTGACGGAGCAGTTCACTGTCAACGGAACCGGTGAACTGCTCTAACTCTTTGTTTTGACGCAATTCCCAAGGGAAAGCGCTACGCGCTTTTCCCGGGAAAACCGTTCACACTTTTCCTGGAATTGCTCTGACGGCGATCGTTTTCAGCCGCTCGGCGATGAGGGCGGCGAGCCGTGCCGCCACCTCGTCCTTGGTCATCTCGGGCCATTCCTCGACACCGGCCTCGGACACGATCCGCACCCGGTTGCGATCACCGCCCATCACGCCCGAAGCGCCGATGCCGCTTTCCTGCGACACGTCGTTGGCGACGATGAAATCGGCGCCCTTCTTCCTGAGCTTGGCCTCGGCGTTGCGCAGGAGATCCTGGGTCTCGGCCGCGAAGCCGACGACAAGGCGGGGCCGCTGCTTGTGATGGCCGACCCCTGCAAGGATGTCGGGGTTCTCGACCATGCGCAGTACCGGTGGCCCTTCGCCAGCCACCTTCTTGATCTTTTCATCGGCTGAATTTTCGGTGCGCCAGTCGGCGACGGCGGCGACGAACACCGCCGCGTCGGCGGGCAGGAGCTGTTCCACCGCGTCACGCATTTCCTGTGCACGCTCGACATGGATGGTCTTCACGCCGGCGGGATCGGCGATGCCGACAGGACCGGAGACGAGGCGCACGTCGGCGCCAAGCCTTGCCAATGCGGCGGCGATCGCATGGCCCTGCTTGCCGGACGAACGGTTGGCGATATAGCGCACCGGGTCGATCGGCTCGTGCGTCGGGCCGGAGGTGACGATAATCTTGCGCCCCGCCAGCGGCTTGGGGCCGACATCGAGCAGCGCCTCGACGGCGGCCACGATCTCCAGCGGTTCGGCCATGCGGCCTTCGCCGGCCTCGTTGCTCTCGGCCATCTCGCCTTTGGCCGGGCCGACGAAGCCGACGCCATCCTTGCCCAGGGTCGCGCGATTGCGGCGGGTGGCGGGGTGTGACCACATCCTGGGGTTCATGGCCGGCGCCATCAGCACCGGCTTGTCGGTGGCGATGAGCACTGTCGAGGCAAGATCGTTGGCATGGCCGTTGGCGAGCTTGGCCATCAGGTCGGCGGTGGCGGGAGCGACCACCAAAAGGTCGGCTTCGCGCGACAGCCTGATGTGGCCGACATCGTGCTCGTCGTTGCGGTCGAACAGTTCGGTGAAGACATGATCGGCCGAGAGCGCGCCGACCGACAATGTGGTGACGAATTCCTGCGCCGCCAGTGTCATGACCACGCGCACCTTGGCACCGCGCTCGCGCAGCCGGCGGATGAGATCGAGCGATTTGTAGGCGGCGATGCCACCGCCGATGATGAGCAGGATGCGTTTGCCGGAAAGGGCACCGCGCGGCGACATCTTGCCTGCCGGGGCGGCAGCCGGGATCGCCGTACCGTGCACGCTGGTCAGCTCGCGCAGGGTCTTTTCTATCTGGTCGATACGGGCTGGCCCGATCTGGTCGATACGGGCCGGCCCGATCTGCCCGTCGACAGCGGCCCGGATCATCACCCGCGCCTGTTCTTCCATGGAACGGTTATTGTCCGCCGCCAGTCGGCGCAGCAGTTCCTTGACCTCATCGTCGAGATTGCGGATCGTGATGCTAGCCATATGATTGCACTTTGCCGAGATTGATCGATTGCAATGGTATCAATGCAATCAAATGCTCGCAAGCTATGGCGCTATGGCGATAGCCGAGCCTAAAAGATCTTCCAGGCGATATAGACCAGCGTCAGCGCGATCACCCATAACGCGACGCGGCCGGAGCGGCTGTAGCGCGCTTCGGCCTTGCCGATGGCGCGAGCGGTGGCCTCGTCGAAGCGCAGTCCGTGCTCGGCCATCAAGTCGATCTCGCGCGACAGCCGCTCGGTGCGGACCGCAAGCTCAGGCACCTGGCGAAGCAGCGCCAGCATCGCCTTGCCGCCGTCGCGCGCATCGGCCATCAGGCCACGCGGGCCGAGATTGCCTGATATCCAGCCGCCGACGACCGGTTCGGCCGTCTTCCACATGTTGAAGCCCGGATCGAGCGTACGCGCCACGCCCTCGACCACCACCATGGTCTTCTGCAGCAGGATCAGTTCGGGCCGTGTCGCCATGTCGAAGAGCTCGGTCACCTCGAACAGCAGCGTCAGAAGCTTGGCCATCGAAATCGTTTCGGCCGGCTGGCCATGGATCGGCTCTCCGATGGCGCGGATCGCCTGCGCGAAGGCCGAGACATTGTGCTGGCGCGGAACGTAGCCAGCCTCGAAATGGACTTCGGCAACGCGCAAATAGTCGCGCGTGATGAAGCCGTAGAGGATTTCCGCGAGAAAGCGGCGCTCCTTCTTGCCGAGCCGGCCGGCGATGCCGAGATCGACGGCGACGATGGTGCCGTTTGCTTCGACGAACAAATTGCCCGGATGCATATCGGCATGGAAGAAGCCGTCGCGCAGCGTATGGCGCAGGAAGGACTGGATGAGGTTAGCGGCGATCGCCTTCAGATCGTGGCCGGCGGCTTCGAGGCCGACAATGTCGTTCATCTTGACGCCGTCGACCCACTCCATGGTCAGCACGTCACGGCCGGTGCGCTCCCAGTCGACGGATGGCACGCGAAAACCAGGATCATTCCTGGTGCTTTCGCCGAGTTCCGAGAGTGCCGCCGCCTCGAGGCGCAGATCCATCTCGATCCTGGTGGTCTGCGCCAGCGTCTCGGTCACCTCCACCGGCCGCAGCCGGCGTGACGACGGGATGTATTTCTCCTGCAGGCGCGCGGCCAGAAAATAGCTTTCGAGGTCCTGGAAGAAGCGGCGGCGCACGCCCGGCCGGATCACCTTGACCGCCACCTTGGTCACGGCGCCAGCCTGGACGGTTTCAGCGGCATGAACTTGGGCGATCGAGGCAGCGGCGACCGGATCGCCGAATTGCGTGTAGAGATCGCCTATCTTGCGCCCGAGCGAAGCCTCGATGGCCGCGACCGCCTCGGCCTTCGGGAAGGTGTGCATCTTGTCTTGCAGCATGGCGAGATCGAGCGCCATGTCGTTGCCGACGACGTCGGGCCGTGTCGCCAGGAATTGGCCGAGCTTGACATAGGATGGTCCGAGCCGGACCACTGCCTTGGCCAGCCGGTCGCTGCGCTCATAGGCCAGCGCGCGGCGGCGGGTGAACAGGCGCGCCAGCCGCCAGCCGAGTTTCGGCAGGCCTGAGAGTTCCTCGCCCGGCAAGGCGGCGACGACGCCCTCGCGCACCAGCACCCAGCCGGCCCGCACGAGCCTGAAACCGGCGCCGACGCTGCTCATGGCTGCATCCATCCGGTCGGTTCAAGGAACCGACTGGAGCCATATCGAGGATGGGAAATGCGGTCGAACCTCAAAGCTTCCAGCCCGAATGCAGTGCCGCGATGCCGCCGGAATAATTGCGGAAGGAAACGCGGTCGAAGCCCGCGTGCGTGATCATGGAGGCAAAGTTTGCCTGGTTGGGGAATTTCGCGATCGATTCGACCAGATAGGAATAGGGCTCGCCGTCGCCGGTGACCATCTTGCCGATCTTGGGAATGGCGTTGAAGGACCAGGCTTCGTAGACCTTGTCGAGCAGCGGCATCTCGACCTCGGAAAATTCCAGGCACAGGAAACGGCCGCCCGGCTTCAGCACGCGGAACGCTTCACCCAGAGCGACGTCGATATGCGGCACGTTGCGAATGCCGAAAGCGATGGTGTACGCGTCGAAAGTGGCGTCGGCGAAAGGCAGTTCCTCGGCATTTGCCTCGACGAAGTCGGTGTTGCCGGACAAGCCTTTCTTCTGCGCCCTGTCGCGGCCGACAGCGAGCATCGAGCCATTGATGTCGAGCACGGTGGCATGTGCGTTGCCATGGCTTGCGTCGACGATGCGAAACGCGATGTCGCCGGTGCCGCCGGCCACGTCGAGCACCTTCCAGCCCACTCTTTTCGGAGGGTTCAGCCACGTCACCATGGCATCCTTCCACAGCCGGTGCAGGCCGCCCGACATCAGATCGTTCATCAGGTCGTAGCGGTTGGCGACCTTGTGGAAAACATCGTTGACCAGGGACTGCTTTTCGCCTTCCCCTACACGCTTGAAACCATAGGAGGTTTCCATGCCGCCCGAGGCCGTGGTTCTCTCAACTGACATTTTTTTGATCCGTCATAAAACCGGCGGGACCATAGCCGATCGATGGTGCGGGCGCTATTGTTTAAGGCGCGGTGTTCAGCCGCGCTTCCAGGTGCTGGTTTTCAAGGACCTGGACTGACCGACGGGATGTTTGAATGCCTTTGAAAGCGGAACTGCACTGCCACATCGAAGGGGCAGCGGCGCCCGAACTCGTCATCCGCCAGGCGCAGAAATACGGCAAGGATACCTCGCCCTATATCCAGAACGGTTCCTTCGTCTGGCATGATTTCACGTCCTTTCTCGCGGCCTATGACTTCTCATCCGATCTGTTTCGGACCGAGGAGGATTATGCGCGGCTGGCCGACCATTATCTGACCAGCCTGGCCCGCGACGGCGCCATCTATTCCGAGGTCTTCACCTCGCCGGACCACGCGGCGAAAGCCGGGCTGTCACCCAAGGCCTATACCGACGCGCTTGGCGAAGGCATGCTCCGCGCCAAGGCCAAGACGGGCATAGAGGGCCGCATGATCGTCACCGGCGTGCGTCATGTCGGCGTGGAATCGATCGAGCGGGCGGCGCGCTTCGCGGCGCGCTGCGGGCATCCGCTGGTCACCGGCTTCGGTGTCGCCGGCGATGAGCGCATGGGCGACATGGAGGACTATGTCAGGGCTTTCGAGATCGCCCGCGAGGCCGGGCTCGGCATCACCGTCCATGCCGGCGAACTGACCGGCTGGGAGACTGTCCAGGCAGCGCTCGACCATATCCGTCCCTCGCGCATCGGCCATGGCGTGCGCGCCATCGAAAACCCGGACCTTGTCCGGCGCATCGCGGACGAAGGCGTCGTTCTGGAGTGCTGCCCGGGTTCCAACATCGCGCTCAAAGTGTTCGACAGCTTTGCCGATCATCCGTTTCCAGCGCTCAAGGCCGCCGGCTGCAAGGTGACGCTCAACTCCGACGACCCGCCCTATTTCTGGACCTCGCTGAAGCGCGAATACGACATCGCCGCCGAACATTTCGCGATGAGCGAGAAGGCGCTGGCCGCCGTCACCCGAACGGCGATCGAGGCCGCTTTCGTCGATCGCAAGACCAAGTCCGCGCTTCTTGCCCGGCTGAACGCGGCGGCGCGCTGATTTCTGCGAAATCTGTGGTCCACCGAGCCCAGGCGGTTCCTTGGCCGGCGCATAGCCGCTAGGGTCGTCCGAGCTGCCTGCCGCGCCTGCGCGCATAGGGCGACACGCATGAGGAGAACATCATGAAGGGCGTCACCGTCGTCGACCATCCGCTTGTCCAGCACAAGCTGACCATCATGCGCAAGAAGGAGACCTCCACGGCCGGCTTCCGGCGGTTGCTGCGCGAAATATCGCTGCTGCTCGGCTACGAGGTCACCCGCAATCTCGAACTGACGACGACGACGATCGAAACGCCGATGGAGACCATGGAAGCGCCGACGCTCGAGGGCAAGAAGCTGGTCTTCGCCTCGGTGCTGCGCGCCGGCAACGGCTTGCTGGAAGGCCTGCTCGACCTGGTGCCGGCGGCTCGCGTCGCCCATGTCGGCCTCTACCGCGATCACGAAACGCTGGAAGCAGTCGAGTATTTCTTCAAGGCGCCGAGCGATCTGGCCGACCGGCTGGTGATCGTCGTCGATCCGATGCTGGCGACAGCCAATTCGGCGATCGCGGCGATCGACAAATTGAAAGAGCGCGGCGCCACCAACATCCGCTTCCTGTGCCTGCTGGCGGCACCCGAAGGCATCGAGCGCTTCACCACCGCGCATCCCGACGTTCCGGTCTTCACCGCGTCCATCGACCGCCAGCTCAACGAGAAGGGCTATATCATGCCCGGCCTCGGCGACGCCGGCGACCGCATGTACGGGACCAAATAATTTACCAAATGTTTACGCAACGGCGCGGTTTTAGCGCCCGTTAAAGCGGCAAACACCATCCGGCGCTAAAGGATCGGTACTCACAAAGGCCGATCCATGCTGCGCAAACTTCTCATCTTCAGTGTCTTTGCCGGCACATCGGCGTCGATCCCGGTTGTCTACCAGTCAAATCCGCAGGTCTTCGAAAACCTTCTGAGATCGGCGGTTACGGCCAAGCCCGACGCCGAGGCTCAGGCCCAGCCGGACATCAACCTGGCATCGGTGCCCGACAAGCCGGTGGCGCCGCAGCCGGCCGGCCGCAAGGTCGTCGTCGCGGCGGACGAGCGCGGACACTTTTCATCGACCTTCAAGCTCAACGGCCGTCAGGTCGATGGCATGATCGACACCGGCGCGACACTGGTCGCGGTCAATACCTCGACGGCGCGCAGGATCGGGCTGTCGCTCAATCCGTCCGATTTCAGCCGTGAGGTCAGCACCGCCAACGGCACCATCAAGGCGGCCGTGGTGATGATCGATCGGCTGCAGATAGGCAGCATCACCGTCAATGACGTGCAGGCCATCGTGCTCGACGACAAGGCGCTGCACACCAACCTGATCGGCATGAGCTTCCTCAACAGGCTTGGCAAATACCAGGCCGAGAACGGCACCTTGCTGCTCGCCCAATAGGAAGGGTTTGGCCCGGTCAACCGCGCGCCAGAATCCGCCGCATGACAGTTTTATCCGCCGGTGGTTTCGAAGCCCCAATGGTGTAGGCGGAAAGCACGGTTGCGGCCGCGGCCTCGGCATCGGATGGCGAGCGGGCATGCACCAGCGCCAGCGGCTCGCCAGCCCCCACCTCGGCGCCGATGGGCAGCAGCCTGGTGATGCCGACCGCCGGATCGATCTTGTCGTCCGGCCGCGTGCGCCCGCCGCCCAGGCCAACCACCGCCAGGCCGATGTCGCGGGTGGCGATGCCGGTGACGAAGCCGTCGGTCGTTGCCTTGACCGCTAATTCGGTTGCCGCCTCGGCCAGGTATTTTTCCGGTCTCTCGATGAAATCGGCGGGGCCACCGAGCACCGACACCATGCGCGCGAAGGTGGCGGCAGCGCGGCCGCTGACAAGCGTCTCCGCGGCGCGCCGCATGCCGTCCTGGTTGGATGATACCAGTCCCGCCGACTGCAGCATTTCGGCCGCCAGCGCCAGCGTCACATCCTCCAGCCGCCGGTCGCGAAAACGGCCGGTCAGGAAATCGACGGCGTTGCGCACCTCGACGGCGTTGCCGGCGGCGGACGCCAGCGGCTCGTTCATGCCGGTGATCAGCGCCGAGACCTTCAACCCTGCGCCGCTGGCGACCTCGACCAGGCTGTTGGCGAGTGCGGTCGCGTCGCGCGACTTCTCCATGAAGGCGCCATTGCCGACCTTGACGTCGAGCACCAGCGAGCCGAGGCCGGCGGCCAGCTTCTTCGACAGGATCGAGGCGGTGATCAGCGGCACCGATTCCACGGTTCCGGTGACGTCGCGAATGGCGTAAAGCCGGCGGTCCGCCGGCGCGAGATCGGCGGTCTGGCCGATAATGGCGCAACCCGTTTCCAGCACCGCCTTGCGAAACAGCGCGATGTCGGGCTGGCTGGCATAGCCGGGGATGGCATCCATCTTGTCCAGCGTGCCGCCAGTATGGCCGAGGCCACGACCCGATATCATCGGTACATAGGCGCCGCAGGCGGCAACGATCGGCGCCAGCATCAGCGAGACATTGTCGCCGACGCCGCCCGTTGAATGCTTGTCGGTGACGGGACCCGGCAGATCCGACCAGTCGAGCACGTCGCCGGAATCGCGCATGGCCAGCGTCAACGCCACGGCCTCGTCGCGGCTCATGCCGTTGAAGAACACCGCCATGGCGAAAGCCGCGACCTGGCCATCGGTGACGGTGCCCAACGTGACGCCGTCGATGAAGGCAGCGATCTCACGAGCCGGCAGCCTCTGGCCGTCACGCTTGTGCCGGATGATTTCCTGCGGAAGCATCAGGTCTCCAGCAGTCCGTCGCGAAACACACGCTGCAGGACCGTCGCCAGCCGCGACCCGCCGACCGGCGCCATGTCCTTGGTCTCCTGGTGCGAAAGCTCGGCTCCGGTCATGCCGGCTGCCAGGTTGGTGATGACCGAGCAGGCGGCGACGCGCAGGCCAAGGAAGCGGGCGAGGATGACCTCCGGCACGGTCGACATGCCGACGGCGTTGGCGCCCATGATGCGCGCCATGCGGATCTCGGCCGGCGTTTCGAAGCACGGGCCGGAAAACCACATATAGACGCCCTTGTGCAGCGCCGTGCCGGTTGCCTTCGCGGCCTGTTCAATCGCTTTGCGGATGCCGGCATCATAGGCTTCGGTGAGACCGACGAAGCGGCGATCGCTCGGTTCGCCGATCAGCGGATTCGTGCCGGAGAAGTTGATATGGTCCGATATCAGCATGATCGAGCCCGGCAGCATCTCGGGATCGACCGAGCCGGCGGCGTTGGTGAGGATCAGTTTGGTGATGCCGATGCCGGCAAGCACTTCCAGCACCGGTCGCATCGCCGCGGCATTGCCATGCTCGTAATAGTGAGCACGGCCGGACAGCATCAGCACCGGCGTGCCGGCAAACAGCCCGGCCACCACTTCGCCGGCATGGCCGCTGACGCCGCTTCTGGGGAAGCCGGGCAGGTCGGCATAGGAGACACGGATCGGGTTCTCGATCCGGTCGACCAAGCCGCCGAGGCCCGAACCCAGCACCAGCGCCGTGGTCGGTGCCAAGCCGTCCAGCTTTTCGATAAGACGATCCACGGCCTTTTCGATCATTCCAACCTGCCCTTCATTGGAGCCGATCTTTCACTTGAGAATATCGCCGCGAAAACCGTAGGGCAGCATGTCGCCCATGGTCACGGTCTCGGCGACGCCGGTGTTGTCGCAGAGGTAGAGCTTGGTTTCCGGCCGGCAAAATTCGGCCAGCCGCTGGCGGCAGCCGCCGCAAGGCGAGCATTTGGCCATGCGCTCGGCAAGGACGGCGATTTCGACGATCTTGCCGCCGCCGCCCATGATGTAGTGGCCAAGCGCGGTGGTCTCGGCGCACCAGCCTTCGGGATAGGAGGCGACCTCGATGTTGGCGCCGGTGAAGACGCGCCCGTCCTCGGTGCGCAAGGCAGCACCCACCGGAAACTTCGAGTAGGGCGCATAGGCTTTGGCCATGGCGGCCCTGGCCGCCTCGAACAGATCATGCGACATTTTAGTACTTCTCTCCCATGATCTTGTTCAAAAAGCTGGTGCCGATTTCGACCGCTGCGATTTCCCGCTGGTGCGGTCTCAGCGTTCCTTGACATAGGGCACGCCGCCGGCGCGCGGCGGGATCGCCTTGCCGATGAAGCCGGCAAGCAGGATGACGGTGAGGATATAGGGCAGGGCCTGCATGAACTGCACCGGCACCTTGCCGATCAAGGGCAGCGGTGATCCCTGCAGGCGGATTGCCGCCGCATCGAGGAAGCCAAACAGAAGGCAAGCGAACATGGCGTTGACCGGCTTCCATTTGGCGAAGATCAGCGCGGCCAGCGCGATGTAGCCCTTGCCGGCGGTCATGTCCTTCACGAAGCCGCCATTCTGCACCATCGACAGATAAGCGCCGGCGACGCCGGTGAGGATGCCGGTGCAGATCAGCGCGCGGTAGCGCAGCCAGGCGACCGAGATGCCGGCGGTGTCGACGGCAGCCGGGTTTTCGCCGACGGCGCGCAGCCTGAGGCCGAAGCGGGTGCGAAACAGCACCCACCAGGTGAACGGCACCATCAGGAAGGCGAGATAGACCAGAATCGAATGGCCGGAGATCAGTTCCGCGTAGATTGGGCCCATGATCGGCACGCTGCGAACCGCCTCGGCGCCGGGCCAGATGATCGCGTCGAACCGCTCGCCAGGTCCGAGTGCCGGCGTGCGCCCGCCTTGCTGGAACCAGGCCTGGCCGAGGATGATGGTCGATCCGGCGGCGATGAAATTGATAGCCACGCCGGAGACGATCTGGTTGCCGCGGTGTGTAATCGAGGCGAAGCCGTGCACCAGCGCGAAGGCGACCGAGATCAGGATGGCCATGCCGAGGCCGAGAAGGGCCGAATGGAACACGGAAGCGGCGGCGGCACCGGCGAAAGCGCCGACCAGCATCTTGCCCTCGAGCCCGATGTCGAAGATGCCGGCACGCTCGGAATAAAGGCCGGCGAGGCAGGCCAGCAGCAGCGGCACCGACAGGCGGATGGTCGAGTCGAGTATCTGCACGATGGCGATAAAGACATCCATCTCAGGCACCCTTTCCCTTGACCGCTTCCATCCCGACCGATCCCGGACTGAACGAGGCGAACAGCGCCTGGATGTATGGTCTGAACATGTGCTCCAGCGCGCCGGCGAACAGGATCACCAACCCCTGGATGATGACGATCATGTCGCGGCTGATCGCGGGCATCTCGAACGCGAGTTCGGCGCCGCCCTGGTAGAGCATGCCGAACAGGATCGCCGCCAGCACGATGCCGACCGGATGCAGGCGCCCCATCAGCGCCACGGCGATGCCGACGAAGCCGGCGCCGGAAACGAAGTCGATCGCGACATTGTGCTGGTCGCCCATCACCGGATTGAGCGCCATCATGCCGGCGAGCGCGCCCGAGATCATCATGGCGGTGATGATGATGCGGGTCTCCGAAATGCCGGCATAGCGCGCCGCCTTCGGGCTGTGGCCATAGGTGCGCATTTCGTAGCCGAGCTTGGTACGCCAGATCAGCAGCCAGACCAGGAAGGCCATGACCAGCGCCAGCAGGAAGGTGACGTTGAGCGGCGCCGAGCGGATCTTGGCGCCGAACAGTTCGATGATCCAGTTGAGCTTCGGCAATTCGGCGCCGGCGAGGAAGTTGCGCGTCTGCGGTGCTTGCGAGGCCGCCGGCTTCAAGGGGCCGACCAGCAGGTAGACCATGATGGAGGCGGCGATGAAGTTGAACATGATGGTGGTGATGACGATGTGGGACCCGCGCCTGGCCTGCAGATAGGCGGGAATCAGCGCCCACAACGCGCCCACAAGCGCCGAAGCGACGATCGCCAGCGGAAATGTCAGCCACCACGGGAACACGCTGTCCAAGGGCAGGCAGACGATGGCGATGCCGAGGCCGGCGATATAGGCCTGCCCCTCGGTGCCGATGTTGAACAGGCCACAATGCGCCGCCACCGCAACCGAAAGCCCGGTGAAGATGAACGTGGTGGCATAGAAGAGGGTGAAGGCGATGCCCGTTCCCCTGCCGAAGGCGCCCTCGACCAGGATGATTGCGGCGCGGAACGGATTTTCGCCGACCAGAAGCACGACGAAGCCGGCGACGATGAAAGCCACCGCCAGGTTGATCAGCGGGATCAGCCCGTAGTCGGCCCAGGCCGGCAGTTTGGCATAAGGCGTGCTCATTCCGCAGCCTCCTGGCGCTCGACGCCCGCCATCAGCAGGCCAAGCTCGCCTTCGGTCGCCTCGGGGCCGCGCTCGCCGACGATGCGGCCGGCAAACATCACCAGGATACGGTCGGAGAGCGAACGGATCTCGTCGAGCTCGACCGACACCACCAGCACTGCCTTGCCCTGGTCGCGCATGGCAATCAGGCGCTTGTGGATGAATTCGATGGCGCCGACGTCGACGCCGCGCGTCGGCTGGCCCACGATCAGCACACCGGGGTCCTGTTCCATCTCCCGCGCGAGCACGATCTTCTGCTGGTTGCCGCCGGAGAAATTGGCGGTCTTCAGGCGCGGATTGCCGGGGCGGATGTCGTATTTCTCGATCTTGTCCTTGGCATCGGCGATGATGGCCTCGATGTTGAGCAGCGGCCCTTTGAGATAGCGCGGGTCGTCGTGATAGCCGAGGATCGAATTCTCGTTCTCCTCGAAGGCCAGCACCAGCCCGACATGGTGGCGATCCTCCGGCACATGGGCCAAGCCCCGGTCGCGCAGTTCGCCCGGATCGGCGGCACCCGTCAGGTCGATCGGCGTGCCGTCGAGCATGACAGAGCCTGAAACGGCGCGCCTGATGCCGGAAATCGCCTCGAGCAGTTCGGATTGTCCGTTGCCGGCGACGCCGGCGATGCCGACGATCTCGCCGGCGCGCACGTCGAAGGAGATGTCGTCGACCATGGTGACGCCGCGGGAATCCTTGACCGTCAGGTTCTTGACCGCGAGCTTGACGCCGCCGGCTTCCGCCTCGCCCTTTTCCACCCGAAGCAGCACGCGCCGCCCCACCATCAGTTCGGCCAGTTCCCCGACGGTGGTTTTCTTGGTCTCGCGGGTCGCCACCATCGTGCCCTGGCGCATCACCGACACTGTGTCGGTGATGGCCATGATCTCGCGCAGCTTGTGCGTGATCAGCACCACCGTCTTGCCCTGTTCCTTCAACTGCTTGAGGATACGGAAGAGATGGTCGGCCTCGGCCGGCGTGAGCACGCCCGTCGGTTCGTCGAGGATCAGGATATCGGCGCCGCGATAAAGCGCCTTGAGGATTTCGACACGCTGCTGCAGGCCGACCGGCAGTTCCTCGATGATGGCGTCGGGATCGACTTCGAGCCCGTATTCGCGCTCGAGCCGCTCCAGCTCGGAACGCGCCTTGGCGATGCTGCTCTTCAGCAAGGCGTTGGTTTCGGCGCCGAGGATGATGTTTTCCAGTACCGAGAAATTGTCGACCAGCATGAAATGCTGGTGCACCATGCCGATGCCGAGCGCGATCGCATCGTTGGGCGTCTTGATCGATGCCAGCTTGCCGCCAACGTGGATCTCGCCGCTGTCGGCCTGGTAGAAGCCATAGAGGATCGACATCAGCGTCGATTTGCCGGCGCCGTTTTCGCCGACGATGCCGTGGATGGTGCCGCGCGCGATCTCCAGGTTGATGTCGCGGTTGGCGCGTACGGCGCCAAAGCTCTTGTTGATGCCAATCAGTTCGATCGCGGCTTGCGCCATGCAGCCAGTCCCACTCTTATTTTTTTATCGCTTGGTCAAAATGCCTAGCATGACGCTCGGCCCATGCCAATCGGCCGGAGCGGCGTCCACTCTCGGCAAATCCCGCTGCGCTTGTCAATTTCCAACGTGTCGGTGGCCTTCATATTCGCTAATATGACGAGCCGAAATCAGCATCTTGATGAAAGCCAGGGATTGCCAATGACCATGCCCGCCGACCGGCTGACGACGCTGGAAATTCGCGCCGCCGAGCAGGAGAAGACCATCGAGGAACTGTCAGGCCAGATTGCCGAGCAGTGGAAGGTGATCGAGCGCATGCAGCGCAAGCTCGACGCGCTGACCGACCGTTTCCTGGCGCTGGAGGAGCAGTCCGCTCCCGACGTGCCGGTGACCAAGCCGCCACATTGGTGAGGAAAAAGGGGAGGGCGCAATCATGAGCGACCGCATCGCAAGGGCCGGTGACTATGTGCTTGGCCTCATGAACGACGCGGAGCGCGAACGGGCCGAGCGCGATCTGGAAATCGACCCCGCCTTCCGCGACGCCGTGGTGCAGCTTGCCGAACGCATGCACATGTTCGACCGCGCCGAAAAGCCAGGTGGCGCCGATCACTGGGCGCTGGTGACGAAACGCATCGCCGAACTGCCGCAGATGCGTGTGGTCGGCCAGGACGGGGCGAAGCCGACGCCGGTGATCAGCAAGCTGGAGCACCGTCCCCATGGCGTCGGCGTGCATTCGCTTGGCGGCCGGCGCGGGGCCATCATCGCCATCGTGCTGATTGCGGTTTTCGCGCTTGGCTATCTCGCTGGGCTTTGGTCGACGGGTAGCGCGCTTCTGCCCTGACCTGCGAGCCAATCAAATAAGATTCTTGCGAACAAGGACCCGTAACGCCGGAACTGCCATCTCCCCCCCTTGCGGGGGAAATGGCCGGCAGGCCAGAGGGGGGGTGTGAAGGATCGCCAACCTGAATGACTTCCGAATAACGGCGAATTGGCTGTTAGGCCGAGGGACAGCACCCCCCTCTGCCTTGCCAGGCATCTCCCCCGCAAGGGGGGAGATCGGATATCGCCGAGACCTTCGCCAATCTTCAGCGTCCTTCGAGATTCCTCCAAAAAACAAAACCGCCGGGCTTTCACCCGGCGGTTCGAAACCTGGTGCCTACCGATCAGTACGGGCAGGCGTTGTCGGCGGTGTAGTCGTGCACTTCGAGCTTGCCGGCGATGATGTCGGCCTTGGCCTTTTCGACCGCCGCCTTCATCTCGTCGGTCACCAGCGCCTTGTTGTTGTCGTCCAGGGCGTAGTCGACGCCGCCTTCCTTGAGGCCGAGATTTTGCAAGCCGCCCTTGAAGGTGCCGTTCTTGCCGTCCATGAAGGCAGTGTAGACGGCAACGTCGACGCGTTTCATCATCGAGGTCAGCACCTTGCCTGGCTGCAGGCCGTTCTGGTTGGAATCGACGCCGATGCCAAGTTTGCCGGCATCCGCCGCCGCCTGCAGCACGCCGACGCCGGTACCGCCGGCCGCCGCGTAGACCACGTCGGAGCCCTGGTCGATCTGCGTCTTGGCGATCTCGCCACCTTTGGCCGGGTCGTTCCAGGCCGCCGGCGTGTCGCCGGTCATGTTCTGGATGACGTCGGTCGCTCCGGCCGACTTGGCGCCGCCGACATAGCCGCATTCGAACTTGCGGATCAGCGGAATGTCCATGCCGCCGATAAAGCTAACCTTCTTGGTCTTCGAAGCCATCGCCGCCAGGATGCCGACGAGATAGGAGCCTTCATTCTCCTTGAAGACAAGCGAGCGGACATTGGGCAGATCGACGGCGTCGTCGATGATGGCGAAGTTGAGGTCAGGATATTCCTTGGCGACCACCTTCAGCGCATCCTCCCAGGCAAAGCCGGCCATGACGATCGGGTTGCGGCCGTCCTCGGCGAAGCGGCGCAGCGCCTGCTCGCGCTGCGAAGCGTTGGAGACCTCGAACTCGACATAGGCGGTTCCGGTCTCGGTCTTGAATTTCTCGGCGCCGTGATAGGCAGCCTCGTTGAAGGATTTGTCGAACTTGCCGCCGAGATCATAAAGGATGGCCGGCTGCACATCCGCGGCGAAAGCCGGAAGAACCATTGCGGTTGCGGCCAGGAGGCCGAGAACGATACGTTTCATGTGATCCACACCCTGTCGGTTATTTTTTCCGTTACGCACCGCTTGCCTGCCCGGTTCACCGGCAGGCATGCGACGTCAGCCAGGAGTGTATTCCCCTCCCGCTCCCGGGCAATCTGGCACGGCCTGAAACAAAATTCACGTGGAATTTTGACCTTTTGGAAAAGCGTGCCACGGGCGAGCCGCGCCGCAGTCCGATGCTTGCGCGCAAGCCGTTGGAAGGTGGCCCGTCGCTGGGCAGGGAGCAGGAAATCGATCAGTTGGCGGCGAACTGCCCCGTGCGCCGCTGCCGCCTGTAGCCGATGGCGTAAAGCAGGAAGGCCAGCACCGCGAACACCGCAAATCCCGGCTGGTTGAGCACCCACGCGATGGCGCCGTCCCACAGCAACGGACCCGCCTTGGCGCGGACGAAGGTTTCGAAGGCCGCCCGCGTGTCCGGCGAGACGGCCAGCCAGCTTGCGTTGAGCGGGGTCAGCACAAGCGCCGAGGCCGCCACCGTGCGTGTCGCGTCGAGCACCGCCATGATGACGGAAACCGACAGCGCGACCATGGCCGCTAGCCGAAAGACGAAACGAAACATCAAGCTCTCCCCCGGCCGATCCTGGACGCTTTCCAAGAGATCGCCGGCACGTGTCCCGAAATGACAAATAGAGTGGGTGTGACTGGTCCGCAATCACGATACGCGAATTTGAGGGCTTGCGCGTTCTCTCCCCATGCGATGCGGCTGGCCCTATGCGACCGGCCCCTGTACGGCTGGCTTGCGCCTGCGCCGGTGAACGAGCCAGACAGCGAGAATGCCGCCGACGATGGCGCCGACCACCAGCCCGGCCAGACCGATGAACGCCGCGAAATATCCGCAGCCGCCCTCGAAGCAGCTTACTTCGGCGACATCGGCAATCACCGAGCCGGCGAAAAAACCGCCGAGGGCGCCGATGACGGCGCCGAGGATGATGCCGAGCACGGCCGCGACAATCGAAACGAAGACCGACGGCGCTTCGGTCTCCGGCTTGGCGTAGACGGTTTCGGCGCCGGAGCCGCGGCGCAGCAGGTAGATGCAAAGCAGGCCGATGGCGATCTCGGCGCCGGTGATGGCCAGGTTCTCGGCGGAGAAAACGAAGCTCGGCGAGGCAAGCACATAGGCTTGCCTCGCCAGCGACCAGATGATGAGAACGGCCTGCCAGATGATGAAGTGGCGCGGGAAGCGCGCTGAGCGGCCAAAGGCGAGGCCGAGCAGGTAAAGCCCCCACAGGATCGTGACGACGTCGACGATGAGCCCGCCGATGAGGAAATAGAAGATGTCGTCCGGCAGGCCGGAATTCCCGAACAGCCACCAGGATGACGCCAGACCGTAGACCGACCACGCCATGACGAAGATGAGCCATGCCACCGGGACGAAGGACAATCCGCTATCTGGGCCGTTGTGCGGACTGTTGCCTGGGCGCCCGAACGGCGCCTTGTCATTGTCCGGCGCGTTGCCCGGAATTCCGCTGCTTGACGTCATGTCCGGCTGGTGCCCCCGCAAAGCCTCCCGGTCACTCGACAGTTGGTTCGAGGCGAAGTCAAGCACGGCCGCCTCCGCGGTCCTGGCTGTGCACATCATTCGGGTGGCGGCGCTTCAAAAGCGGATCTGCCGGCGGCCCGCGAAATCCCATGTCGCCGGCAAAGCGAATAGACTGCCGTTATGGCTTGGCATTCGGCGCGGGATCGACTAGATGAGCCCCGCGCCTGTTGCTTCGACGGCTCAGGTGCAGGGGAAGGACGTTCGCTGGTTGGGCGGCGTTCATGGCGCGGACGTTCCGCATCGCAGCCCCAAGGGAGATGCATCTCCCCAACCCGCGCGGCGAAACCGGCCGGCGCGACATGCAAGGACGGAGAGGTGGCCGAGTGGTTGAAGGCGCACGCCTGGAAAGTGTGTTTACGGGAGACCGTAACGCGGGTTCGAATCCCGCTCTCTCCGCCATTATTCCACATTTCTGTCCAGCAAGGGCTAAACTGTCAGGGCGTTGGCAGCCTGTATCCGCTGATCCGCCATGGCGGGTCGCAGATAAACTACAGTGCCGAGCCTCTGTAGCGGGTGGCTTCCTTCCATAAAGCGATCGTCGGCCCCGGGGTGCGTCCCTTCACCTCGAAATTACGACCCCGATAGCTTCCCCTGGCCACCCACACTGTTTTTGAACGTCGATAGATCTTGATGCCCAATGCGCACGCCCTCGCAAGCAGTTCTGCATCATTTCGCATTTGATCGACCCTCGTCACCCGCTCCTTGAAAATTGACGTACCGATCATGCCCAACGCGCGTTGCAGCACTGTGTCGGAGCACGTTCCGTTGGGTAACGTGTCGCCACTTAAGCCTTCCGCGTTCGCGTAATATTGCGATCAATTAGAATCACCTAATTTTGGATTGCGGCGGTACCCAACTCACCGCCAAGGTCGGCGCGGGCTTTCAGGCAATGCCGCGTCGACCACTCCTGGCGCTTTCACTTTCGGGGTTCGTTGGCATGCCATTGCCCGTGCCCGCCGACGCCGTGTGAGCTATGTCATAGTCTGTTTCAGTCCACCCGATATCTTGATTGGCATAGTTGCATGTTTCGCCACATCGGGAGGAAAGCAGTGCCTGGTCCCCAGCGCAACGTTGATGGTTATCTGGCCAGTTATGGAGGCCCTCTGGCAACGCGTGTTGAAGTGATTGAGGCCGACGGTGAGTGGTTAGTGCGAATTGTTGAACATGACGAGGAGCGCACCTACTCTTTCACGTTGAAATCTTTCGCTCTGGCCTTTGCCGAAGGCCAGAGGATTCACGCAAAGCCTCCCACGGTCGTGCGGCTCGAGCGCAACCCATCGCTCCTATTCGCACATGCCCGGTTCACAGCGGTGAACGATCGATTCTAGGATGCCGCGAGACGTGGGTCGGGTCGCGGACCTAGCCGCCCGATATCGGTGTTTGGCGCTGCCTTCCGCCTTTGCCTGCTATCATTCTGTTGCCGGACGGGACAGTGATCGCCACGTCCTGCTTATCCCGCTGATCCGCCATTGATGCCGGCGGTCCCACGGGGCCAGCCACGCTGCCGCCCCGAAAACCTTTATGAAATTCCTATTTCTTTCCGCTTCGCCCCGTCTCGAACCTTTATGGCGATCGGGTCCATATTCCATCTCAAGCAAAACGTCGGACGCCGTCACCAATCGAGGTGCGGCGCGCCGTTTTCACGTAATTGCCAACCTGCTTTCGCAGCAGGCGCAAAATAGAAAAGTGGAAGCAAGGAATAAACGCGATGGATATCGTCGTTCTCGGAATAGGGATTTTGTTTTTCGTTCTTTCCTTCTCCTACATCAAAGCCTGCGACATTCTTTAACGCGAGGACGAAAAGATGCTTGTCGACTACATTCTCGGTGTCGGCGTGACGCTGTTCCTGCTCGTTTACCTGACATACGCCCTCGTTCGTCCAGAACGCTTCTGAAGGCCGGAAACCATGACTCTCAACGGATGGCTACAGATCCTCGTCTACTGCGGGATCGTCGTTTTGCTGGTGAAGCCGCTCGGCGGCTACATGTACCGCGTCTTCAATGGCGACCGGACATTCCTGTCGCCGGTTCTGGGACCGGTCGAACGCGGGCTCTATCGCATTTCGGGAACCAGCGAGCGCGAGGAACAACATTGGACCGCCTATGCGGCGGGCATCCTGTTCTTCAGCGTCGCCAGCTTCCTGGTGCTTTATGTCCTGCAGCGGCTCCAGGGCGTGCTGCCCTACAATCCTGCCGGCATGGCGTCTGTCGACGCCAATCTCGCCTTCAACACCGCCGCCAGCTTCGTCACCAACACCAACTGGCAGAACTATGGCGGCGAGAGCACGATGTCCTACCTCGTGCAGATGGCCGGCCTCACCGTGCAGAACTTCATGTCGGCCGCCGTCGGTGTCGCGATCGCCGTCGCGCTGATCCGCGGCTTTGCCCGTGCCTCGGCAAAGTCGATCGGCAATTTCTGGGTCGATATGACCCGCTGCACGCTCTACATCCTCCTGCCGCTCTGCATCGTGCTGACGTTGGTCTATGTCTGGCTCGGCATACCGCAGACGCTCGGTCCCTATGTCGACGCCACCACGCTGGAGGGCGCCAAGCAGACCCTCGCGCTCGGCCCGGTCGCTTCGCAGGTGGCCATCAAGATGCTCGGCACCAATGGCGGCGGTTTCTTCAATGCCAATGCCGCGCATCCGTTCGAAAATCCCGACGCCATCTCCAATCTGATCCAGATGGTGACGATCTTCGCGCTGGGTGCGGCGCTGACCAACGTGTTCGGCCGTATGGTCGGCAACCAGCGCCAGGGCTGGGCGATCCTGGCCACCATGGGCGTGCTGTTCATCGCCGGCGTCGCCATCTGCTACTGGGCGGAGGCATCCGGCAATCCGCTGGTCCATGCGCTCGGCATCGACGGCGGCAACATGGAAGGCAAGGAGAGCCGCTTCGGAATTGCCCTCTCGGCACTGTTCGCGGTCATCACTACGGCCGCCTCGTGCGGCGCCGTCAACGCCATGCATGACAGCTTCACCGCGCTCGGCGGGCTGATTCCGATGGTCAACATGCAGCTCGGCGAGGTCATCGTCGGCGGCGTCGGCGCCGGTTTCTACGGCATGATGATGTTCATCGTCCTCGCCGTCTTCGTCGCCGGGCTGATGGTCGGCCGCACGCCGGAATATCTCGGCAAGAAGATCGAGGCCAAGGAAGTCAAGATGGCGATGCTGGCCATACTGTGCCTGCCGCTGGCCATGCTGATCTTCACGGCAATCGCCGTGGTGCTGCCGACGGGTGTCGCGTCCATGGCCAATGGCGGGCCGCACGGCTTCTCCGAGGTGCTCTACGCCTATACTTCGGCGGCGGCGAACAATGGCTCGGCCTTTGGCGGCCTCAGCGGCAACACGCCCTGGTACAATGTCACGCTCGGCATCACCATGCTGATGGGCCGCTTCCTGGTCATCATCCCGGCGCTCGCCATCGCCGGCTCGCTGGTGGCGAAGAAGACGGTCCCGGCCTCGGCCGGCACCTTCCCGACAGACGGCCCGCTGTTCGTCGGCCTGCTGGTCGGCGTCATCCTGATTGTCGCCGGCCTGACCTTCTTCCCGGCACTGGCGATCGGACCGATCGTCGAACACCTGGCCATGATCCATGGGCAGACATTCTGACACGGCCCGGCCTTGGATCAACATCATGTCCTGGTTCAACATCATGCGACGGAAGAGCCGGCCCCGGGCCGGAAACGAGGGAGAGGCAACGCCTCCTCCCTTCCCGACCATCTCCACATTCCTGGGCATTGCGGCGGTCATGATCGTGATCTGGCTGCTGGTCTATGGCCCACCCTTTTCGGCATCCGATCGATCGGTGCCTGCCAACAACATCGATACTGGAGCCAACAAATGAGCCAGTCCAAATCCGCCAGCATCATGGATGCCGGCATCCTGTGGCCCGCCGTCGGTGGAGCCTTCAGGAAGCTGAATCCGCGCACCCTGATCAGGAACCCGGTCATGTTCGTCGTTGCCGTCGTCTCGGCGCTGACGACCGTCCTGTTCGCCAAGGACCTGATCACCGGCGGCGGCGATTCCAAATTCACGCTGCAGATCATCATCTGGCTGTGGTTCACCGTGCTGTTCGCCAATTTCGCCGAGGCCGTCGCCGAAGGCCGCGGCAAGGCGCAGGCCGATTCGCTGCGCAAGGCGCGCACCGAAACCCAGGCCAAGCTTCTGACCGGTGAGGACCGCACGAAATACAAACTGGTGCCCGGCACCAGCCTGAAGGTCGGGGATGCCGTGCTGGTCGAGGCCGGCGACATCATCCCGTCGGACGGCGAGGTGGTCGAAGGCGTCGCCTCGGTGAACGAGGCGGCGATAACAGGCGAATCCGCGCCGGTCATCCGTGAATCCGGCGGCGACCGTTCTGCGGTCACCGGCGGCACGCAGGTGCTGTCCGACTGGATTCGCGTGCGCATCACGGCGGCATCGGGCCATACTTTCCTCGACCGCATGATCTCGCTGGTCGAGGGCGCCGAGCGCCAGAAGACGCCGAACGAGATAGCGCTCAACATCCTGCTGGTCGGCATGACGCTGATCTTCGTGCTAGCCACCGCCACCATCCCGAGCTTTGCCTCCTATTCGGGCGGCTACATCCCGGTGACCGTCCTGGTCGCCCTGTTCGTCACCCTGATCCCGACCACCATCGGCGCGCTGCTGTCGGCCATCGGCATCGCCGGCATGGACCGGCTGGTGCGGTTCAACGTGCTGGCGATGTCCGGCCGCGCCGTCGAGGCGGCGGGTGACGTCGACACGCTGCTGCTCGACAAGACCGGCACGATCACGCTCGGCAATCGCCAGGCGACGCAATTTCGCCCGGTCAAAGGTGTCACCGAGCAGGAGCTGGCCGACGCGGCGCAGCTCGCCTCGCTCGCCGACGAAACGCCGGAAGGCCGCTCGATCGTGGTGCTGGCCAAGGAGAAATACGCAATCCGCGCCCGCGACATGGCAACGCTGCACGCCACCTTCGTGCCCTTCACCGCGCAGACCCGTATGAGCGGCGTCGACATCGACGGTTCGTCGGTGCGCAAGGGTGCCGTCGATTCGGTGCTCGCCCATGTCAACCAGTCGGCATCGGCCGCCCATGGCGTGCGCCCGAGCAGTGACTCCATCCGCGACCTCCAGGCCATCGCAGACGAGGTCGCCAAGTCCGGCGGCACACCGCTGGCGGTGGAACGCGATGGGCGCCTGCTCGGCGTCGTCCACCTCAAGGACATCGTCAAAGGCGGCATCAGCGAGCGCTTCACAGAACTGCGCCGCATGGGCATCCGAACTGTGATGATCACCGGCGACAATCCGATGACGGCCGCTGCGATCGCCGCGGAGGCCGGCGTCGACGACTTCCTGGCCCAGGCGACGCCCGAGGACAAGCTGAAGCTGATCCGCGACGAACAGGCCAAGGGCAAGCTGGTCGCCATGTGCGGCGACGGCACCAACGATGCGCCCGCTCTTGCCCAGGCCGATGTCGGCGTGGCCATGAACACCGGCACCGTCGCGGCTCGCGAGGCCGGCAACATGATCGATCTCGACAGCGATCCGACCAAGCTGATCGAGATCGTCGAGATCGGCAAGGCGCTGTTGATGACGCGCGGCTCGCTGACGACGTTCTCGATCGCCAACGACGTCGCCAAGTACTTCGCCATCATCCCGGCGATGTTTGCCGTCTTCTACGTCGCGCCGGGACAGACGACCGGCCCGCTGCAGGCGCTCAACATCATGCATCTGGGGACGCCGCAGAGCGCCATCCTGTCGGCGATCATCTTCAACGCGCTGATCATCATCGCACTGATCCCGCTGTCGCTGAAAGGCGTCAAGTATCGTGCCATTGGCGCCGGTGCGCTGCTCAGCCGCAACCTTTTGGTCTACGGCCTCGGCGGCATCATCGTCCCCTTCGTCGGCATCAAGGCGATCGACGTGATCGTCACCGCCCTAGGCCTCGCTTAACTCTTCGTTTTAACGCAATTCCTGTGGGAAACCGGTTCACACTTTTCCTGGAATTGCTTTGAGGAAAATTTCCATGCTCTCCCAGATAAGACCCGCGATCATCATGATCGTCTTCTTCACGGTGCTGACCGGCCTGATCTATCCGTTGGGCATGACCGGCATCGCCCAGGCGCTGTTCCCGCGCCAGGCCAATGGCAGCCTGATCGAAAAGGACGGCAAGGTCATCGGCTCCGGCCTGATCGGCCAGGGCTTTGCCAGCGACAAGTATTTCCATGGCCGGCCTTCGGCGGCCGGCAGCAGCGGCTACGACGCAACCGCCTCCGGCGGCAGCAATCTCGGCCCGACCAATCCGAAGCTGATCGATCGCATCAAGGGCGATGCCGAAAAGCTGAAGGCGGAGAATCCGAACCAGCCGGTCCCGATCGACCTGGTGACGACGTCCGGCAGCGGCCTCGATCCGGCCATCAGTCCCGAGGCCGCCTACTTCCAGGTCGCCAGGGTGGCGAAGGCCCGGGGCCTCGACGAGGCCAAGGTCAAGGCGCTCGTCGACAGCCACATCGATGGCCGCGAACTCGGCTTCCTCGGTGAGCCGGTCGTCAATGTGCTGGCGCTCAACCTCGCACTCGACGATGCGAAATGACGAAGGGATGACCGGGGATCGACAGTACCCCTGGCGCCGTCCATGATCGAAGCTGATGCCGGACGACCGAAGCAACGAATCCAGACCTTCTCCCGACGCACTGCTCGATCATGCCGAGCGGGAAGGTCGCGGTCGTTTGCGGATATTCCTCGGTGCGGCACCAGGTGTCGGCAAGACCTATGAAATGCTGATGTCGGGCCGTGCCCGCCTGGCCGACGGCGCGGACGTGGTGATCGGCGTCGTCGAGACGCATGGCCGCAAGGAGACGATGGCCCTGGTCGAGGGTTATGAGGTCATTCCCCGCCGCAAGGTCGACTACAAGGGCCGCATCCTCGACGAGATGGATATAGACGCCATCCTCGCCCGGCGTCCGGCGCTGGTTCTCGTCGACGAACTCGCCCACACCAACGCGCCCGGCAGCCGCCATCCCAAGCGCTATCTCGACGTCCAGGAAATCCTGACGCAAGGCATCGACGTCTACACGACGCTCAACATCCAGCATGTCGAAAGCCTGAACGATGTCGTCGCCCAGATCACCAAGGTCAGGGTGCGCGAGACGGTTCCCGATTCCATCATCGACCAGGCCGACGACGTCGAGATCATCGACCTCACGCCCGACGACCTGATCAAGCGGCTCGAGGAAGGCAAGGTCTATTTCCCCAACACCGCCCAGCGCGCGATCGAGAACTATTTCTCGCCGGGCAATCTGACCGCGCTTAGGGAACTGGCGCTGCGCCGCACGGCGCAGCGCGTCGACGACCAGTTGCTGATCCATATGCAGGCCCACGCCATTCCGGGGCCGTGGGCCGCGGGCGAGCGGGTGCTCGTCTGCGTCGACGCGCGTCCGGGCGGGGCGGCCCGCATTCGCTATGCGCGCCGGCTGGCCGACCGGCTGCGCGCGCCGTGGACGGCGCTGCATGTGGATACGCCTCGTTCGGCCGCCATGTCCGAGGAGGACAAGGACCGGCTCGCGGCATTGCTGCGCCTTGCCGAACAGCTCGGCGCCGAGGTGACGACCATTCCCGGCCAGAACGTCGCTCAGGACATCGTGCGGCATGCGACGGCCAACAATTTCACCCACATCGTGGTCGGCCGGCCGACCCGGTCGCGCTGGCGCGAATTGATCGAAGGTTCGCTCACCTATGATCTCATCCGCAATGCCGGCGACATCAGCGTCCATGTCATTTCGGGAACCGAGCGCAACACCGAGGCGACGTCGAGAAGCGTCAAGGCGGCGGACGAGCAGTGGCAGTTCCAGATCTGGCCTTATCTCAGCGCCACGGGTTTTGTCGCCGGTTCGCTCGCCTTCGCCGTCCTGCTCGATCAGTTTCTCGACGTTCGCAATCTGGCGATCATCTTTCTCATCGGGGTGCTGACGTCGGCGGTGACCGGCGGCCTCTGGCCGGCCCTGTATGCCTGTCTCGCCAGCGCCGTCGCCTTCAACTATTTCTTCCTGGAGCCGCGTTACACGCTGACGATCCGGGATCCGGAGAGCATCGTCGCGCTCGGCGTGTTCCTGGTCGTGGCCGTCATCGCCAGCAATCTGACGGCGCGCGTGCAACGCCAGGCGGTCGCCGCCCGCTCGCGGGCGCGGGCCACGGAGGACATCTACCTTTTTTCCAAGAAGCTTGCCGGTGCCGGCACGCTCGACGACGTTCTGTGGGCCACCGCCTTCCAGATCGCCTCGATGCTGAAGCTGCGCGTGGTGCTGCTTTTGCCGGAAGATGGAACGATCACCGTCAAGGCCGGCTATCCGCCCGACGACACGCTGGCCGAGGCCGACATCGCCGCCGCCCGCTGGGCCTGGGAGCACAACCGCGCGGCAGGACGCGGCGCCGACACGCTCCCCGGCGCCAAGCGCCTCTATCTGCCCCTGCGGACAGGGCGCACCGCGATCGGCGTCGTCGGCCTCGACAACGACAAGCAGGGTCCGCTGCTGACGCCAGAGCAGCAGCGCCTGCTCGACGCGCTGGCCGACCAGGCGGCGGTCGCCATCGAACGTATTCAGTTGGTCGCCGACGTCGACCGTGCCAAGCTCGCCGCCGAGGCGGACAGGCTGCGTTCGGCGCTGCTCACTTCGATCTCGCATGATCTGAAAACGCCGCTCGCCGCCATCATGGGTGCGGCCGGCACGCTGCGGGAATTCGCACCGGCATTGCCGGAACAGGATCGGGCGGAGCTGCTGTCGACCGTGCTCGACGAATCCGAGCGGTTGAACCGCTTCATCGCCAATCTGCTCGACATGACCAAGATCGAGTCCGGGGCGATGGAGCCCAACTACGCTTTCCACTATGTCGGCGATATCGTCGGCTCGGCCCTGCAGAGGGCGAGGAAGATCATCGCCGAGCACAAGACCGAGATCGACATCCCCCGGGATCTGCCGATGTTGAAGGTCGATCCCGTCCTGTTCGAGCAGGCGCTGTTCAATCTCCTCGACAATGCGGCGAAATACGCCCCACCCGGCTCGACGATCCGCGTGCAGGGCTGGACCGACAATGGTTCCGTCATCCTGCAGGTCATGGATGAAGGGCCGGGCATTCCGCCCGGAGACGTGGAACGGATTTTCGACACCTTCTACCGGGTGCGCAAGCGCGACCAGGTCCGCGCCGGCACCGGGCTCGGCCTGTCGATCTGCCGTGGTTTCATCGAAGCGATGGGCGGCACGATCACAGCCGCGAACCGAACCGACCGTCCGGGCGCGGTTTTCACCATCAGCATGCCGAAGCCGGCGATCCCGCCCGACCTCGACACCTCCACTACCGACGATGTGGGTGACTTGGCATGACAAACTCGACCGTCAGGATACTGGTCGTGGATGACGAGCCGCCGATCCGCAAGCTGCTGCGGGTAGGGCTCGGCAGCCAGGGCTATGCCATCAGCGAGGCGCCGAGCGCCAAGGCGGCGATCGAATTGATGGAGACGGAAAAGCCTGATCTCGTCCTGCTCGACCTCGGCCTGCCGGGCATGAGCGGCCATGAACTGCTGCGCAAATGGCGTGACGACGGCCTCGACATTCCCGTCGTCATCCTCTCCAGCCGCACCGACGAGGCCGGCATCGTTAACGCGCTCGAACTCGGCGCCGACGACTATGTCACCAAGCCGTTCGGCATGAACGAGCTGGTCGCCCGCATCCGCGTGGCGCTGCGCCACAAATTCCAGCAGCAGGGCGAGAGGCCGGTTTTCCAGACCGGCGACCTCAGCGTCGACCTGGTCAAGCGCGTCGTCAAGGTCGAGGGCAAGGAGGTGAAGCTCTCGCCGAAGGAATACGAGATCCTGCGCATGCTGGTGCAGCATGCCGGCAAGGTGCTGACCCACCATTTCCTGTTGAAGCAGGTCTGGGGCGATTCGACCGACGTGCAGTATCTCAGGGTCTATGTCCGGCAACTCAGGCAGAAGATCGAGAAGACCCCCGACCAGCCACGCTATATCACCACGGAGACCGGCGTCGGCTATCGCCTGCGCGAGGTCGAGTAGGCGAGAGCCGTCACTTAACCGATTGCTTCCTGCTGCAGTCGGTTCGGGGTCGATGATGCCCGCAAGGCGGCCAGGCAGCCGAGAATTCCAAGCGGCACGAAGGCCAGGAACAGCCAGCTCGCGACATTGGCGGCCGCGTCGTGGTTCAACCCTTGCGAAAAACCGCTGGCATTGGCGACGATGCCGGCAAGGGCGGCACCCACGGCATAGCCGATGCGCTGCATGGTCGGCACCGCTGCCGAGGCAATTGTCTGCTCCTCATCCGGGGCGGAGGCAACGATGACGCGGGTCAGGAACGGCCAGGCGATGCCGAAGCCGCCGCCCTGCAACAGGGCGCAGACCAGGATCAGCGGGATAGAGCCCAGCGGTATCGTATAGGCAAAGCCGGCGATGCCGGCGGCGATCATCAGCGCGCCGCAGACGATGATCAGCCGCTCGCGGCGCGGTGGCGCGTTGGCGACGAGGATCGACAGGATCGACCAGGCGATCGATTCGGCGGCGATGATATAACCGGTGGTCAGCAGCGGGATGTCGTGCAGGCTGGTCAACAGCAGCGGCCCGTAGACGCCGAAGGAGCAGGTCGCCACCGAGAAGGCGGCGACCATGGTCATGCCGGCGCCTACCGGCGTGCGCCACGAGAACAGCCGCGCCGGGAACAGCCGGGACCGCGGCTTCAGCGCGTCGATGCAGAAGAACAGCGCCAGGCCGCCGAGACCGAGGGCGATCAGCAGCGAAGAGCGCAGCAAGGCGATGTCGACGCCGGCAGAGGCGATCAGCACCACGGCCACGGCAAGGCAGGCGAGGGCGGCGAACGGGAAGGGCGGCGCCTTGCCCTTGCTCGTGGTGGGTCTCGTCGCCTCGGGCGTGTCGAGCACGATGAAGCTTGCCAACGCCATGGCCGTGCCGCCGACGGTGAAGACGCCGAATGCCCAGCGCCATGAGAGAAGCTCGGTCATGATCGCGCCGAGCAACGGGCCGCTGAAGGCCGCGACGCCCCAGATCGCGGACATGATGCCGAAAAGCTGCGGCCAGATGGCACGCGAAAACAACCGCTCGACCGAGACGAAGGCCAGCGACACCAGCGCGCCGCCGCCAAGCCCCTCGATCAGGCGGCCGGCGAGGAACAGCTGCATGGAAGGCGAGGTGGCGCAGATCAATGCTCCGGCCGCGTAGAGCAGGGCGGCGACCACCATGTTGGTGCGCAGCGCCACATAACTCACCAGCCGTCCGGCCGCGGCACCGGCGACGATGGCGCCGAGCTCGTAGATCGCCAGCGACCAGCCGACGAGCTGCACGCCGGCCAGTTCACCGACCATGGCGGGCATGACGGTCGCCACCATCGTCTCATTGGTCGCGTGCAGCAGGATGCCGAGGCTGATGAAGCAGAAGCGCGCCAGGTCGCCGCTCGCCCACAATGCGCGCCAGTCGACCCTGTTTATACCGATTTCAGTCATCTCTACCCCGGCCTTGCATAGCTCGATGACGGCGCTGGGCACCAGAAGCCAGAAAGGGTTTCCGGCAGGACCATGCGTGTCGGCAACGCCGGATCGCGCGTCAGACCGGGGCGCTGTTCCGGTCGGGCAGGCTTGTAAAACCTCAACCGCGATTGAGCTCAAGCGAAATTTTCGAGATGTTTGCGGCCGGCGGCCGGCGGTTCAATTCTCGGTGCTGCGCAGCTGGAACTGGCTGACGCCGATGGCCAGATTGATGCCGGTCTGGGTCTGCAGGCTGAGCGGCTGGAGGGTGAAGGCCTGCGACGAACCGCCAACCAGCAGATTGGCGCCGGCGCCGACGGCCGCCGTCACCTCGGCACTGGCGCCAATATAGTCGCCCGCCAGCGCACCCGGCGCGTAGATGTTCTTCAGCGGCGTCAGCACCAACCATCGCATCACCGCTTGCTTCGTCGTGCCGATGTCGAGGCCGTATTTGTTGACGGCGCCGAAATAAGCTTCCGGCGCGAAGGTCTTGTCGGAGGGGGTGAAGGTGCAGCTCAAATCCTTGGTCGAGCCGAAAATGAAGCCGGTGCCGCCTGATATGGCGCATTCAAGCGCGCCGAGTTCGATGCCACGGTCCTGGGCTCGTGCCGCACCGGCAAGCGCGGTTGCAATCACGGCAGCGGCGATGGCTGTCTTCGGCATTCTGTTCCCCTCAAAAATGAAACGGCGCGGAACCATCCTATCTGGTTCCGCGCCGCGAAGTGAGGGGTCGTGGAGCCCATGGCTCCATGCATTCATTTGAGCGAGTGGATCAGCTCGAGCGACGTCACGGCGACGGCAAGATTGACGCCGGTCTGCGCCTGGACGCTGAGCGGCTCGAGCATGAAGGCGCTGTCGAAGCCACCAACCAGCAGATTGGCGCCACCGCCGGTCACGACGCTGGCCTCGGCGTTGACGCCGTAATAGCTGCCGGCGAGGTCGCCCGCGTCACGGTCTCGTGTCGCGGCAAAAACGGCCCAGACCAACTGGCCCTGATGAGTCTTTCCGAGATCGACGCCAAGCTTGGAGATGACGCCTGTGTAAACCTCGGACGGTCCATGATGGTGGGGCCGGAAGACGCAGGACACGCCCTTGTTGGACGTCACGATATAACCAGTGCCGCCATCGATGGTGCAGTCGAGCGTGCCGAGCTGCAGCTTGCCGGCGCTGGCCGGTGCGGCAGCGAACGCGGTCATGGCGAGAGCGGCGGCGCAGGCGAGTTTCTTGATCATGGGAGGGTCCTTTCGCGATTGCTTCCAAGTAACGGCTTTGATGGCCAGACCGTTCCGCTGAAAACTTGGCGCGAACAAGGCAAGGGTTGACGGGTTGCAGCGGGGGTTAACGCGCGGTTGCCGGATTGCCGGCGAAAGCCAGAGCAGCGTGTCCTTTTGGACACGCTAACGATCTGGAATGTTTAGCGGATCTGGCGAAACCGATGTCAGCTGACGCGGGCGAGGCCGTCCTTGGCCGGCTGATAGGTCGGGTTGAGGCGGACGGCTTCCTTGTAGGATTTCGCGGCCTTCGCCTTGTCGCCGCGCCGCTCGTAGATCAGCGCCTGGTTGGCCCAGGCCTCGGCGTTCTTGCCGTCAAGCTTGATGGCCATGTTGAAGTCGGAGAAGGCATTGTCCTCGTCGCCTGTCGCCAGATAGGAAAGGCCACGGCCGTTGTACGGTTCGGCTGCGTCCGGCGCCAGCGAGATGGCAGTCGAGAAATCCTCGATGGCGAATTTGTGCTGGCCCTGGCTCTGATAGATCAGGCCGCGATTGTGATAGGCGCGGGCATCGGTGGTGTCGAGCTGGATCGCCTTCTGGAAGTCGTTGAAGGCATCCTGGGTGCGGCCCGCCTTGCGGTAGAGATTGCCGCGGCCGATATAGGCGGCGTCATAGTTGCCGTTGATCTGGATCGAGCGGTTGTAGTCCGCAAGCGCGGCTTCCTGATTGCCGAGGAAGCGCTGGATGAGCGCCCGGTTCGAATAGGCCTGGTAGAAATTCGGGTTGAGCTGGATGGCCTGGTTGAAATCCTTGAGCGCCGCCTGGTACTGGCCGCCACGGCCATAGGCCGAGCCGCGCACATTGTAGCCTTCGGGATCCTGGGGATTGCGCTGGATCACCGCCGACAGCGAGGAGATGTTCTCGCTCGACCCTTGCGCCTTGTCGATGTTGTTGAACTCGCCGGTCGGACCCGATGTCTGGCAGCCGGCAAGCACCAGTCCGGAAAGCAGGGCCGCTGTCAGGGCAAAACCACGCAATGCGGTCCCGCGCTCCACGCTCGTTGCGTTCATGTCTGCCCTGTCCTCACTTGCGCCGCGTCATTCAGGCCCGGATCCCCCCTCCGGGCCGGTCACATCAAAATAAAAAGGTGGCGGCGATTCCACATCGCGCCACCTTGGTATCCTTCGAAAAGGACGAAATATTGGCGTTAATCAGCGCGGCGGACGCGCTGCACCGGCAGCACCGCCGGCAGCCACCGGACGCGGCGTCATCGGCAGCAGCCCTTCGCGCTGTGCGCGCTTGCGGGCCAGCTTGCGGGCGCGGCGAACGGCCTCGGCCTTTTCACGGGCGCGCTTCTCGGAAGGCTTCTCGTAGTGACCGCGCATCTTCATTTCGCGGAAAATGCCTTCGCGCTGCATCTTCTTCTTGAGCGCGCGAAGCGCCTGATCAACGTTGTTGTCGCGGACGAGTACCTGCACGGGCAATCCTGTCTTTCGGGTTTGATATCAACAGGCAAGCAGCCATAGCCACTAGCCTCCGCGGCGCTCGACACCACGAATTGTGGCGGCTGATAGCAGAATCAAGCCGCGCTGTCCACAGTCGAAATGAAGGACAACGGCCAAATTGCCACGGTTGCCTGGTAGATAGGCCATCAGCTACGCCGTGGCCAGATGCAGCCGCTCGAAATCCTCGAAGAACTCGCCGTAGTCGCAGGTGATCTCTTCGCCGACGGCGATATCGCGGGTCGCCGTCGCGCCGCCATATTGCGAGAAATCCGTATTCGGCGTCGCCGAATGGTTCATGAAGCGACCATTGTCGACTTCATAGACCATGAAACCCGGCCGGTCCGGGCTCGGATAGGCATAACGATCGAGCAATTCCTTCAGCGGTGGCGGCGCTGCCTCGTATCTGTCCATCGGGATCAGCCGATCGAAATCAGGATCGAGGCGCCAGATCGAGGCGCCCTTGCGGATCGGCTCGGCGGCGAACATGCCGACGCCCTCGATCGCGCTCGCGGCCACATAGGTTCGGATCAGCATCATGGTTTCAGGACCTGTTTCGGCAAGAAGACCGGTTTCGACAAAACGGAATCGCCAAATCGCGCCGAAAAAGCAAGACCGGCGGTCTGCGTCACTTGGACGAACGGGCCTGTTCGCCGGGTTCACGTCCGGTTGATCGAGACGCCGCCATCGGCAAACAGCGCGGTTCCCGTGGTGAAGCTCGAGGCATCGGAGGCGAGATAAAGCGCCGAGCGGGCAATCTCCTCCGGCTGCGCCATACGCTTCAAGGCATGGATGCCTTCGACGAAGGCGCGTGCCTGCGGCGTGGTGGTCGTCGCGCCGGGTGTGTCGGTGCCGCCGGGCAGCAGCGCGTTGACGCGTAGCCCCCTTGGCCCATACTCGGCGGCCAGCACCTGCGTCAGGCCGATCAGGCCGGCCTTGGCAGCGGCATAGGCGGCCATGCCCGGCATGCCGGCAGTGTAGCCGACAAAGCTCGAGGTAAAGATCAGCGACCCGCCGCCCCGCTCCAGCATGGCCGGTATCTGGTGCTTTGCCCCGAGAAAGGCGCTTGTCAGGTTGATGTCCATCGTCTCGTGCCATGCCGCCGGCACCATGTCGGGCAGGGGCGCCATCACGCCGACGGCGCCGGCGTTGTTGAAGGCGATGTCGAGGCCGCCGAACTTTTCCAACGCCAGATCGACAAGAGCCTTTGCATAGGCTTCGTCCCTGACGTCGCCGGCAAGCGCGACGGCGGTGCCGTCCGCGTCCGATATTTCGGCGACGAGCGCGTCGAGCTCTGCCTGGCGCCGCGCGGCGACGACGAGCTTCGCGCCTTCCTCGGCAAAGAGTTTTGCGGTGGCGCGGCCAATGCCGGAACTGGCGCCGGTGACGATGGCGATCTTGTTGGCGAGTGCGAGCATTTTTTGCATCCTTTGCTTGGCGCCAGTTCTGCCGGCGATCGGATGCTTGGTCGCAAATGGGGTTGGTCGGAGCCACCCGATACCTGCGAAGGCTGCGTCGTCCCTGAACTATTGCTTCAGCAGCCAACCGAGCCGGTCGAGCGAAAATGCGTAGCTCATGGCGATAAGCAGGGCGACGATGATGCCCGTGGTCGTGTAACCGGCCACATGGAATCCAGCAGCGCCGCCGAACAGGATGACCAATTCCAACGCCAGCCGCACCGTGCCCGGAACCGGTACTGGCGCACGGCCTGATCGGCTCGGGTCGTCGAGTACCGCGAAAGTGCCCCACAGCACGGCTGCAACAAGCGGCAGGACCAGGGCCAGGCCCCATCGCCACCATCCCTCGGAGAGGTTCCAGCCCGCGACGCCGAGACCAAGCAAGGCGGCAAGCTCCAACAGGAAGCGTAGCGTCAGATTCCACCAGGCGTTGCCCATACTCGTCCTCTCGTCCTCAAGAATCTCGCGACAGGCAGTGTGACTGACCGCAGCCATGGCAGCCAGCCCGCATGCCTGTTTCTCGTCGCGGCGCAAAACGGCAAGCGCCGTCGCAAACAGCGCAAGGGTGGAAGCGCTGTTTCGCTAGTGATACACCTCGCGCGCCGGGGCCAAGTGAACGCCTCGCCGCCATTTGCGAGGCTGGAACGTTGAAAAAATATTCGGTATTCGCCATCGCCCGCGAGGCCATGCGCGGCCATAAGGGCTGGGAGGAGCAATGGTCCTCGCCCGAGCCGAAGAAGGAATACGACGTCATCATCGTCGGCGCCGGCGGCCATGGGCTGGCCACCGCCTACTATCTCGCCAGCGTGCATGGCATCACCAATGTCGCTGTGCTGGAAAAGGGTTGGTTGGGCGGCGGCAACACCGGCCGCAACACCACCATCATCCGCTCCAACTATCTCTATGACGAGAGCGCCGGCATCTACGACCATGCGCTGAAGCTGTGGGATGGGCTTTCCCAGGAGCTCAACTACAACGTCATGTATTCGGCGCGCGGCGTCATGATGCTCGCCCACAATGTGCACGACGTCCAGGTGCTGAAGCGCCATGTCCATGCCAACCGGCTGAACGGCATCGACAATGAATGGCTGTCGCCGGAGCAGGCCAAGGAATTCTGCCCGCCGCTCAACATCTCCAGGGATGCGCGCTATCCGGTGGTCGGGGCCGCCTTGCAGCGGCGCGGCGGCACGGCGCGCCACGATGCGGTGGCCTGGGGTTACGCGCGCGGCGCTTCGGCGCGCGGCGTGCACATCATCCAGAATTGCGAGGTCACCGGCGTCAAGCGGGCCGCCAATGGCGCGGTCATGGGCGTCGACACGACACGCGGCTTCATCGGCGCCAAGAAGGTCGGCGTCGTCGCTGCTGGCCATTCGTCTGTCATCATGAACATGGCCGGCGTGCGCATGCCGCTGGAAAGCTATCCGCTGCAAGCGCTGGTGTCGGAGCCGGTCAAGCCGGTGGTGCCTTGCGTGGTGATGTCCAACACCGTGCACGCCTATATCTCGCAGTCCGACAAGGGCGAGCTGGTCATCGGCGCCGGCACCGACCAGTATGTCTCCTATTCGCAGACCGGCGGCCTGCACATCTTGCAGCATACGCTCGACGCAATCTGCGAGATGTTCCCGATCTTCACGCGCATGAAGATGCTGCGCTCGTGGGGCGGCATCGTCGACGTCACGCCCGACCGCTCGCCGATCCTGGCCAAGACGCCGGTGCCCGGCCTCTACGTCAATTGCGGCTGGGGCACCGGCGGCTTCAAGGCGACGCCCGGCTCGGGCCATGTCTTTGCCCACACCATCGCCAAGGACGATCCGCATCCGATCAACGCGCCCTTCACCATCGAACGCTTCCGCACCGGCCGCCTCATCGACGAGGCCGCGGCGGCGGCGGTGGCGCATTGATGATGACGGAACTCGCTGTCGCCATGCCGCTGGTGCTGGCGGGGGAACAGGGCATGTTCCATTTGCCGTCGCCGGAAGAGGTGCGGCTGCAGCCGATCGAACGTGCCGGCAACGAGGCCGGCTGGCCGTTTTCGGTCGACAACGGGACGCTGGCATGCGTGTGGAGCGCCGGCCAGAAAGTGGTGATGTTCTTTGAAGGCCGGCCGCACGGGCTGGACGAGGACGAGGATTTCGAGCCGCGTGGCGTGATCGTCACCACCGACCCGATGCAACTGACGCTCGGCAACATGGCCAACCGCGCTTTGTTTCGCGATGCGACAAACGTCGAGGAGCGCCTGCGGCTCGTCGCTCCATTCATGACCATGGGCCAGAAGCTTTGCGACCAACCCGCCGGCGCCCACGTCGGCCACGGCGAATTGTAGGAACGAAGACGATGCTGCTCATACGCTGCCCCTATTGCGAGGAAGAGCGCCCGGAGCTCGAATTTCGCAACGCCGGCGAGGCCCATATCGCGCGCTCGGCCAATATGGCCGGCGAGAGCGACGATGATTTCGAGAAATTCTTCTTCATCCGCTCGAACCCCAAGGGCATCATCTACGAGCGCTGGCGGCACATGCATGGCTGCGCCCGCTTCTTCAACGCAGTGCGCGACACCGTCACCGATAAGTTCGTCATGACCTACAAGGCCGGTGAGCCGAAACCCGCCAAGCTGCCCAAAAACTCCAACGAAGTGGTTACCAAATGAGCGGCGGGTTCCGCATTCCGAGCGCCGGTCGCCTCAGCCAGGCCAAGACCGCGCGGTTCAGCTTCGACGGCCAGTCCTATACCGGCATCGAGGGCGACACGTTGGCCTCGGCGCTGCTTGCCAATGGCGTGCATCTGGTCGGCCGCTCGTTCAAGTACCACCGGCCGCGCGGCATTCTGTCGGCGGGCGCGGAAGAGCCTAACGCGCTGGTGCAGATCGTGCGTGACGCCGCGCGCAAGACGCCGAATGTGCGCGCCACCGTGCAGGAGCTTTATGACGGACTTGCCGCCAATTCGCAGAACCGCTGGCCGTCGCTGTCCTTCGACATAGGCGCGGTCAACGACATCGCATCGCCGATGTTTTCGGCCGGCTTCTACTACAAGACCTTCATGTGGCCCAAGGCGGCCTGGAAGAGCTTTTACGAACCCAAGATCCGCGAAGCCGCCGGCCTTGGCGTTTCTCCGGACAAACCCGATCCCGACCATTATTCCTCGCGCTACGCGCATTGCGACGTGCTGGTGCTGGGCGGCGGTGCCGCAGGTATCGCGGCGGCATTGGCGGCGGCGGAGACCGGCGTGCGGGTCATCCTCGCCGACGAGCAGGTCGAATTCGGCGGTAGCCTGCGTTTCGAGAGTGGCGCGAAAATAGACGGCCAGGACGGTTTTGCCTGGGCACAGGCGGCGATCGCCAGACTGAGCGCGATGGACAATGTCCGCGTGCTCTCGCGCACAACTGCTTTTGGCTACTACGCGCAGAATTTCGTCGGCCTGGTCGAGCGTGTCAGCGATCATCTGAAGGCCCCCGGCCATGATTTGCCGCGCGAGCGGCTGTGGCAGGTCCGCGCCAAGCGCGTCGTGCTGGCCTCCGGCGCCATCGAGCGCCATATGGTGTTCGCGAACAACGACCGGCCGGGCATCATGCTGGCGGGCGCGGCGCGCACCTTCCTCAACCATTATGGCGTGGCGGTCGGCAGGAATGTCGGCGTCTACACTGCTAATGACTCGGCCTACGCGGCGGCGATCGACCTGAAGAAGGCCGGCGTCAATGTGGCGGCGATCGTCGACCTGCGCGACAACCCGACAGGACCGGTGATCGACGAGGCGAGGGCGCTCGGCATCGAGATCAATTTCGGCCGCGCGGTGATCCGTGCCGGCGGCAAATTGCGGGTGTCGTCGATGACCGTGCAGCCGAAGAATGGCGGCGGCGAACGCACTATCTCCGTCGACGCGATCCTGATGTCGGCCGGCTGGACGCCGTCGGTGCATCTGTTCTCGCAATCGCGCGGCAAGGTCGCCTTCAACGACGAGACCAAGCGTTTCGTGCCGGGCATCTACGCACAAGACTGCGTCTCCGTCGGCGCCTGCAACGGCACTGACGGGCTGTCGGCAACGGTCGACGAGGCCTACGCGGCTGGCGCCAAGGCAGCGAAAGATGCCGGCGCGAAAACCGCGAAGGGCGCCAAGCCGAAGGTCGATGCCTCGGAGAGCTGGTCGCGCGGCATGCTGGGGGCTGGCCCCGGCGCCGGACCGGACACGACGGTGAAGGCGTTCGTCGATTTCCAGAACGACGTCACCGCCAAGGATATTCGCCAGGCGGTGCATGAGGGCATGCGCTCGATCGAGCACGTCAAGCGCTTCACCACCAACGGCATGGCGACCGACCAGGGCAAGACCTCCAACATGCACGGCCTGGCGATCGCCGCCGAGACGCTGGGCAAGCCGATCCCCGAGGTCGGCCTGACCACGTTCCGCGCGCCCTACACGCCGGTCACCTTCGGCGCGATCGTCAGCCATGCGCGCGGGCCGCTGTTCGACCCGACACGCAAGACCGCGATCCATCCCTGGGCCGAAGCGCAGGGCGCGGTATTCGAGGATGTCGGCCAGTGGAAGCGCGCCTGGTATTTCCCGAAGGCGGGCGAAGACATGCATGCAGCGGTCGACCGCGAATGCGTTGCGGTTCGTAACAAGGCAGGGCTGTTCGATGCCTCGACGCTCGGCAAGATCGAAGTGGTCGGGCCGGATGCCGCCAAGTTCATGGAGTTGCTCTACACCAATCCGTGGGAGAAGCTGGAACCCGGCCGCTGCCGCTATGGCATCATGCTGCGCGAGGACGGCTTTATCTATGATGACGGCGTCGTCGGCCGACTGGCACCGGACCGTTTCCATGTGACGACGACGACCGGTGGCGCGCCGCGGGTCATGAACCACATGGAGGACTATCTCCAGACCGAGTTCCCGCATCTCAATGTCTGGCTGACCTCGATCACCGAACAATGGGCGGTGATCGCCGTGCAAGGGCCAAAGTCGCGCGACATCATCGCACCGCTGGTCGAGGGCATCGACATGTCCGACGAGGCGCTGCCGCATATGTCGGTGCGCGAAGGCAAGATCTGCGGCGTGCCAACGCGGCTGTTCCGCATGTCGTTCACCGGCGAGCGCGGCTTCGAGGTCAATGTCCCGGCCGACTACGGCCAGGCCGTCTGGGAAGCGCTGTGGGCCGAGGGCCAGAAGCATGGCGCCGCCGCCTACGGAACCGAGGCCATGCACGTATTGCGCGCCGAAAAAGGCTATATCATCGTTGGCCAGGACACCGACGGCACGGTGACCCCTGGTGATGCCGGCCTCGACTGGGCGGTCGGCAAGAAGAAGGCCGATTTCGTCGGCATCCGCGGCCTGACGCGGCCGGATCTGGTGGCCAAGGGCCGCAAGCAGCTGGTGGGCCTCAAGACCAAGGACCCGAAGGTGGTGCTGGAGGAAGGCGCGCAGATCGTCGAGGACCCGAAGCAGGCGATCCCGATGAAGATGATCGGCCACGTCACCTCGAGCTACTGGTCGGAAAATTGCGGCCGCTCCATCGCGCTGGCGCTGGTCGCCGGCGGCCGCGACCGCATGGGCGACACGCTCTACGTGCCGATGCCGAACGGAGTGATCGAAGTGGAGGTTACCGGCATGGTGTTCTTCGACGAGACGGGAGGGCGCCTCAATGGCTAAGGCTGCTGCAAGGAAGACGGTTTCCGCCGTATCGCCTTCGGTTGAGCGTCGCCCGGCACTGGCTGGACGTAGCACCACCGCAACCAACGCCAAGGTCGAGATCCTGCCGCCGGCAGAGCGTATTTCGCTGCGCGCGCCGGAGGCTTCCGTCGCGGCGCTGTCGAAGGCGCTCGGCGTGACCTTGCCGAAAAAGCCGAAGACGTCCGTATCGAAGGCTGGCCGCACCGCGCTGTGGCTTGGGCCGGACGAATGGTTTGTCATCGACGAGGCCGGCAACGATCCGCTCGCCGCTTGCGCCACGGTTGCCGCGCTCCATTCGGCAGTGGGTGTCTCTCACCGCAATATCGCGATTGCCGTTACCGGCGCGGCGGCGGCCGCAACGATCAATTCGGGTTGCCCGCAGGATCTGTCGCTCGATGCGTTCCCGGTGGGGGCTGCCTCGCGCACTATCCTTGGCAAGGCCGAAATCGTGCTGTTGCGTACGGCCGCGGACGCCTTCCGGGTCGAGTGCTGGCGTTCCTTCTCGGACTATGTCTTTACTTTCCTGTCCGAAGGGGCACGCGACGCGGCGGTCTGAACCCGGAACGTTTGCCGCGCGCGTCCGTTGTGCGGCAACAAGTCGAGGGAGAATGTCGATGCCGTCCAAGTCCGCGCCGAAGTCGCCGCCGCAATCCAAAACCGCGGCGGTCCGCTCGCTCGAACACGAGCGGCATCACGAGGCCAATGCCGAAGAGGAACTCGAGGAGGGCCTCGAGGACACTTTTCCGGCCAGCGATCCGGTGTCGATCACCGGATCAGTCATCTCAGGCGCTCCTGCCAAACCCGGCAAGGCCAAGACCGTTGCGGGACGGAAAACCCGCAAGCCCTGATTTCCCCAGTTTCGATCTTGGCGGTACCTTCTCAAGGTCCCGTCACATGCGCTATTTAAAGCGCTTTGGGAGATGAAAATGCCGATAAAAGCAGTCGTCTGGGGCGAGAACGTGCACGAGCAGACCAATGCCGCCGTGCGTGATCTCTATCCCTTGGGCATGCATGGCACTATTGCCGCCGCGCTCAACCAGGACAAGGGCATCGAGGCGAGTACGGCCACCTTGCAGGAGCCCGAACATGGCCTGGGCGAGAAGCGCCTGGCCGGCACCGATGTGCTCTTGTGGTGGGGCCACGCCGCCCATGGCGAGGTCAAGGACGAGATCGTCGAACGCGTGCAGAAGCGGGTCTGGGAAGGCATGGGGCTGATCGTGCTCCATTCCGGGCACTACTCGAAGATCTTCAAGCGCCTGATGGGTACGCCTTGCTCGCTGAAATGGCGCGAGGCGGGCGAGCGTGAACGCGTCTGGGCGATCAATCGCGGCCATCCGATCGCGCAAGGTATCGGCGAATGCCTGGAGATCGGCGAGACGGAAATGTATGGCGAGCCGTTCGCCGTGCCGGAGCCGCTGGAAACGGTATTCATCTCCTGGTACGAGGGCGGCGAGGTGTTCCGGTCGGGACTGACTTATCAGCGCGGCGCGGGACGGATCTTCTATTTTTCGCCGGGCCACGAGACCTATCCGATCTACCACAATGACGGGGTGCAACAGGTGCTGCGCAACGCCGTGCACTGGGCGCACAATCCCGCACCCGCATGGTCCGGCATCACCAATGCGCCGAACGTGCCGACGGACAGGGCCAAGGAGAAGATCGTCCAGAAAGGCCTGCGCCTGCATGCCGATGGCGACAAGGGTCTTAGTTGATCGGCCTAAGCTGATCGGGGCCTCGGCTGATCGGGCCTGGGCTGATCGGGGCATGAACTGGTTGGGGGTGGGTTGATGCACCGAATTCTTCTGCTCGGCACCGGCGGCATCGCCGGGCATCATGTCGAGGAGTTCGCCGGGATTCCCGGCTGCAGCATCGTGGCCTGTGTCGACCAGGTGCCAGGCCGCGCGGCGACGTTCGCCGGGGCAAACAAGATTGGCGACTGCTTCGAGAGCCTGGAGGCGGCGATCGCCTGGGGCCAGTTCGATGCCGCCATCAACGCCACGCCGGACGGCGTGCACAAGGCAACGACGCTGGCGCTGCTTGCCGCGGGCAAACACGTCTTTTGCGAGAAGCCGCTGGCGCCGAACCATGCCGACGCGCTTGCCATGACCGAAGCCGCCGAGGCAGCAGGCGTCGTCAACATGGTCAACCTGACCTACCGCAATTCGCCGGCCATCCAGGAAGCGCGGCGCATGGTGCAGGCCGGCGCCATCGGCGAACTCCGCCATGTCGAGGCGAGTTATCGGCAAAGCTGGCTGGTCAGCAAATCCTGGGGCAACTGGCGGGTCGAGGACAAATGGCTGTGGCGCCTGTCTAGCCGGCATGGTTCGACAGGCGTGCTGGGTGATGTCGGCATACACATACTGGACTTCGCCACCTATGGCGCCGCCCAGGACATCGTCAGCCTGCATGCCGACCTGGTGACGTTTCCGAAGGCCGAGGGCGAGCAGATCGGCGACTATGTGCTGGACGCCAATGACAGCGTGGCGATGACGGCGCGGCTGAAGTCAGGCGCGCTCGCCATGATCATGGCGAGCCGCTACACGACAGGCCACGCCAACGATCTGTCGCTGACGCTGCACGGCACCAGGGGAGCCATCAAGGTCGAGACCGACGGCAAGGTTTCGCACCTGTCCGCCTGTCTCGGCGGGGATGTCGACCTGCAGCGCTGGCGGACTCTGGCGCCGCCGGATGTCAAGCGTAACGCAAGGCGCTTCGCCGATGCGCTGGATAGCGGGCAGAACGGCGATCCGTCGTTCCGGCGCGCCGCCGACATGCAGAAGCTGATCGATGCGGCGTTCGAGAGTTCGGCGACCAGGCTGCCGGTCTCGATCGGCTGACGTCACCGAATGGCCGGCCGCGCCGGCCAGAAGCGTTTGGCGCAAATGTTAGAAAGCGCTCGGCACGATCCACGGGTTGATGCTGATGCCGAGGCGCGGGCCCTTGCCCTCAGCGGTGTTTTCCGTGGTGCCCTTCTTCTCGACCGAGCCGGTCGAAGCGCAATCGAGCTTCACATGGGTCCTGGTGTCGACGCAGGTCGCGGCCGGCAGGTGCTTGACCGGCTGGGTGGCACTGGCGGCGAAAGCCGAGCCCGAAAGGGCCAGAATGGCGGCGAGGGTGAGGACGGTCTTTTTCATTGTCAGTCTCCGTTCCGACGGGTGAATTTCTTCGTACGTGTACGTTATGCCGTACAGATACGCCTGCCGCTCACGAAGTTCAAGCCGAAATCGTACATGTACGGAAATTTTTTGTTAACCAAGAAATCTGCCACCGGTTCGGGTGGTAACGACGAGGTTCTGCAGGAAAGGAGATATCGTTCAGCAGTTGACCGGGGTCTCGGTCAGCGGAGGCACATTTTGCGTGCGCAGTGTCGCAAGCGTGAAATCGCACATCCGCTTCACAAAGGCCTGCGGGTCGCCGAAGGGGTAGAACGGAAAGGTGATCAGCAGCGAGATCGTGCCATGGCCGACCGCCCACAGCATGGTGGCGATGGCGCGCGGATCGCCCTGCAACTCGCCTGCGGCGACGCAGGCCTCGACCCGGCTGATCAGCGCCTTCATCGCCGGGTTGCCTTCCTCCATGTCCGCGTAGCTCCTGCCTTCCGGCAGCTTGGTCTTTTCGGTCATGAAGACGGTGCGGTATTCATTGGGATTGCCGAGGCCGAAGGCGGCATATTCGGTCATGACCGCCTGCAAAGCCGCGATCGGATCGTCTGATGGATGCTCCTCGATGCGCCGGGCAAGGGTCTCGAACGCATCTTCGGCCAGCGCGAACAGGATGTCCTGCTTGTCGGCGAAGTAGGAATAGACCGACATCGGTGCATAGCCGACCCGCTTGGCCAGCTTGCGGATGGTCAGACCCTCATAGCCTTCTTCCTGGACGAGCTTGTGCGCGGCTGCGACCAGTTCGGAGCGTAGCTCGGCCTTTTGTTTCTCGCGGCGTGTCTGGACGCTCGGCGGCAAGTCGGGTGCCTTTCGGTTGGTGGTGTCCGGCTAAATTATATACGCTGTACGGAAATGGACAAGGGCGCCCCAGGTTCCCAAACGGCAGGCATCAGATCGCTACGACGCAGCCGTCTCTCCCATCACGTCACATCTCTTTGTCGATCAGTTTGACTGCAAGATGCGACAAGAGCTTCACCGCCTCGCCATAGGTTCTGGCCTTTTCGGGATTGGAGGCATTGCCGTCCAACGCACGCTTGTAGACACCCTGGCAGATCGCGGCCAGGCGGAAGAAGGAGAAGGCGAGGAAGAACGGCCAATTGCCGATGCCTTCGAGCCGACGTCGGCGGCAATAGGCGGCGACATACTCCTCTTCCGAGGGCAGGCCGAGCGCCGCACGGTCAATGCCGCCGAGGCCGCGAAAGCCGGATGCGTGCGGCAGGCGCCACTGCATGCACTGATAGGCGATGTCGGCGAAGGGATGGCCCGATGTCGACAGTTCCCAGTCGAGCACTGCCAGCACCTTTGGCTGGTCCGGCGCGAAGATCAGATTGTCCAGCCGGTAGTCGCCATGGACCAGCGAGACACGGCCGTTATCGGCGGGCATATGTGTTTCCAGCCACGCGATCAACCGGTCCATGTCGGCGATGGTGCCGGTTTCCGAAGCGCGGTACTGGCTGGTCCAGCGCGCCAGCTGCCGCTCGAAATAATTGCCCGGCCGGCCGAAATCGCCGAGGCCCACGGCCTCGGCATCGACGTCGTGCAGGGCCGCCAGCGTACCGTTCATGGCGTCGTAAATGGCGGAACGCTCATCGTTGTCGCGCGCCTCGGGCAGTGCCGGATCCCAGAAGATGCGGCCGTCGAGGAAATCCATGACGTAGAACATGCGGCCGATCGGCGAATCCTCGGCCGACAGATGCAGCATCCGGGGGACGGGCACCGCGCTGCCGGCAAGCGCCTTCATGACGCGAAATTCGCGGTCGACCTGATGCGCCGATTTCAGCAAATGACCCGGCGGCTTGGCACGCAGCACATAGCGGCCGCTCGCCGCCGTCAGCAGATAGGTCGGGTTCGACTGGCCGGATTTGAACTTTTCGATTGCGGCGAGCCCGGAAAAGCCAGGGATTTCCGCCTCGAGGTAGGACGCGAGCGCCGCCTGGTCGAGCGCGTTCGGGTCGTTCATGCGGTCTCGGGCTGGCGTTCGATCAGGGTCAGCGTCAGCCAGCGGGCGGTGAGTGCTGGTTTCTTCGAGCCCTCGATCTCGATCGTCACGTCGTGCGCGGTCTGCACCCAGCCCGACGGCCTGACCTTGACGTCGGCCAGCACGAAACGGGTGCGGATGCGGGCGCCAGTCTTGACCGGCGCCAGGAAGCGCAGCGAATCGAAGCCGTGATTGACACCCATCTTGCTGTTTTCCAGCGGCGGCATGGTCTCGAAGGTCATCGCCGACAGCAGCGACAGCGACAGGAAGCCATGGGCGATGGTGCCACCGAACGGCGTCTCGCGCTTGGCCCGCTCCGGGTCGCAGTGGATGAACTGGTGATCGTCGGTGGCGTCCGCGAACTGGTCGATCATGCGTTGCGTGACCGCCCGCCAGGGTGAGACGCCAACCTCTTTGCCGACGCTGGCCAGAAGCACATCGAGACTGATCGGTTCCACGCTCATGTCCTCCAGTTCACCCCCGGCTTCTGCGGCCGGCAAATGTCATTCCTTGAACAAGGTCAATCCATGCTGCACCGATTGCCCGCCGTCGATCGGCAGGATGGCGCCGGTGACATAGCTGCCTGCACGGCTGCACAAATAGAGCGTTGCGCCGGCAATGTCATCCGGTGTGCCGATACGGCCGATCGGAACATGACTGCCGACATGGTCGGCCTGTTCCTGGGTGCCGGTGGCAAAGGCAGTCATGCGGCTTTGGAAGGGGCCGGGTGCGAAGGCATTGACGGTGATGCGGCGAGGGGCGAATTCGAGCGCCAGCGTGCGCGTCAGATGATGAACGGCGGCCTTCGAGGCGGTGTAGGAATAGGCGTCGTCGGCGAGCGGCTGCGTGCCCATCACCGAACCCAGATTGATCACCCGGGCCGGGTCGACGTCGCTGGCGGCGGCCTCGAGCAGCGGCAGCAATTCGCGCGTCAGGTGGAAGACCGCGGTGACATTGACGCCAAAAACCTTGGCCCAAGCGTGGTAGGGAAAGCTCTCCAGCGGCGCGCCCCAGGAAATCCCGGCATTGTTGATCAGAATATCGAGCTGATCGGTCCGCGCCTTGACCTCGGCGACAAGCGCGGCAATGCCGGCCTCGCTGGAGACGTCGCCTGTAAAGCCATCGGCCCGCCCCGAGGTGCCGAGATCGTTCAATTCGGCGGCGACCTTGACGCAATCTTCGCCCTTGCGCGAGGCAATCATGACGCTGGCGCCGGCCTTGACCAGCGCGGTGGCCGCCATGCGGCCGATGCCGGTCGCCGCGCCCGTCACCAGCGCGGTCTTGTCGGCCACCGAAAACAGTTCGTCCAGATAGCCCATCACAATCCTCCGCGCCCTGCCTCGGCATGCGGCAATCAGTTCGCGTTGACAAGGCTATCCGAAGTACGGTCATCCTTGCCACGGGTAAAATGCCCGGCCTGTATGAAGGGTTAGCGACCGATGACGGAGATGAACCTCGGCATGACCGAGCGGCTGAAGCCGATCCACGCCCGCGTCGCGGCCATGGTGCGCGACGAGATCATGCCGCTGGACAAGGAATTCCTCGGCGAAGTGGGCAAGGACGGCGACCGCTGGGTCTACAGCGCGCGACAAAGCGAGATCCTCGAAGGACTCAAGAAGGCTGCACGGGAGCGCGGCCTGTGGAATTTCTGGCTGACCGGCTCGGAGCGCGGCTATGGCCTGTCGACTGTCGAATACGCCTATCTGGCCGAGGAGATGGGCAAGGCGCATCTCGGCGCGGAGACCTTCAACTGCTCGGCGCCAGACACCGGCAACATGGAGGTGCTGGAACGCTACGGTTCGGCCGACCACAAGAAGACGTGGCTCGAGCCGCTGCTCGACGGCAAGATCCGCTCGGCCTATCTGATGACCGAGCCGGATGTGGCCTCGTCGGACGCCACCAACATTTTGATGCGCTGCGAGCGGCAGGGCGACGACTATGTGCTCAATGGCGAGAAATGGTGGGCGTCGGGCGCCGGCGATCCGCGTTGCGCCATTTACATCGTCATGGTGCGGACCGGCGGCGACCAGGAACCGCGGCACCGTCGCCATTCGATGATCCTGGTGCCATCGGACACCAAGGGCGTGACCAAGGTCCGCGCCATGCAGGTCTATGGCGACGACGACGCGCCGCATGGCCACCTGCACCTTCGCTTCGACAATGTCCGAGTACCCGCCTCGAACCTCATTCTCGGTGAGGGGAGGGGCTTCGAGATCGCGCAAGGCCGGCTCGGGCCGGGCCGCATCCACCACTGCATGCGCGCCATCGGCCAGGCCGAGATGGCCCTCGAGATGCTGTGCCAGCGCTCCGTGCGCCGCGAGGCCTTCGGCCAGCCCCTGGCGAAACTCGGCGCCAATTTCGACATCATCGCCGAATGCCGCATGGAGATCGAGATGGCGCGGCTGCTGTGTCTGAAGGCGGCGTGGATGATCGACCAGGGCGATGCGCGCGCCGCGGCCCCCTGGATCAGCCAGATCAAGGTCATCGCACCACGCGTCGCGCTCAAGGTGACCGACGAGGCGGTGCAGATGTTCGGGGCCCAGGGCATCAGCCAGGATACGCCGCTTGCCCGCTCGTGGACGCATCTGAGGACGTTGCGCCTCGCCGACGGACCCGACGCCGTGCATCGCCGCCAGGTGGCGCGGACGGAGCTGAAGAAATACACGCAGGAAAAGGTCTGAGCCGCTGCCTGACCTCTGCCGGCAAGCAAGGAGCCCGCGATGACCATCCCCTCCGAAATGCAGGCGCTGCTGCTGGTCGGCGACGGCTACACCAGGACGCCGAGCGGCAGCGTGCTGGAGGCGATGGAGCCCTACATCGAACCGGGCAGCATCGCGGTGCCGGCGCCTGGACCGAGCCAGGTGCTGATCAGGGTCAGTCTCGCCTCGATCAATCCTTCCGACGTCGCCTTCATCAAGGGCCAGTACGGCCAGCCGCGCGCCAAGGGCCAACCGGCCGGCTTCGAGGGCGTCGGCACGGTCGTTGCCGGCGGTGATGAGCCCTATTCGAAAAGCCTGATCGGCAAGCGGGTCGCCTTCGCCACCGGCGTCACCAACTGGGGTTCGTGGGCGCAATATGCCGTCGCCGAGGCGGCGGTCTGCATTCCGCTCCTCGACACCGTGCGTGATGAGGATGGGGCGGCGATGATCGTCAATCCGCTCACCGCGATCGCCATGTTCGACATCGTCAAACAGGAGGGCGAAAAGGCCTTCGTCATGACCGCCGGCGCCAGCCAGCTCTGCAAGCTGATCATCGGCCTGGCTGGGGAAGCGGGGTTCCGGCCTATCGTCACCGTGCGCCGTGACGACCAGATCGCATTGCTGAAAGAGCTTGGCGCGGCGCATGTCCTCAATGAAAAGGCGCCGGATTTCAAGGCAGCGCTGCGTCAAGTGATGAAGGAAGAGCAGCCGCGCATCTTCCTCGATGCGGTGACCGGACCATTGGCCTCGGCCATCTTCGACGCCATGCCGAAGCGTTCGCGCTGGATCATCTACGGCCGGCTCGACACTGACGCCACTGTCATCCGCGAGCCCGGCCAGCTGATCTTTCAGCACAAGCACATAGAAGGCTTCTGGCTGAGCGAATGGATGCGGCAATTCAAGGACCGGCGCGGCCCGGCGATCCTGGAGGCGCAGAAGCGGTTTTCCGACGGGCGCTGGTCGACCGACGTGACGGCGGTGGTGCCGCTCGCCGAGGCCATGGCGCGGTTGCCGGCGGAACTGGCCAAGCCCAATGGCAAGGTTTTCATCCGGCCTTAAAGCAACTTCCGGAAAAGTGGGAAGCCGTTTTCCCGGGAAAAGCGCATAGCGCTTCCCTTGGAAATTGCGTCAAAACAAAGCGTTAGCGCAATTCCTAGGGCATCTGCAGTTCGAAGCCGAGGCCTTCAAAAGGCCATCGATGGTCATCAACAAAGGCCGGTCTTTGGCTTCAGGGTGGGCCGGCGGTTTCGAAGTCCGCGTCTTCCGGCCCCTCTATGCCACGCTGCTTTGTCCGTGATATGCCGCCTTCAAATACAGGCGGTGATGGGAAATCGTTCTGGAATTGTGTGGGGTGCGCGGATGACGCTTTCCAAGCCGGTTTTCGACCGTTTGGGACTTGGCATGTGGATCGGAGCCTTCCTGGTCGTTCTTGCGCTCGTCCTGTGGTCACCGCACACGCGTACTGTCTGGCAGGCCTATATAGACGGCAGCGAGGCCCTTCTGGCCGGCCGGCCGCTCTACAATCTCAGCTCCGAGATGGGGTATCTCTACGCGCCGGCCTTTGCCGCGCTCTACGTTCCGCTGGTCAAGCTCGGCCCGCATCTCGGCGGCCTGATCTGGCATATTATCGGTTTCGCGGTGCTGACATTGGCCGCCATGCGGCAGGTGCGCAAGCTCGGCGGCGGGGAACTGCCATGGCTGCTTTCCTTCGGGCTCTTTCTTGCCCTGCCGATGGCGATGGGTGCAATCCGCAACGGCCAGGCGACGATCCTCTTGGCCGGCGCCTGCTGGCTCCTTACCTTTTCGGCGCTCGAGGGGCGTCGCGCCGAAACGTTCTTTTGGGCTTCCGTCGCCATCATCGCCAAGCCGACGGCGATTATCATGCTGCTGTTGGTGGGAGCCCTGCGCCTCCGGTTGATACCGGTCCTGGTGCTGGCGGTGCTGTTCGTGCTCGCCTTGCCTTACGCTTTCGCACCTGCAGGCTATCTCAACGACCAGTATCGTCTTTTCGCCGAGATGCTGACCTCGATGGCCGTTGACAACACCAGCCACTTCGTCCCCACCGATTTCACAGCCCCCTTCACCCGGATGGGACTGCCGCTGCCGGAAATCGGCGCCACGGTCATACGCATCGTCATGGCCCTGTTTGCGCTCTGCGCGGTCATCTGGTTCGACCGCAGGCTCGAGCGCGGAACGGCTGATCTCGTCATCTTCCTGACGGCGACGTTCTACATGTGCGTCTTCAACCCGCGTGTCGAGCCCAACACTTATGCCATGATCGCCGTGCCCGCCGGCCTAGCCATTGCCTTGTTATGGCGCGAGGAAAAAGGCGGTGTCCTGGCCTCGGTGCTGTCGGTGATGCTGTTCCTGACCGGATTGACGGGCGTCGAGCGCCATATCCAAGATTTGACCTATCCCTGGTTTCGGCCGATCGCGGTCACCATTATCGCCGGGTCCCTGATCTGGTGGTTCTGGGCCAAGGCGCAAGGCAAGGTGACGCGGGAAAAGGTGATGAATGAAGGGCCTGTCGCAAATGGCTGAGTCGCGACCCACTCTCGATATCGTGGCGCCGTTCTTCAACGAGGCGCAATCGGCTTCGGCTTTTGCCGAATTGCTCGACAGGCTCGAAGCCACGGTGTCGCAACGTTTCGGCATGGCCGTCCACAAGATCCTGATCGACGACGGCAGCCGCGACGATGGCGCCGAGCGATTTTCGCAGGCGCTGTCGGGTTCCTGGGAGATCGTGCGGCTCAGCCGCAATTTCGGCAAGGAAGTCGCGGTGCTTGCCGGCCTCGACCAGTCGCGGAGCGACATGGTCCTGATCATGGACGCCGATCTCCAGCATTCGATGGACATCAGCCTGAAGATGATCGCCGAACTGGTGGAAAACCCCGACATCGACGTCATCTACGCGCAGAACGACCGGCGCGAGGCCAGCTGGCGGCGCAGCCAGCTGGCACGGCTTTTCTACAGCCTGATCAACAGCAGCCAGCGCTTCGACATTCCGGAGAACGCGGGTGATTTCCGCGTCATGCGGGCCGCTGTGGCACGCGCGCTGACGAGCTTGCGCGACAAGCGGCGCTTCAACAAGGGTCTGTTCGCCTGGGCCGGCTTCCGCCAGAAGGCCATAGAATATTCGCCGGAGAACCGCGCCAGCGGTACCTCGAAATGGAGCCGCCTCAACCTGATCGCGTTCTCGTTGGAAGGGTTTACGTCGTTTTCCGTCATCCCGCTGCGCATCATCAGCCTGAGCGGGATGCTGGCGGCGCTGGCGGGCCTGCTTTACGGCGCCAAAGTGTTCTTCGAAGTCATGTTCTACGGCATTGCGGTGCCCGGCTATCCCAGCCTGATGGTCGCCGTCGTCCTGCTCGGCGGCCTCAACCTCACACTGCTCGGGCTGATCGGCGAATATGTCTGGGTCACGCTCTCGGAGAGCAAGGATCGACCGGTCTACATCGTGCGCGATGTCTTGCGTGGTGAGATCTTGCGTGGTGAGGCCTCGCATAGTGAGGCCTTGCGCGGCGAGGTCGCCCCTGACAGGTTGCCAGGCGCACCCGGGGCATGACGCGGCGCATCCGCCTGATCGCCGACGATTACGGCCTGGCGCCAGGCGTTTCCGCCGGGATTCTCGACCTGCTCGATCGAGGGCGCCTGACGGGCACCAGCTGCATGACCGGCTTTCCCGAATGGGCAGAGGCGGCAGCGCTCATAAAGCCACTGTGCGGCCGCGCGGCGGTAGGACTGCATCTTACCTTGACGGACCAGCCTGCGGTCACCGGCCGATCGAGCCTGGCGCCGGAAGGCCGGTTGCCGGCGCTCCGCCGGCTGGCACTGCCGGTCCTGCGCGGCCGCGTCGATGAGCGCGATGTCCATGCCGAGCTCGACGCACAGTACGGCCGCTTCGTCGAGGCGTTGGGCCGGCGGCCGGCCTTCATCGACGGGCACCAGCACGTGCATTTCCTGCCGGTCGTACGCACATGGCTGCGGGCGCGTTTTTCAGAAGCTTCCGAGAAGCCGGTGCTGCGCGGGGCGCCAGCGCTCGACAATGCCGCTGTGGCGCCGAAAGTCGCGGCAATCGCCGCCGTGGCCGCCGGCTTCAACCGCTCGATGGCGCGCGCCGGCTTCATCATTTTCGAGCCGCTCGCCGGCATCTATGATTGGCGGCAACCCGAGAGATTTGCTCCGGTTCTGCAAGCCGCTGTCGAGACACTGCCGGAACGAGGCCTGTTCATGTGCCATCCCGGCCATGTCGACGACACATTGCGAGGGCGTGATCCGATGCAGCGGGTGCGCGAAGTGGAATTCGGCGTGCTGGCCTCGGACGCGTTCGGCGAAAGCCTCGCCCGCGCCGATGTCGAGATCATGGATGGCATGGGATGAGCGGCGCCGACCAGCCCCAGCGTTCGACCGGCAGCAAGATCGTGCGCTTCGCCATTGTCGGGCTGGTGAACACGGCCATCGACCTTGCCGGTTTTTTCCTGCTGCTCAGGCTGCATGTCCCGCCGCTGCCCGCCAACATCGTCTCCTGGTCCATCGCCGTCGTCTTCTCCTTCGTGGCGAATGGCTTCTGGTCGTTCGAGCGCAATCGCGCGATCCGGCTGCATGACGCCTTCCTTCGCTTCGTCTCGCTTGGAGCGCTGATCTCGCTCGGCGTCTCCAGCCTGTCGATCGCACTCTTTGCCGGCATCGCCGGCGTGTGGCCGGCAAAGATCGGCGGTGTCATCGTGGCGGCGGTGCTGAATTTCATCGCCGCGCGCTGGTCGATCGAGGGCCGGCTCTTAAGATAGCGTATTCTGTTCCGGCGAAATTCCGGATGGAATATCGCAACGCACTTTCGTGGAATTTTTTATTCCGCCGGCTCCACATTGGTGTAGGCGGCTTCCTCGAGTTCGCGCTTAAGCCGTGCTTCCTCATGCGTCTTGGGCGTGACGAAGCGGCCAAGCAGGAGGTAGGCGACCGGCGTCAGGAACAGCGTCGAGACGGTGGCCAGGCCGAGCCCGCCGACGATCACCCAGCCGAGCGCCACGCGCGCCTCGGCGCCGGCGCCGGCGGCCAGCACCAGCGGCACGCCGCCAAGTATGGTGCAGATCATCGTCATCATCACCGGCCGCAGGCGAATGGTCGAGGCTTGTTCGATCGCCTCGCGCACGCCAAGCCCGCGATCGCGCAGCTGGTTGGCGAATTCGACGATCAGGATGCCGTTCTTGGCCATGACGCCGACCAGAAGCACCAGGCCGATCTGGCTGTAGGCATTGAGGCTGGTGCCGCTCAACAGCAGTGCGATGATGGCGCAGGCAAGACCAAGCGGCACCGTCGCCATGATGATGACGGCGCTGACGAAACTCTCGAACTGCGCGGCCAGCACCAGGAGGATGATGACCAGCGCGAAGCCGAAGATGGTGACCATGGCGCTGTTGGTTTCGCCCAGCGTCGCGGCTTCGGCCAATGGCAAGATGCGGCTGCCTGGCGGCAGCAGCGGCGTGGCGATCTCCTCGGCGCGGGCCAAGGCATCGCCAAGCGCGAAATTGCCTGAGAGGTTGGAGGTGATCGCCACCGACGGCTGCTGCTGTTCGCGCGACAGCGATGGCGGCACGGCGCGCTCGGTCAGCGTGGCGATGGTCGACATCGGCACGAAACGGCCGTCCGCCGTCTTCAGGAAGACGTTTTCGAGGTCGGTCGGATCGTTGATCGGATTGGTGGTGGAAACCAGCTTCACGCCATAGCTGCGGTCGGCGATGTAGACGTCGACGACATCATTGCCGTCGAGCATGGCCTGCATGGTGTTGGCGAGCCCGGTGATGTCGATGCCGAGGTCGGAGGCGCGCTCGCGGTCGATGGCGACGGCAAGCTGCGGCTGGGTCGGGTCGATCGACAGGCGCGGCGTCTGGAAGCGCGGGTCCTTCTGCATCTCGGCGATGATCTTCAGCGCCGCGTCGCCGAGCGCCTTGCGGTCGTTGCCGACCAGCGCGAATTGCAGACCGTTGCCGGCGCCGCGGATGCCGAGGCTGTTGGGCTGCACCGGGAAAATGCGCACGCTCGGCACCTGCTTGGTGAGCTGGCTGATCTCGGCCATGATCTCCTGCTGGCTGCGGCTGCGTTCGTTCCAGGGGGCGAGCGTCATCACCATGAAGCCGGAATTGTAGGAGCCGTTCTGGCCGGCATTCTCGAAGGTCGAGCGGATCTCGCCGGAATCGCGCATCGGCTGGATCAGCTTCTCGATCTTCTGCATCTGCTGTGTCGTGTAGTCGAGGCTGACGCCTTGCGGAGCGCTGATGCGCAACAAGACGGCGGCGCGGTCCTCGGTCGGCGTCAGTTCCTGGCGGATGGTGCCGAACAGCGTGAAGGCGGTACCGGCAAACAGCACCGCGACCAGAACCACGATCCAGGGCGCGTCGAGGCAAGCGTGCAGGCCGCGCCGATAGCCTGCATTCAAGGCACCGCCGATGCGGGCGCCGATGCCGTGGCCGCCTTCGTGGTGAAGCGATGCGCCGGTCAGCATGCGCGAGGCGAGCATCGGGCAGAGCGTGAGCGCCACCACGCAGGACAGAAGCACCGACATGGCGAGCACGAAGCCGAATTCGCGAAACAGGCCGCCGGTCTGGCCGGGCAGGAACGAGATCGGCACGAAGACGGCGACCAGCGTCAACGTGGTCGCAACGACTGCGAAGAATACTTCCTGCGCGCCGAGCACGGCGGCCGCGCGCGGCCCCATGCCTTCGTTGCGCCGTCGCACGATGTTTTCGAGCACCACGATGGCGTCGTCCACCACCAGTCCAGTTGCCAGAACCAAGGCGAGCAGCGTCAGGATGTTGACCGAGAAGCCGGCCAGATAGATGGCGGCGATGGTGCCGATCATGGCCACCGGCATCGACAGGCCGGGGATCAGCGTTGCGCGCCAGTCGAGCAGGAAGACATAGATGACGATCAGCACCATGGTGACCGACAGGCCGAGCGCGATCTCGACCTCGTGCACGGCGCCCTTGACGAAGACGGCGTCGTCGCTGGTGATCTTGATCGCCATGCCCTTGGGCAGGTTCTGCTGCAATTTGGCGACGGCGGCCTGGACGCCGGTCGAAATGTCCAAAGTGTTCGATTCCGCCTGGCGGATGATGCCGATGCCGATGCCGGTCTTGCCATCCGAACGCAGCGTCGTCTGGCCGATATCGGGGCCGAGGGTGACGGTGGCGACATCGCGGATGCGCGTCGTGCCGCCGATGATGATGTTTTCGAATTCCTCGGGCGTTGTCACGTCGGCGGTCGTGCGCACGATCAGGTCCTGGTTGGTCGTGGTGATCGAGCCGGCCGGGGAATCGAAAGCGACGGACGCAAGCGCCGTCCTGAGGTCGGCGACCGTGAAGCCGAGGCTGGCGAGCTTGTTCTGGTCGACGTCGATGCGGAAGATCTTGTCGCGGTCGCCATAGACCTGGACGTCGGCGACGCCGGGCACGGCCGCCAGTTCGTCTTCGATCTGGTCCTGGACCACGACCGTCATGTCCTGGATCGACATGTTGTCGGAGGTCACCGCCAGCCGCATCACCGCGTCGGAATTGGCATCGGCCTTGACGATGCGTGGCGGATCGGCGGTGTCCGGCATCTGGTTGGCGACGCGGCCGACGGCGTCGCGCACATCGGAGGCGGCCACATTCAGGTCGACGCCGTCATTGAACTCGATGGTGACGCGGCTCGAGCCGAAGGACGACGAGGACGAGATCGACTTGACGCCGGAGACGCGGGCAACGGCACCCTCGATCGTGTCGGTCAACTCGCGGTCGACGGTTTCGGCCGCCGCCCCCTCGAAGGTGGTGGAAACGGTGACGACGGCGCGGTCGACGTCAGGCAGTTCACGGATCTCTACGCCATAGAAGGCGGCGAGGCCGGCAACGGCAATGAGGGTGTTCAGCACGAAGGCCATCACCGGCCTGCGGATGAACAGGGCGGTGAAGCCGGTGTCGCTGGCGGCGTTGACGGTGCCGGTCATGAGCCTTCGGCGGCGTTGGGGTTGGGCTGCTCCTGGCCGGCGATGCGAACCTCGCCGCCCTCGCTGACGCTCTGCGTTCCTTCGGTGACCACCATGTCGCCGCTGTCGATCTTCGCGTCGATCAGCACGGTTTCAGTGTTGCGCTGGATGATGCGCACCGGCACCCGCTTGGCCTTGCCGTCTTCGATCTGCCAGACATAGGCACCGTCCGATCCCCACAGGATCGCCAGCGGACTGACAGCCGGATAGGTCTCGCCGGGGAATTTCATGGTGATGCCGAACGACATGCCGGCGCGCAGCGAATCGGCCGGGTTGGCGATCTTGGCCTTGACCAGCAGCGTGCGGCTCTTTTCGTCGATGTGATTGTCGATGGCCGAAACCGTGCCGGTATAGGCGCTGCTAGGATTGGCAATGGGCGTCGCCGTCAATTGGGCGCCGACCTTGATGGCGGCGGCGAAGCGCTCGGGCACCTGGAAATCGACCAGGATCGAGGAACGGTCGTCGAGCGTGGCAATCGCCGACTGGTTGGTCACATAGTTGCCGGCGGAGATCGGCAGGATGCCGACGGTGCCGGCGATCGGCGCCGGGATCGAGCGGCGCTGCAATGCAAGTTCGGCATCCTGAAGCGCCAGCTTGGCGCCTGCCAGAACCACTTCGGCGTCGGCAACGGCGACAGGGGTCGCCGCGTTGGAGGCGCGCAGCGACTTGACGCGGTCAAGCTTGGATTGCGCATCCTGCAAAGCGAGCTTGGCCCTGTCCTGAGAGATGATCTCGGTCTCGGAATCGAGTATCGCGATGATCTGGCCCTTGTCGACATGACTGCCCGATTCCACCAGCAGTTCGGCAAGGCGGCCGGAGCTATAGGGATTGACGGTCACCGAGGCGTTGGCGCGGCCGGTGCCGATCGCCTGCAGGCGGTCGTTGATGGTTGCGGAGGCGGCCGGCGATGCGACGATGGTGACGATCTGGGCGCCGTTGCGCCCACCCCGCCGGGAACCGGCGGTCGAGGCCTCTTTCGCCGGAGGTGTCGCGCCATACGCCCAATCCATCCCCCAGCGCGCCAGCACTTCGGGAGCACCGGGGTAGAAGCGCGCCCAGGCGGCCGCGGCGGCGACCAAAATCACAAGCGAAAGGACAATCTGTTTCCAGCGCGACATCGACACTCCAGCGGCAAGAATCGTCTGCCGGTTCCAGATGGAAACGAATGCAGAGACGATACGGGCTGGGGGCGAAAACCGGCCACGCCATATCCCGATATCATCGGTTTATGGCAATTATCACGCGATCGTGCACATTAAATCTCGGTAACATGAGATCCGGACGCTCCCTGGAGCCGTTGCGATTTGCCTTGGAAACCTACCTAGCGCAGGCCTTCCATTTCCCGAATACGCCGGGCGCCATCGGCCTCGAGTTGTCTGGTGACGGCGCCGATCAGCGTTTCGGCGACGACGAAAAGCGCTGCCGAGGAATCCCATGCGGAAGGCACGGCGGTGCGTCCGGCGATAACATGGCGGGCAAACCGGGCAATCGGCGACAGCCACTGGTCGGTGAAGAGCACGATCTGAACGCCGCGCTGATGCGCCTTTTCGGCGAAGCGGACGAGGCTGTCCTGGTAGCGCCTGATGTCGAAGATCACCAGCACGTCGCGCTTGCCCATGTCGATCAGCCGGTCGCGCCACATGCTTTCCTGGCCGGCGAGATGGAACACATCGGGCTGGATGACGGCGAGGTGGGCGGCCATGTAGCGCGCCAGCGGATCGGTGAAGCGGCCGCCGATGAGGAATGTCTTGCCGCGCCGCTCGGCAAGCCGGGCGGCAATGTCGGCAAGCTGCCTTTCGGAGAGGTGGCGGAAGGTCTCGCGCATGTTGTCGAGCGTCGCTTCCAGCATCGGCGACACCGTGCCGCCGCCGGGCGAGGGCGGGTTGAGCGTTCGCGTGGCCGGCGATTGTAGTTGCGCCGCCAACTCGTCCTGCAGGCTCGACTGGAATTCCGGATAGTTCTGGAAGCCCAGCCGGGCAACGAAGCGCAGGATCGTCGGCGAGGAGACGCCGGCCGCGGCCGAGAATTCGGCGACCGTCTTGAGGCCGATCAAGGGATAGCTTGCGATCAGCGTCTGGGCCGCGCGACGTTCGCCGGCCGGCATTGTGCCGACGCGGTCGGCGATCAGTTCGGCAATGCTGGAAATCATGTTTTCCCCACCCCTTGGCCTGGCCCACGAGATCGCATTTGACAAAGCCGGCCAAACTGTATGAAATCATCCATAGGGACGCAATGAGGCAAAATACGTAACATACGATACAGCGCTCCCCGGGGACCGCAGACTATGGAGAAAGCACGGCCCGCCAGCCTTGCATCGTCCGATACCGTGAGGGTGACCAACCCGGGCGGATCGAGCCCTTTCGTGCTGACCTGCGATCACGCTTCCAATTTCCTGCCCGCCGAATTCGGCACGCTCGGCCTTGCCACCGAAGACCTTTCCCGCCACATCGCCTGGGATCCCGGTGCGCTGCCGGTGGCGACGCGCATGGCGCAGGCACTTGATGCCACGCTGGTCGAAACCCGCATTTCGCGTCTCGTCATCGACTGCAATCGGCCGCTCGATGCGCCGGACCTGGTGCCGCCGGTCAGCGAGACAACGGCCATACCCGGCAATACGGGCCTGTCGGAAAAACAGCGCGCGGCGCGGATCGCCCTTTCCTGGCAGCCGTTTCACGACGCCATCGAGCATATTGTCGAGGACAGGCTGGTGCGCGGCCAGGAGACGCGCCTGGTGTCCGTGCATTCCTTCACACCGGTCTACAAGGGCCGCAACCGGCCCTGGCATATCGGCATCATCCATGACGATGACCGCCGGCTGGCGTCACCACTGATATCGGCGCTCAAACGGCTCGCCGGCATCGCCGTCGGCGTCAACGAACCCTATTCGCCCGCTGACCGCGTCTATTTCACGCTGGAACGGCATGCACGCTCGCGCGGGCTGGCCTGCGCCATGATCGAAATCCGCAACGATGAAATCTCCGGCGACACCGGGCAGCGGAAATGGGCGGATCTGCTCACGGGTATTTTTTCGGATCTGGAACCAGAGGAGGCCACGCGGCCCAGATCGCATTCAATCAGAAAGTCAGTCCAATCGGCCAGCTGAGAAACAAACAGGGGAATACCAATGGCAGCACCGGGTTATACAGACATTGACAAGGCGGAGGACGTAAAGGCCCTCCATAGCATGGGCTACGCCCAGGAACTGGAGCGGCGTCTCAGCCGTTTCTCGAACTTCGCGGTTTCCTTCTCCATCATCTGCATCCTGTCGGGCGGCATCAACTCGCTGGCGCAAGGCACGTCGGGCGCCGGCGGCATCGGCATCGGCATCGGCTGGCTGGTCGGCTGCTTCGTGTCGCTGACTTTCGCGGTCGCCATGTCGCAGATCAGTTCGGCCTATCCGACCGCCGGCGGCCTCTATCACTGGGGTTCGATTCTCGGCAATCGCGGTACCGGCTGGGTGACGGCCTGGCTCAACCTGCTCGGCCTGATCACCGTTCTCGGCGCCATCAATGTCGGCACCTGGACGTTCTTCATCGGCGCCTTCGGTCCGGCTCTCGGCATCGAAGGCACGCTGACCAACCAGATGATCTTCCTGGTCGTCGTCACCGGTCTTCAGGCACTGATCAACCATCTCGGCATCAAGCTGACGGCCAAGCTGACCGACTTCTCCGGCTATCTGATCTTCTTCGGCGCCATCCTGATCGCGGTGGTCTGCCTGATTTCTGCCGAGCATTGGGACTTCAGCCGTCTCTTCACCTTCCATAACTATTCCGGCGATGCGGGCGGCGGCGTCTGGCCGTCGGTGTCGAATGCCTGGGTGTTCGCGCTTGGCCTGTTGCTGCCGATCTATACGATCACCGGCTACGATGCCTCGGCGCACACCTCGGAAGAAACCATCAAGGCGGCCTCTTCCGTGCCACGCGCCATGGTCATGTCGGTGATCTGGTCGGCCTTGTTCGGCTACCTGTTCCTCGCGGCTTTCGTGCTGATGATCCCGAACATGGACGACGCCGCCAAGCAGGGCTGGAACGTGTTCTTCTGGGCCTTCGACCAGCGCGTCAGCCCCGGCATCAAGGAGTTCGTCTACCTCGTCGTGTTCGTCGCGCAGCTGCTGTGCGGCCTGGCAACCGTCACCTCAGCGTCGCGCATGATCTTCGCCTTCTCGCGTGACGGCGGCCTGCCTGGCTCGTCGGCACTGGCCAAGGTCAGCCCGACCTACCGCACGCCAGTGGCGGCGATCTGGACGGCATCGATCCTGTCGGTGCTGTTCGTCTGGGGCTCGACCCTGGTTTCGGTCGCCGGCACTTCGGCCTACACCATCGTGGTGTCCTGCACCGTCATCTTCCTGTTCCTGTCCTTCACCGTGCCGATCGTGCTCGGCATGCTGGCCTGGGGAACGCCGAAGTGGGACAAGATGGGACCGTGGAACATGGGGCGCGGCGTGTTCATGCTGTTCGCCTTCCTGTCGATCCTGTCGATGATCCTGATCTTCGTCATCGGCATCCAGCCGCCCAACGACTGGGCGCTCTACATCACCGTCGGCTTCTTCATTCTGACGGCGATCGTCTGGTTTGCCTTCGAGCGGAACCGCTTCCAGGGTCCGCCGCTCGGCGACATCATCGCGGCGCGTCAGGCGGCCATCAAGGCAGCGGAGCAGGCGGTCGGCGAGACCGGCCACTGAGATGACCATCACTAACCATGGCCGGCATCGCGCCGGCCATGGTTTCGTTATCCCTTTCAACGACCAAGCACTGGAGTGCCACAGGAATGGCCGGAAATTTCTCGTTCGATCAGTTGAAGAAAGCGGTCTCCAGCGGCGAGATCGACACGGTGCTCGCCTGCATCGTCGACCTGCAGGGCCGGTTGGCGGGAAAGCGATTCCTGGCGCAGTACTTCGTCGATTCCGCGCATAACGAAACGCATGGCTGCAACTATCTGCTGGCCGCCGACATCGATATGGAGCCGGTGCCCGGCTACAAGGCGGCAAGCTGGTCGAAGGGCTATGGCGACTTCGTCATGAAGCCGGATCTCGCCACGCTGCGGCGCATCCCCTGGCTGGAGAAGACCGCGCTGGTGATCTGCGACGTGCTCGACCACCACACCCATGACGACCTGCCGCATTCGCCGCGCGCCATCCTGAAGAAGCAGATCAAGCGGCTGACGGAACGCGGCTATATCGGCTATTTTGCGTCCGAGCTTGAATTCTATCTGTTCAACGAAACCTACGATTCCGCCCGCAAGAAGCACTGGCAGGGTCTCGACACCGCTTCGCCCTATATCGGCGACTACCAGATCGGCATCACCACCAAGGAAGAAGGCGTCATGCGCCGGCTTCGCAACGAGATGGAAGCGGCCGGCATCCCGATCGAGAATTCCAAGGGCGAGTGGGGTCCGGGTCAGGAAGAGATCAATGTGCGCTATGCCGAGGCGCTGGACATGGCCGACCGCCACGTCATCCTGAAGAATGGCGCCAAGGAGATTGCCGAATCCGAGGGCAAGGCGATCTCGTTCATGTCGAAATATAATTACGGGCTCGCCGGCAACTCCAGCCACATCCATAATTCGCTGTGGAGCGCCGACGGCAAGACGCCGCTGTTCTTCGACAAGAAGGCTGATTGGACGCTGTCCACGCTCGGCCAGCAATGGGCGGCGGGCCAGCTCAAATACGCCAAGGAGTTCACCTGGTTCCTGGCGCCCTACATCAACTCCTACAAGCGCTTCCAGGCCGGCACCTTCGCGCCGACCAAGATCATGTGGAGCGAGGACAACCGCACGGCCGGCTTCCGCCTGTGCGGCGAGGGCACCAAGGGCATCCGCATGGAATGCCGCATCGGTGGCGCCGATTTGAACCCCTATCTCGCCTTCGCGGCGCTGATCGCGGCCGGCCTTGCCGGCATCGACGAGAAGCTCGAATTGCAGAAACCCTTCGTCGGCGATGCCTATCAGGCCTCTCGCCTGCCCGAGATTCCGAAGACGCTGCGCGATGCCACCGAGACGCTGGCGAAGTCGAAGATGCTGAAACAGGCGCTTGGCGAGGACGTGCTCGAACACTACGTCCACACCGCCAAGTGGGAGCAGTTCGAATACGATCGCCGCATTACGGATTGGGAACTGCACAGGGGATTCGAGCGGTACTAGATTGGCTGCGAAGCGTCCGCGCTGCCCCTCACCCTCTCCCAGTGAAGAACGGGTGGAGGATGCGTCGACCTTGGAGCGTTCCCTTCTCCCCGTCACTATACGGGGAAGGTGCCGGCGGGCGGATGAGGCAGCACAAAGACCGATGATTTTCGATTTTAAAGAAGTGCGAGGACTTAAACGATGACCGAAACGGTCAAACTCATCACCCCCGTCGATGGCTCGATCTATGCCGAGCGGCCGATCGCAACGGACCAGGCGGTCAATGCGGCAGTCGAGCGCGCCAAGGCGGCGCAGGAGAAGTGGGCGCAGGTGCCGATCGTCGAGCGCGGCAAATACATGCTCGCCATGCTGGAAGCGCTGGTCGCGATGACCGACGAGATCGTGCCGGAGATCGCCTGGCAGATGGGGCGGCCGGTCCGCTATGGCGGCGAGTTCGGAGGCGTCAAGGAACGCACCAACTACATGGTCGAGATCGCCGAGGCGGCGCTCAAATCCGTGCCGGCCTCCAACCCGAAGGACGGGTTCCGCCGCTATGTGAAGAAGGATCCGCTCGGCGTGGTCATGGTTATCGCGCCCTGGAACTATCCCTATCTCACGGCCGTCAACACCATCGTGCCGGCGCTGATGGCCGGCAACAGCGTCATCCTGAAACACGCGGCGCAGACGCTGCTCGTCGGCGAGCGTTTTCAGCAGGCCTTCGACAAGGTCGGCCTGCCCAAGGGCGTGTTCCAGAATGTCGTGCTCAACCATGCCCAGACCGAAAAGCTGCTCGGTTCGGGCAAGATCGACCATGTCAATTTCACCGGCTCGGTCGCCGGCGGCCGTGCCATCGAAAAGGCGGCGGCGGGCACCTTCATGACGCTCGGGCTCGAGCTTGGCGGCAAGGACCCGGCCTATGTGCTGCCCGACGCCAAGATGGACCATGCGGTCGCCAATCTGGTTGACGGCGCCTTCTACAATTCCGGCCAATGCTGCTGCGGCATCGAGCGTGTCTATGTGCACGAAAAGGTCTATGATGAATTCGTCGAGGGCTTCATCGCTGAGACGAAGAACTATGTCGTCGGCAATCCGCTCGATCAGGCAACGACGATGGGGCCGATGGCGCAGGCTCGTTTCGCCGATCTGATCCGCGAGCAGAAGGCCGAGGCGCTGCGCAAGGGTGCCAAGGCGCACATCAACATGAAGGTGGCCAACGACAAGGCTGGCTCGCCCTATCTGGCGCCGGAGGTGCTGACCGAGGTCGATCACCAGATGAGCGTCATGCGCGAGGAGAGTTTCGGTCCGATCGTCGGCATCATGAAGGTGCGCAACGACGAGGAGGCGATCGCGCTAATGAACGACAGTCCCTATGGGCTGACGGCCTCGATCTGGACGCGCGATACCGAGCACGCGGTGGCGATCGGCAACCGCGTCGAGACCGGCACGGTGTTCATGAACCGCTGCGACTATCTCGATCCGGCCCTGGTCTGGACTGGCGTCAAGGACACCGGCAAGGGCGCGGGGCTGTCAGCCATCGGCTACGACAATCTGACCCGGCCGAAATCCTTCCACCTGCGCGAAGCCATCTGATTTTTCGAAAGACAAAAAATGTCCAAGCTGATCTCCAAATGGAACTACCCCACCACCGTTCGCTTCGGCGCCGGGCGTATCAAGGAACTGCCCGAGGTGCTTGGTGCCACCGGCATCAAGCGGCCTCTGTTCGTCACCGATCCGGGCTTGGCCAAACTGCCGGTCGTGGCCTCTACCCTGAAGATCCTCGACGATGCCAAGATCCCATACGGGGTCTTCTCCGAGGTGAGGCCGAACCCGGTCGAGTCCAACCTGACCGCCGGCATTGCCGTGTTCAAGAAGGGCAAGCATGACGGCGTCATCGCTTTCGGCGGCGGCTCGGCGCTCGATCTCGGCAAGCTGATCGCCTTCCAGGCCGGCCAGACGCGGCCGGTGTGGGATTTCGAGGATGTCGACGATTGGTGGACGCGCGCCAATTCGGATGCGATCGCTCCGATCATCGCGGTGCCGACCACGGCCGGCACCGGGTCGGAAGTCGGCCGCGCCGGGGTCATCACCAATGAGGCGACCCACACCAAGAAGGTCATCTTCCATCCCAAGCTGCTGCCGGCGATCGTGATCGCCGATCCGGAATTGTCGGTCGGCATGCCGGACTTCATCACCGCCGGCACCGGCATGGACGCGCTGGCCCATTGCCTCGAAGCCTATTGCGCGCCGGGCTATCATCCGATGGCCGACGGCATTGCGGTCGAAGGCGTGCGTCTGGTGTTCGAAAACCTGCCCAAGGCCTTCGCCAACGGCCGGGATCTCGTCGCCCGCGCGCACATGATGAGTGCCGCCGCGATGGGCGCCACCGCCTTCCAGAAGGGGCTCGGCGCCATCCATTCGCTGTCGCATCCGATCGGTGCGCTCTACGACACCCATCACGGCATGACCAACGCCGTGTTCATGCCCTATGTGCTCGCCTTCAACCGTGACGCCATCGAGGAGCGTATCGCCAGGCTCGCCGCCTACTGTGGCATCAAGGGCGGTTTCGACGGCTTCGCCAAGGCGATCATCAAGCTGCGCAAGGAATTGAAGGTGCCGCATGCGCTGCCGGGCCTGATCAAGGGGCTCGACATGGACAAGAAGCGCAAGGCGCTGATCGCCGACATGGCGGTGGTCGATCCGACGGCCGGCGGCAATCCGGTCAAGCTGACCAAGAAGGCGGCACTGACGCTGCTGGAAAACGCTATCGCCGGCACGATCTGAGACGGCTTGCCGTTGCGGAAAGTTGATCTGAAAATAAGCGCTAACCAAGGGGGAAGGGATGGAGAACAAGGCAGAAAGTGATTAGCCGGAAAAATAAGTGACGGCTAATTGCTACAGCCCGTTAAAAAGAGTTAACTTTTTCTGCTGCCGGCCAATGGTTTCACAAACCTTTCATCTGGCTGTCACACGAAAACGCTACCGCATCGCAGGCGTCCAACGGCGTCAGTTCAACGGAGAGAACACATGTTCAAATTCACGGGGAAAGTGCTTTCCCTTTCGGCCGCGACACTGATGGTGTCGTCGGTGATTTCGTCCGCGGCTTCGCTGGATGATCTCGTCAAGGCCGCCAAGGCTGAAGGCCAGCTAACCACCATCGCGCTGCCGCACGACTGGTGCGGTTACGGCGACGTCATCGCCGGCTTCAAGGCCAAGTATCCCGAAATCACCATCAATGAGCTCAACCCCGATGCCGGCTCCGGCGACGAGGTCGAGGCGATCAAGGCCAACAAGGACAACAAGGGCCCGCAGGCTCCCGACGTCATCGACGTCGGCCTGTCCTTCGGTCCGACCGCCAAGGCCGACGGCCTGCTGATGCCTTACAAGGTGTCGACCTGGGACTCGATCCCGGACAGCGCCAAGGATGCCGACGGCGCCTGGTACGGCGATTACTACGGCGTTCTTTCGTTCATGGTGAACAAGGATCTGATCAAGGAAGCGCCGGCTGACTGGGCGGACCTGCTGAAGCCTGAATTCGCCAACGCGGTTGCCGTCGCCGGTGATCCGCGCGCTTCGAACCAGGCCATCCAGGCGGTTTATGCCGCCGGCCTGTCGTCGGGGGCTGCCGCTGGTGAAGCTGCCGGTACCGCTGGTCTCGACTTCTTCAAGAAGCTCAACGCCGCCGGCAATTTCGTCCCGGTCGTTGGCAAGCCCGCTACGCTCGCCCAAGGCCAGACGCCGATCCTGATCAACTGGGACTATAACGCGCTTGCTGGCCGCGACACGCTGAAGGGCAACCCGCCCGTCGACGTCATCGTGCCGAAGACCGGCGTCGTCGCCGGTGTCTACGTGCAGGCCATCAGCGCCTTTGCGCCGCATCCGAACGCAGCGAAGCTCTGGATGGAATACCTCTATTCCGACGAAGGCCAGGTCGGCTGGCTGAAGGGCTATTGCCACCCGATCCGCTTCAACGATCTCGCCAAGAACGGCAAGATCCCGGCGGACGTGCTGGCCAAGCTGCCGCCGGCGGAATCCTACGCCTCGGCCGCATTCCCGACGCTCGACGAGCAGGGCAAGGCCAAGGAAGTCATCAGCAAGAACTGGGACGCCGTTGTCGGCGCCAACGTCAAGTAAGACTTGAAATCCACCGGGCGGTCGCGAGGCCGCCCGGCCTTCCCTCGAAGACGGTAGCCGGCGCATGACCGACCTCTCGCTTTCAAATCGAACGATTGCCACCAAGCCCGCGCCACCGAACGAGGCGACCGCTTTCCGCTTGCCGACGCAATGGATCGGTGTGGCGCCGTTCTTCATCTTCGCCCTGATGTTCCTGATCCTGCCCACTATCTATCTCGTGGTGGGAGCTTTCCAGCGAAGCGATGGCCAGTTCACGCTGGACAACATCCTGCAACTGGTCAGCGATCCCTCGATCAGCAGTTCCTATTGGGTCTCGATCAAGATCAGTTTCTGGTCGGCCATCATCGGCGCCTTTGCCGGCCTGGCGATTGCCATCGCCATCGTGCGCGGCGGGCTGCCAAGCTGGACGCGTTCCGCGACCCTGACTTTTTCGGGTGTCGCGTCGAATTTCGCGGGCTTGCCGCTCGCCTTCGCGTTCCTGGCCACGCTCGGCCGTGTCGGCATCGTCACGACGCTTCTGCGTGACGTGCTCAATATCAACATCTATGCGATGGGCTTCAATTTCCTCACCACGTCGGGCCTGATCGCGGTCTATCTGTTCTTCCAGATTCCGCTGATGGTGGTCATCATCGTGCCGGCCATTGACGGACTGAAGAAGGAATGGGGCGAGGCGGCAGCGACGCTCGGCGCCACTCAGGCGCAGTATTGGCGCATGGTGGTCATACCGGTGATATGGCCGAGCTTCCTTGGAACCGTCATCCTTCTGTTCGCCAACGCCTTCGGCGCCATCGCCACCGCTTACGCGTTTGCCGGCCCGGCGCTCAACATCGTTCCCATCAAGCTGTACTCGCAGATCAACGGCGACGTGCTGCACAATCCGCAGCTCGGCTATGCCATCGCCTTCGGCATGATCGTCATCACCGGGCTCGCCAATGTCTTCTACATCTGGTTCCGGACTCGCTCGGAGAGGTGGCTGAAATGAAGTCGGGAAAATTCTGGGCCTGGGTCGTCTTCATCATCGGTGCGGCCTATTTCTTCATTCCGCTGATGGCGACGGTCGAGTTTTCGCTGCGCATGCGCCGAGGCGTCCATTCCTTCGACGCCTATCAGATCGTGCTGGGCGACGCGCGCTTCCAGTCGACTTTCCTGTATTCGGTGGTCGCTGCCATCTTCACCATCATTCTGGGTGTACTGATCGTGGTGCCGGCGGCCTACTGGATCCGGCTGCGCCTGCCGCAGCTCAGGCCGATCGTCGAATTCATCACGCTGCTGCCGCTGGTCATTCCGGCCATCGTCATCGTCTTCGGCTATATCAGGATGTACGGCTCCAATTCGCCGCTGCCGTTCCTGGGCAGCAATATGGGCGCCAATGCCTTGCTGGTGATCGGTTACGCGACACTGGCGCTGCCTTACATGTATCGCGCGGTCGATACCGGATTGCGCACCATCGACGTGCGCACCTTGACGGAAGCGGCACAGATCCTGGGCGCCGGCTGGGGAACGATCATCGGCCGCGTCATCCTGCCCAATGTGCTGATCGCCGTGCTGTCGGGCGCCTTCCTGACCTTTGCCATCGTCATCGGCGAGTTCACAATGGCAAGCCTGCTCAATCGCCCGGCCTTCGGCCCGTATCTGCAGAACATCGGCGCCAACCGCGCCTATGAACCGGCAGCCCTTGCGATCATCGCCTTCGCCATTACCTGGGGCTGTATGTCGCTGATCCAGATCCTGTCCCGCTTCGCGCCGAAATCGGCGAACCGCCCGAACTGAACGAAAAGCACTGACCTGAGAGAAAAAGCCATGGCCGAGCCATTCCTGTCCATCCAGCATGTGCGAAAATCCTACGGTTCCAACACCGTGGTCCAAGATTTCAGCCTCGACGTCGAGCCCGGTGAATTCGTTTCCTTCCTCGGGCCGTCCGGTTGCGGCAAGACCACCGTGCTGCGCATGGTCGCCGGCTTTGAGGAGCCGTCGGCCGGCAAGATCGTCGTCGCAGGCAAGGACATTACGAGGCTGAAGCCCAACCAGCGCAATGTCGGCATGGTGTTCCAGGCCTACGCGCTGTTTCCCAACCTGACCGTGGCACAGAACATCGCTTTCGGGCTGAAGGTCGCCGGCATGTCGAAGGCCGATGCCGACAGGCGCGTCGCCGAGATGCTCGACATGATCAAACTGCCGCAGATGGCCGATCGTTATCCCTACCAGCTCTCCGGTGGCCAGCAGCAGCGCATCGCGCTGGCGCGCGCCATCGCGCCGAAGCCGAAGCTTCTGCTGCTCGACGAGCCGCTCTCGGCGCTCGACGCCAAGGTTCGCGTGTCGCTGCGCGAGGAGATCCGCTCGATCCAGAAGAAGCTCGGCATCACCACCATTTTCGTCACCCATGACCAGGAAGAGGCGCTGTCGATCTCCGACCGCATCGCGGTCATGTATGGCGGCAAGGCCGAGCAGGTCGGCACGCCGTTCGAGATCTACAACCGGCCGGCGACCAAGTTCGTCGCCAATTTCGTCGGCACGCTGAACGTGCTCGAAGGCAAGGTCACCGATGCCGCGGCCGGCACGGTGCAGGTGAACACGCAGGAAGTCTCGCTCAAGGGCAAGCTCAATGGTTCGAAGTCCGGCGACACGCTGTCGCTGGCGCTGCGGCCGGAAGCGATTTCGCTCGGCCGCCAGCCTGGCCGCGATTCCAGCCTGTCCGGCGAGATTTCCGAAGTCCACTTCCTCGGCTCGGTCATCCGTGTTCGCGTCGGCATCGGCGGCAACACGGTTTCGCTCGACACGTTCAACAGCCCGGCGACGCCGCCGCCCGCCGTCGGCGAGAAGGCCGAGATTTCGTTCTCGTCGGGCGACATGCTGGTACTTCACTAACCACGGCGCTACCAGACGGCACGTAACTGCCTACTGTAATGACTTTGGCACTGCCAATCGGCTTGTTCCGTCGCTACGATGAGCCATGGCTCTTTTCGAACTGACGCTTGTCCTGCTTTTGACCGCCGTTGCGCTGACGGCGCTGTCGCGACGGCTGGAGATTCCCTATCCGTCGCTGCTGGCGCTGGCCGGGGTTGCGATCGCCTTCGTACCAGGTGCGCCAACGATCGAGATCGATCCGGAACTGGCGCTTGCCCTGTTCATCGCGCCGGTGCTTCTCGATGCCGCCTATGACACGTCGCTGCGCGACCTCAAGCGCTACCGGCTGTCGCTGGCGCTGCTGGCGCTGGGCGCCGTTGTTTTCACCACTGCCGTCGTGGCCTTCGTCGGCTGGAAGATGGCCGGCCTGCCGATCGCGGCGGCCATCGCGCTCGGCGCCATCGTGGCGCCACCGGATGCGGTGGCGGCAAGCGCTGTGCTCAGCCAGTTCAAGGTACCGCATCGCATCACCGCCATCCTGCAAGGCGAGAGCCTGCTCAACGACGCCACCGCGCTGCTGATCTACCGGTTGGCGGTTTCGGCCGCGCTCGGCTCGATCATGCTGAGCAACGCCGTTCCGACGATCCTGCTGGGGACGATCGGCAGCCTGATCGCGGGTTATCTGTTTGGCCGCATCTCACTCTTGACGCTCACCCGTATCGAGGACGCGGCAAGCAGCACGGTGGTGCAATTCGCCGGGACTTTCGGGGTCTGGATACTGGCTGACAGGCTGGGCCTGTCCGCCATCATCACCATCGTCGTCTATGCCATGACGATTGCGCGCACAGCGCCGCGCCGCATGTCGGCGAGACGCCGCGTCAGCACCTATTCGGTATGGGAATCGGCAGTGTTCGTGCTCAACGTGCTGGCCTTCGTGCTGATGGGCCTGCAGGCGCGTTCGATCGTCGGCCGGCTGGCCGGAGACGGGCAAGGCGAAGCCTTCCTTTTCGCCGCAACGGTGCTGGTCGTCGTTATCGTCGCACGTCTTGTCTGGGTGGCGAGTTACGTCGCGATCATCCGATGGATTGCCCGCTTCGGTGGCAAAGAGGCAAGGCGGGAGTCGCCGACGTTCGGCGGCGCCATTCTCGTCGGCTGGTGCGGCATGCGGGGGCTGGTGACGCTGGTGGTGGCCATTGCACTGCCGGCCAATTTTCCCGGTCGTGATCCGATCGTGCTTGCGGCCTTCGCGGTGGTTCTGGGCACGCTCGTGCTGCAAGGCATGACGCTGAAGCCCCTGCTGCGGATACTCGACTTCGAACGGGATACGACAATAGATCGCGAAGTGGCTCAGGCACGCGTCGCCGTCATGCAGGCCGCGCTCGACGTGTTGAGCCGCAAGACGTCGGCGGCGGCCGCCGTTGTGCGCGAGCAGTATGAGGCTCAGCGTGTGATCGCTGAAAACCCGGACGACGCGCAAGCCGCCACCGAATATGACCGGTTGCGCCTCTATGCCATCAACCGCCAGCGCGACACGCTCGAGGAATTGCGCAGCAACGGCACGATCGGCGATGAAGCCTATCACCGGCTGGAGGAAGAGATCGACTGGTCGGAACTGGCGGCGTCGCCGGCTGGCCGGTTCCAACCGCTGACGACCGACTAGGCGGACTAGGCAGCCGGGCCGGCAGGGAGGCTTCTGGCCCAAGCCGATGCCATTTCGCTGCACATTGCAACCAATTCGCCGAACCGCTACTGCCAACGTCGAAATTGAGCCGGATAAGCAATGAAGCTGGTCAGCTACAACATCCAGTACGGGTTCGGCAGCGACGGCCGCTACGATCTTTCGCGCGCGGCGCGGATCGTTGCCGGCGCCGACATCATTGCGCTGCAAGAGGTGGAGCGGCACTGGCAGCGCAGCAATTTCGACGACCAGCCCGAACTGCTTTCACGCCTGCTGCCGGATTATCATTGGGTCTATGGACCGGCCTTCGACATGGACGCCAGCGAGCGGCGCGACGGCCGCCTGGTCAATCGGCGCCGGCAGTTCGGCACCATGGTGCTGTCGAAGCTGCCGATCGCCTGGTCGCGGCTTCACGCGCTGCCGATGCGGCGTACGCTGCGGCCGCTCAACACCCGCAACGCTGCACTCGAATGCATGATCCGCACACCGGCCGGGCCGCTGCGGGTGCTGTCGCTGCACCTCGCCCACATCGCGGCGGAGGAGCGGCTGGAGCAGATCGACTATCTGCTCGCCCAACACCGCCGGGCGCCTTCCGAGGGTGGCCCGTGGAGCGGCGCCGACGACGAGCCGTCGCGCAACTGGACCAGCGGCGAGGCCGAGCCGGAAAATCCGCTGGCGGCGATCTGGATGGGCGATTTCAACATGGAGCCGGGCAGCGCGGAATACCGCCGCATCGTCGGCAGCACGCCCTATCATCGCGGTGCCGCCTATCTGGACGGCTTCGTTGACGCAGCCGCTGTCGCCAGCGAGCCGGTCCTGGATTTCCACACCCGGGATTTCCACACTCATGTGAAGACCATCGACGGCAAACTGACGAACCGCCGGCTCGACCATTGCTTTGTCGGCGGCATGTTCGCGGGCCGCGTGCGCTCGGTTGGCGCCGACATCGGCGAGGTTGCGTCTGATCATTTTCCGCTGCGGATCGACATCGATCTGGAGACGCCGGGCATCGCCACATGAGCTGTGCATGACCCTGTTCGTCTTCTTCGCGGTGCTTGCCGCCGCCGCCATGCACGCGATCTGGAACGCGCTGGTCAAGGTCCATCTCGACCGTTTCCTGTCGATCACGCTGATGACGCTGGGCATGGGTGTCGCGGGCCTGGTGGTATTGCCCTTCGTCGAGGTGCCGAAGGCAGAAGTATGGCCCTACATCGTCGCCTCGGTCTTCTTTCACATGGGCTACCGCACCTTCCTGATCGGCGCCTACCAGGCCGGCGATTTCGCCCAGACCTATCCGCTGGCGCGCGGCACGGCACCTTTGCTGGCAGCCCTCGGCGGCATGTTCGTCGTTGCCGAAGTGCCGGCGCCGCTTGCCATTCTGGGCATCTTCCTGTTGTCGGCCGGCACGCTGGTGATGTCGTTTCGCGGCGGCGCGCATCTGGAGAAGCTGAACCTGCGCGCGGTCGGTTTTGCGCTCGGCACATCGATCTTCATCGCCAGCTACACGCTGTCGGACGGCAGCGGCGCGCGGCTGGCGGCCACCGCGCAGAGCTATGCCGCCTGGCTGTTCATTTGCGATGCTTTTGGCGCCCTGGTGCTGTGCCTGATCTTCCGGGGTCCCAAGGCGCTTCCTGTTCTGGCGCGCGACTGGAAGACCGGACTGTTCACAGGCGTGCTCAGCGGCGCTGCCTACTGGATCGTGATGTGGGCGATGACCAAGGCGCCGATCGCCTCGGTGGCCTCGCTGCGCGAGACCTCGATCCTGTTTGCCATGATGATCTCGGTCTTCGCGCTCGGCGAGAAGATGACGGGCTGGCGCGGCGCGGCCGCGCTCAGCATTGTCGCCGGTGTGGTGGCGCTCAGACTCGGCTGACCTCGTGGTCCAGCACCGTCATGACCTGGCCGCGCCGTTCGGGACTGAAGCGGATGACGACGATGATGCAGATGGCGACCACGCCGGCAAACAGCGCCAGTGCGTAGCCATAGCTGCCTCCGGGCGCTTCGGCGATGCCGGCCTGATACGGGCCGCCATAGGACGCCGCCAGATTGCCGGCCTGGTAGATGAAACCGGGCAAGGTCGCGCGCACCGCGCCGGGCGACAGCTCGTTCAAATGCACCGGGATGACACCCCAGGCGCCCTGGACGGCGACCTGCATGACGAAGGCGCCGACGGCGAGCATGAACGGTGTCGAGCTGTAGGCCCATAGCGGAATCGACGGCAGCGCTATCAGGCAGGCGAGCGTGATGGCGTTGACGCGGCCGATCTTCTCGGACAACGCGCCGAACGCCAGGCCGCCGACGATGGCGCCGATGTTGGCGACGATGGTGATCCAACTCACCGTATGCGGATCGAAGCCATGCTGCTTCTTCAGGAAGGTCGGATAGAGATCCTGCGTGCCATGGCTGAAGAAATTGAAGAACATCATCAGCACGACGGCATAGAGCGCAATACCCCAGTGCTTGCGCAGCGTTTCCAGCATGCCGGGCCTGGCGGTCTTCTGCGCCTCGACGAAGGCCGGCGATTCCGGCACATGCGAGCGGATGAAGAGCACGATCAGCGCCGGGATGAAGGAGAGCAGGAACATGGCACGCCAGCCGATCGTGTAACCGGCGATCGTCTGCTGATAGAGCAGGCCATAGACCACGGCCGCCAGCAGGTAGCCGGCTGGATAGCCGCATTGCAGGATGCCCGAGATGAAGCCGCGTGCGCTCGGCGGGACGGATTCCATGGCGAGCGAACTGCCGAGCCCCCATTCGCCGCCCATGGCGATGCCGAACAGCGCACGCAGCGCCAGGAAGATGCCGAGACTGGGCGAGAAGGCGGCGAGTGCGCCGATCACCGAGTAGCTGACGATGTTGAGCATGAGGATGGGTTTGCGCCCGTATTTGTCGGCGAGCATGCCAAAGAAGAACGCGCCGATGAAGCGCATCGCCAAGGTCAGGAACAGTGCCTTTGAGACCGCCGGGACGTCTGTCTGGAATTCACTCGCAATATCGGTGAGCAGGAATGTCAGCAGGAAGAAATCAAAAGCGTCCAGCGTCCACCCCAGGAACGAGGCCAGGACGGTTTTCTTCTGCTCGGCAGTGAGGTTCAAGGCGTCCTCCTTTGTATCCCCCAAAGGAACGATATGTCGCCCGATTGGCAAAAGAGAACAGCATTCAGCCGGCCTTCGAAAGGCTAAGCGGTCACTTTTTCGTAAGCTCGAGGTCGAAGACCATCAACCCGTCGGTGCCGCCTTCGAGTGCGGCGACCAGCCGGGCCCCGGCCCGCTGATGCGCTTCATGCACCAGATAGGCGTCGCGCGCGGCGGCATCGCGGAAATCGATGGTGAAGCCATGGCTGAAGCCGCGCGCAAACGGCTCCGGGCTGACATTGGCACTGAAATGGACGGTGTCCATGCCGTCGATCACCTGGCGCAACGCCTCGAGGTCGGCATGGATCGCCTTGTGTTCACCGACACCGACGTCATTGCGGAATTTGACGAAGACACAGTGCCTGATCATCTTTTGCTCCTAAGCAGCCCGGTTGCCGGAAAACACAGCCGGCGGCAAGGGCTCGCGGCCGAGTATCAGGTCGGCACCCTTCTCGCCGACCATGATGGTCGGTGCGTTGGTGTTGGACGAGGGCACGCGGGGCATCACCGAAGCGTCACAGACACGCAAGGCTTCGATGCCGCGCAGCCGCAGGTCCGGCGCCACCACGGCCATGTCGTCATGGCCCATGCGGCAGGTGCCGACAGGATGGTGATCGGTCTTGGAGGCGCGGCAGGCATAGTCGAACAGCTCGTCGTCGCTGGCGAGCGAAGGGCCGGGCAGCACTTCGCGCAGCACGTAGGGAGCAAGCGCCTTCTGCCGCATGATCTCGCGCGCGAGCCTCAAGCCCTTGATCGACATTGCGCAGTCGTAGGGATCGGACCAGTAGTTCGGATCGATCAACGGATGGTCGGCCGGGTCGGCGCTCTTCAGGCGAACCGTGCCGCGCGAGCGTGGCCGCAGGAAGGCCGAGTTCAAGGTGACGCCGGGATTGTTCAGCTTCTCGACGCCGGCCTCGATGCCTGAGCCCAGGCCGAGATGGAACTGGATGTCGGGCGAGCCGGCGGTCGGGTCTGCGTACCAGAAACCGCCGGTCTCGAACAGGCTGGAGGCGACCGGCCCCTTTTTCAAAAGCAGATATTGCAGGCCGGCCCAGGCGGTGCGGTGCAGCTTGGCGTAATTGTCATAGGTGTGGTCGCCGGTGCATTCGGCGATGACGAACAAATCGAGATGGTCCTGCATGTTGGAGCCGACGCCGGGCAGGTCGTGCACCGGCGTGATGCCGACCGACTTGAGATGGTCCGCTGGGCCGATGCCCGATTGCATCAGCAGCTTCGGCGACCCGATGGCGCCGGACGAGACGATCACCTCGCGCTCGGCGCGCAAGATTTTCTTCTCGCCGCCTGGCCTGTCGACGATCTCGACGCCGATGGCGCGACTGTTCTCGACGACGATGCGGATCACCAGCACATCAGTCCTGACGGTCAGGTTCTTGCGGGCTCGGATTGGTTTGAGATAGGCCACCGAAGCGGAGGAACGCCTGGCATCCTTCTGGGTGAGCTGATAATAGCCGACGCCTTCCTGGGCAGCGCCGTTGAAGTCCGGGTTGAAGGGAATGCCCATCTCCTGGCCAGCGCGGAAATAGGCCTCGCAGATCGGCAGCGGCGAAATCGGGTTCGACACGCCGAGCGGGCCCTGGTCGCCGTGGAAGTCGTTGGCAAAGCGCTGGTTGTTCTCGGCCCGCTTGAAGTAGGGCAGCACGTCGCGATAGCCCCAGCCGGCAAGACCCTCTTCCTTCTCCCAGGCGTCATAGTCGCGGGCATTGCCACGCGTGTAGATCTGGGCGTTGATGGAGGAACCGCCGCCGATCACCTTGGCCTGCGTGTACCAGAAGACGCGGTCCTTCATGTGTTTTTGCGGCACGGTCGACCAGCCCCAGGACGCGATGCCCTTGGTCATCTTGGCGAAGCCCGCCGGCATATGGATATAGGGATGCCAGTCCTTGCCACCGGCCTCCAGCAGCAGCACGGAATTGGCCGGGTCCTCGCTCAGCCGGTTGGCCAGAACGCAGCCGGCCGGGCCGGCGCCCACGATGATGTAGTCGGTCATGATACTGTCCACTTACAGCCGCGGCACGGAGAGGGCGCCGTCGACATTGATGATCGAGCCGGTCGAAAAGCCGAGCTTGCCGGCGGCAAGCGTCGCCACCACGGCGCCGATGTCTGATGCTTCGCCCCAGCGCTTTGCCGGCACCAGTCCACCGTCGATCAGGGCGTCGTATTTGGCGGTCACGCCTGCCGTCATGTCGGTGCGAATGATGCCCGGCCTCACCTCGAACACGCCGATGTTCTCCGGAGCGAGCCTGAGCGCAAGGTTCTTCACCCACATCGAAAGCCCGGCCTTGGAGATGCAGTAGTCCGGGCGTTCGGGCGACGCCATTTCGGCGCTGACCGAGGTGATGGTGATGATCGATTTTGGGCCGTCGCCTGGTGCGGCCAGCATCGCCTTGGCGACGGCCTGGCTGAGGAACACGGTGCCGCGCAGGTTGATGCCGAGCGTGCGGTCGAAATTCTCCGGTTTTAGCTCCAGCAAATCGCCGCGCATGACGGCGCCGACGCCGGCATTGTTGACGAGGCAGTCGATGCGGCCGAAGGCTTGCATGACGGCATCGACAAGTGCTGTGTGGCTGTCGAGGTCTGCGATGTCGCATTGGGCGTAGGCGAATTTCGCGCCGCGCTCGATGATGTCGGTCGCGAGTCCGTCGGGGGCTTGTTCGGCAAGGTCGGCGATCAGAAGGTCAAAGCCGGTATCGGCAAGCGCCTGGGCACAGGCAAGGCCGATGCCGCGCACGCCGCCGGTGATGATCGCGGCCGGGCGGGTCATTGGAGGCTGGCCTTACGAAAGTCAGCGCCGCCCCTCATCGCCCTGCCGGGCACTTCTCCCCGTAAAGTGACGGGGAGAAGGACGCCGTCGTCGCCGGTTTCGCCAACTACCGGCGCTGCAAAAAGAGCGCCGAGGTTGCGGCCAGCTCTCTTCTCCCCGTTTACGGGGAGAAGGTGCCGGCAGACGGATGAGGGGCGGCGCAAACCTATCATAGCTCGCTCTTGCGGATGTGATCAGCCACACGCAGCGCCTGAGCTGCGATCGACAGCGCGGGGTTCACAGCGGCCGAATTGGGCAAAAAGCTGCCGTCGACGACGAACAGGTTCTGGTGGTCGAAGGACCGGCAGAACGGATCGAGCGGCGCGGTCGCCGGATCGTCGCCCATCTTGACCGTGCCGCACTGGTGCGAGGGGGTGCGCTTGTCGAAGGGGCGCGACAGCACGATCGGGTAACCGCAGGCGCGGAAGTTTTCGCGCATCACCTTGGTCAGTCCGTCGAGCGACTGCATGTTGGAGCGCCGCCACTGCATGACGATGTCCTTGCCGTCGACCATGATGCGGCTTTCCGGATCGGGCAGGTCCTCGCACATCAGGTACCAGTCGACGGCGTGGCCGGCCATGAAGTCGAGCGCGAATTTCGGCATCGACTTCACGTTGGCCTTCAGCATATTGCCGTCGATCTTGCCGAGCAGCTGGACATTGCCCAGAGGTTTGCCGCCCTTGCCGTCGGACAGGTAGTAATCGTTCAGCATCAGCGTCTTCTGGTAGACGGCATCGTTGCGGCGGCGCGGATCGATCGCCAGCATGGCGCTCGAATTGTGGTTCATGAAATTGCGGCCGACCTGGTCGGAGCTGTTGGCGAGGCCTTTGCCATCGGAAGACGGCGAGCGCAGCAGGATGACGGCGGAATTGACCGCGCCGGCGGACAGGATCACCAGCTTCGGCGCGACCTTTTTCAGCTCGCCATTCTGCCGATAGTGGATGGCAGCAATCGTTTTGCCGTCGGCCGAGGTCTCCAGGTATTCGACATAGCAGCCAGTTTCGAGCCGGATATTGGTGTCCGTCAGTGCCGCCGTCAGCGGTCCGGTCTGCGCGTCGACCTTGCCCTGGCCGGTGTTGGGGAACGCGTCCCAGCCGGTCTTGCCTTCCTTCAACCAAGTGTCGATATCGACGCTGAGCGGCAGCGAGGCGGGATGCAGGCCCAGTCCCTTGAGCTCGGCGCGGGCGCGCGCGATCGGCGCCTCGTCGGGCACCGGCTTATAGGCATAGGGGACCGAGTGGAACGGCTCGGTCGGATCCTCGCCCAGTGCGCCGCGGACGCGAAACAGCTGCTCGGCCTTGGAGTACCAGGGCTCGAATTCGTCATAGGAAAAAGGCCAAGCCGGCGAGACGCCGCCGAAATGTTCCATGGCCGAAAAATCTTGCCTGCGATAGCGGATCAGCACCGCGCCGTAGAATTTCGAATTGCCGCCGACATAATAGTAATTACCGGGGTTGAAGGCCGCTCCACCGGCCTCGCGCCACATCTCCTTCGGCCGGTAGTGGCCGTCGACGAAGATGGAACGCGTATCGCGCGCATGCGGCGTTGCCGGCAAGGGGTCGCCGCGCTCCAGCATCAGGATCGAGGCGCCGCTGCCGGCCAGGCCGGAAGCAATTGTCGAGCCGCCAATGCCGGAGCCGATGATGACGATATCGGGATTTGTCATTTCGCTCAGAGGATGCGGTTTTCGGTCGCCGGATCGAAGAATACCGCCTTGGTCAGATTGAAGGCGAGTGGCGTGCTGGTGCCCGGCTGGATGTTGGCGTCGGCACGCAGCCGCGCCACCACGCCCTTGCCGCCGAGATTGGTGACGGCGAAAGTGTCGGAACCAGCCGGCTCGACCACTTCGATGTGCAGGTCAGCGGTGGCGATGTTCGAGGCGTTTCGTTCCGCACCTTCCGGATCGGTCAGTGCCTCCGGGCGGACGCCGAAGATGATCGGCTTGCCCTGGAAAGCCGACAGGCCCGCCGGGGCATTGGCCATCGGCAAGGTGATGGGCTCGCGCGCCTCGCGCTGCAGCACGACGGACAGTGCATTGCCTGAGGTGGCGATGGTCGCCGGGATCAGGTTCATCGCCGGCGAGCCCATGAAGTCGGCAACGAACAAATTGCTGGGGTTGTTGTAGATCTCGGCCGGCGTGCCGAACTGCTGCACCTCGCCGTCGCGCATGACGGCGATCTTGGTCGCCAGCGTCATCGCCTCGATCTGATCGTGGGTGACGTAGACGATTGTGGTGCCGGTGGTGGCATGCAGGCGCTTGATCTCGATGCGCATGTCGACGCGCAGCTTGGCGTCGAGGTTGGACAAAGGCTCGTCGAACAGGAACAGCTTGGGGTCGCGCACCAGCGCCCGCCCCATGGCGACGCGCTGGCGCTGGCCGCCTGAAAGCTGGCTCGGCTTGCGCTGCAGCAGATGGCCGATCTGCAAGACTTTGGCCACCTTGTCGATCGCCTTCTGTCGCTCCGCCGCCGGTACGCCGCGCATCTCCATGCCAAAGGCGATGTTGCCGGCCACCGTCATGTTCGGATATAGCGCGTAGCTCTGGAACACCATGGCGATGTCGCGCTTCGAAGGGTGCAGGTCGTTGATGGTGCGGCCGTCGACACGGATCTCGCCCGAGGTGATCGTCTCCAGCCCGGCAATGGTGTTGAGAAGCGTGGACTTGCCGCAGCCGGACGGGCCGACCAGCACCAGGAAGCCACCCTTTTCCAGCTCGAGGTCGATCCCCTTGAGTATCTCGACCTGGCCGAAGCGCTTCCTCAGACTATCAATTTCCAGAAAAGCCATCGGGTTATCCTTTGACGGCGCCGGCCATAAGACCGCGCACGAAATAGCGGCCGGCGAGCACATAGACGAGAAGGGTTGGGAGTGCGGCGATCATCGCCGCCGCCATGTTGACGTTGTATTCGACGACGCCGGTCGAGGTGTTGACGACGTTGTTGAGCGCCACCGTCATCGGCATCGAGTCGCCGGTGCCGGCATAGGCGGAGGCGAACAGGAAGTCGTTCCAGATGTTGGTGAACTGGTAGATCACGGTGACGACGAAGATCGGCATCGAGTTCGGCAGCATGATGCGGCGGAAGATCTGGAAGAAGGACGCACCATCGACCTGGGCGGCTTTCACCAATTCCGTCGGGAACGCCTCGTAATAGTTGCGGAAGAACAAGGTGGTGAAGCCGAGGCCGTAGACGACGTGGACGAAGACCAGGTTTACGGTCGGATTGCCGAGGCCGAAGCTGGTTCCGATCGAATTCTGCAGCGACACGCCGAAGCGGCCGAGGCTGCCGAGGATGGTGGCCATCGGCAACAGCACCGACTGGAACGGGATGAAGCAGGCGAACAGCATCAGCCCGAACACCAGCGTGGCGCCGCGAAACCGCCATTTGGTCAGCACGTAGCCGTTCAGCGCTCCGAGCATCGTTGAGATGATGACGGCCGGAACCACCATCTTGATGGAGTTCCAGAAATAGCCCTTGATGCCGGCGCAGGTGAGGCCGACGCAGGTCTCGCCCCAGGCCTTCAGCCATGGATCGAAGGTCGGCGCCTTGGGCAGCGCCAGCATGTTGCCGTTCTGGATCTCGTCCATGGTCTTGAACGAGGTGACCAGCATGACGAACAGCGGCATCAGGTAGAACAGCGCGAACAGCGCCAGCAGCCCATAGATGACGATGCGGTTGACGAGTTTGACATTGACGCCGCCGGAGGCTTGGCGGGCGGGAGTGGTGACAGCGCTCATCGCGGCTTCTCCCGCAGTTCGGAATAGAGATAGGGCACGATGATGGCGACGATGGTCATCAGCATGATCACCGCACTTGCCGAGCCGACAGCCATCTCGTTACGCTTGAAAGTGTACTCGTACATGAAGTTGGATGGCAGCCAGGCCGAGCCGCCGGGTCCACCGGAGGTCAGCGCCACGACAAGGTCATAGGACTTGATGGCAAGGTGGGCGAGCACGATGAAGGCCGACAGGAAGATCGGCCGCAGCAGCGGAATGACGATGCGGCGATAGAGCTGGAAGGTGGTGGCGCCGTCGATCTGCGCCGCCTTCATGATTTCGCCATCGATGCCGCGCAGGCCGGCCAGGAACATCGCCATGATGAAGCCGGAAGCCTGCCAGACGCCGGCAATGACCACGGTGTAGATGACGAAATCCTTGTTCTTGATCCAGTCGAAATGGAAGCTCGTCCAGCCCCACTGGTGCAACGTCTGCTCGAGGCCAAGACCCGGATCGAGGAACCATTTCCAGGCGACACCGGTGACGATGAAGGAGAGCGCCATGGGATAGAGGTAGATGGGGCGCAGCACGCCTTCGCCGCGGATCTTCTGGTCGAGCAGGATGGCCAGGAACAGACCGAGCGCCAGGCAGATCAGGATATAGAGAAAGCCGAAAATACCCATGTTGGTGATCGACGTGTACCAGCTCGACGGCGGGTCGGTGTCGAAGGTCCAGCCCCACAGCCGCTGATAGGCGCGCGAGCCGGTGATGACATAGGACGGGAAGGTCTTGGAGTTGGTGAAGGACAGATAGATCGTCCACAGGATGAAGCCGTAGACGAAGACGATGGTGATGGCGAAGCTCGGCGCCAGCACGATCTTCGGCAAGGCGTCCTGCAGGCGCGAGCGCACCGAGGCGCGTGGCCTGGTGTGCTCCGGCGTCAGCTTGATTTGGCTTGTCGCTACCGTGCTCATGAGCTCCTCCCGTTTTGGGTCGTCCGTGCTCTGCCGTCAGGCGGCAAGGCGGCCCGTGCATACGGGTCTTCGGTCGGCATGCTGTTGAGCCGGCCAATCGTTGAGATAAAACCTTCCCCGCCGAAGCGGGGAAGGTGTTTTCTGGCGTAGCGCCTACTTGGCGTCGTCGATCGCCTTGACCAGCTCGGTCACGGCTTCGTCGGAGGTCTTGATCTGACCATGGACGAACTTGGAGACGACGTCCTTGTAGGCATTGGCGACTGCCGGAGGCGCGCCGTAGCCCTGGGCCAGCGAACCGAACAGCGTGCCACCTTCATTGGCGGCCTTCAGGTCGGCGATGCCCTTCTTGCCGCAAGCGTCGAAGTCGGTGTCCGGAACGTCGGTACGGGCCGGAACGGAACCCTTGACGACGTTGAAGGCCGACTGGAAGCTCTTCGACAGGGTGGCGGTGGCCAGTGCGACCTGGGCGGCCTTGCGGTCGTCCGGAACGTTGAACATGCCGAACATGTCGGAGTTGTAGATCACCGAGCCGTCGGTGCCCGGGAAGCGATAGCACAGGAAGTCCGTGCCCGGGGTCTTCTTGGCGGCGTGGAACTCGCCTTTGGCCCAGTCGCCCATGACCTGCACCAGGGCATCGCCCTTGATGACCATGGCGGTGGCAAGGTTCCAGTCGCGGCCCGAGAAATTCGGGTCGACATAGGTGACGAGCTTGGCGAGGTTGTCGAACGACTTCTTCATCGTGTCGGACTTGAGCGACGCGTCGTCGAGGTCGTTGAAAGCCTTCTTGTAGAACTCAGGTCCGCCGGTCGACAGCACGACCGAGTCGAACATGGTGGCCTCCTGCCAGTTCTGGCCGCCGAGAGCGAGCGGGATCACGCCTGCCGCCTTGGCTTTGTCGAGCAGCGCAACGAAGTCGTCGAAAGTCTTCGGCTCGGCGCCGCCGATCTTGTCCATGACGGCCTTGTTGATCCACAGCCAGTTGACCGAGTGGACGTTGACCGGAGCCGCGACCCACTTGCCGTCATAGACAGAGAACTTCTGCAGGGCCGCCGGAACCGACTTGTCCCAGCCTTCCTTCTTCGCCGTCTCGGTCAGGTCGCCCATGACGCCGGCGGCGGCATAGTCGAGCACGGTGTAGCCGAGCATCTGCGAGGCGGTCGGATAATTGCCCGCCGCGACCATCGCCTTCAGCGCGGTCATGGCAGCGTCGCCACCGCCACCGGCGACCGGCACGTCCTTCCAGGCATAACCTTCCTTGGCCAGATCGCCCTTGAGGACGTTGAGGGCAGCCGCTTCGCCGCCCGACGTCCACCAATGGAGCATCTGCACTTCCTTGACGTCCTCGGCATGGGCTGCGAAAGCGAGCCCCGATGCGAGAGCCGTTCCGATAAGCAGTTTGCGCAACATGTACTTCCTCCCTTGTTGCATTACACGACCGGTGGAAGCCCACCGGGTTCTTCCCAACTCAGCCGACCCACCATCCGGTGCGCTGGCCGCGATGAAACTGGATTGTCTTTTCCTCGGTATAATCCTCGACGGCGCGCTTGCCGAGTTCGCGCCCGAGACCGGACTGCTTGTAGCCCCCGAAAGGCAGCTCGGGATAACCTTCCATGAATGTGTTCACCCAAACCGTCCCCGAACGCACCTCACGCGCTACCGACATGCAAGTGTCGATGCTGGCGCTCCACACGCCCGCCGACAAACCATAGGGCGTGTTGTTGGCGATGCGCAACGCCTTTTCAATCGATTCAAAAGTCAGCACGGAGAGCACCGGGCCGAACACTTCCTCACGCGCGATGGCCATGTCATCGGTGACGCCGCGGATGATGGTCGGGTCGAGATATTGGCCGGCATTGGAGGCCAATTGCTTGCCGCCGCTGTAGATGCTGCTGCCGTCGCTTGCCGCTGCCGTAACGTAATCGGTCACCTTGGCCAGGTGGTCCGACGAGATCATCGCACCGACCTTGGTTCGGTCGTCGAGCGGATCGCCGACTGTCACCTTGGCCGTAAGTGCCTTCACGGCGGCAAGAAAATCGTCGGCGATCGCCTCGTGTACGATCAGCCGGCTGCCGGCATTGCAGCATTCGCCGGCATTGAAGAAGCCGCCGAACACCGCCGCGTCGGCCGCCGCTTCGAGGTCGGCATCGGGGAAGACGATCTGGCCGTTCTTGCCGCCGAGCTCCATCGAGACCTTCTTCAGCGACTGCGCGGCGGAAGCCATGGTCATCTTGCCGACGCGGGTGGAGCCGGTGAAGGACACCATCTCGACCAAGGGGTGGCTGACCATCGGTGCGCCGACATCGCTGCCCAGGCCGGCCAGGATGTTGACGACGCCGGCAGGCAGGCCGGCCTCGATCAGGATGTCGCCGAGCACGAAGGTCGAGGCCGAGGTCATTTCGCTCGGCTTGACCACCGCCGTGCAGCCGGCGGCGAGTGCGAAGGGCAGTTTCTGGCTGACGATCAGGAACGGGAAATTCCACGGCGTGATGATCGAGACGACGCCGATCGGTTCGCGCAGCACGACGCCCAGCATGGCGTCGCCGAGATTGGCGTAGCTCTCGCCATGCAGCGTGCGGGCGAGCGAAGCGGCATAGCGCCAGATGTCGACGGCGCCGCCGATCTCGCCGCGGGCCTGGGCGATCGGCTTGCCGGATTCCAGCGCATCGAGACGGGCAATGTCTTCAAGCCGAGCTTCGATCAGGTCGGCCGCCTTGTGCAGGAGCGCGGCGCGTTCGGCCGCCTTCATGCGCGGCCAGGGACCGGTCTCGAACGCCCTGTGCGCGGCTTGCATCGCCGCTTCCACCTCGGCCTCGCCGGCCTGCGCGTAACGCGAAACCGTGAAGCCATGGCCGGGGCTGTTGCGTTCCAGCGTCCTGCCGTCGCGGGCATCGACATGTTTGCCATCGATCAGCAGCCGATAGGTCTTCGGCGCTGCCGAGGCCTCGGCGGGCATGGCGATGTTGAGAGGCGCGTTCATCTTGGTCGTGAATCCTCAGGATCTCGAAAATGCCGGCTTCTGCCTGGCCTTGAAGGCGCCGACGCCGGCTTTGAGGTCGCCGGTCAGCGCAATGAAGCCGCTGGCCAGCGCTTCGGTCGCGGCGGCACTTTCCTCACCTTCGGCAACCGCGATCATCAGCTTGGCCGCTTCCGTCGCCAGCGGACCGCGCTCGGCGATCTTCTCGGCCCAGGCCTTGGCCTCGGCGAGTGCCTTGCCGGTTTCGACCACCCGGTCGACCACGCCCAGGGCCAGCGCTTCAGGAGCAAGGAGAACCTCGCCGCCCAGCGCCATGCGACGCACCGTCTGCGCGCCGAAACGGCGCACGGCGCGCTGCGTGCCGGACCAGCCGGGAACGACGCCGATGGAGGTTTCGGGGAAGCCCAATTTCACCTGTGTTTCCGCGACCCGGAAATCGCAGGCCGCCGCCAGTTCCAGCCCGCCGCCCAGCGCGTGGCCCGACAGCACGGCGACGGTCGGTTGCCGCAGCCGCGCCAGCCGGTCGAAGACGCGGTGGCCGTAGCGCACCCATTGCACCTGGAAATCGGCGGCACTCATGGCGGCCCAGGCCTCGACATCGCCACCGGCACAGAAGCCCTTGCCTTCGCCGCGGATGAGCGCGACGCGAACGTCGTCGGCCGCCTCCGCTTCATCGAGCACTGTTTCGAGCGCGCGAAGCATCGGAATATCCAGCGCGTTCAATTTCTCCGGGCGGCGCAAGGTGACGATGCCGACGGCGCCGTCCTGCTCGAAGGTGACGAGGCGTTCAGCCATGCGCGCCTCCGAGCGAGGCGCCGCCATTGAGCGACAGGCCGATCGGCTGGTTGTGATAGAGTGCCGCCGGCGTCACCTTGAGGTCGTTGGCGACACCGAGCGCGATCTCCGACTGCCCCAGCACGTCGCGCTCGAGATCGATGCCCGGCGCCAGTTCCGTCACCATCAACCCGTCAGGCGTCAGCTTCATCACGCAGCGCTCGGTGACATAGGTGATGTCCTGTCCTTGCGCGACCGCGCGCTTGCCGGAGAAGGAGATGTGCTCGACTTCGCCGACGACTTTCTTGACCTTGCCCTCCTGGTCGATGCGGATGCCGCCATCGGCCAATGACAGTTTTGCCCCGGCATTGAAGAAACCCGAGAAAACAATCTTCTTTGCACGTGCGGTGATGTCGACGAAACCGCCGGCGCCGGCGGTGACATGCGGCCGCGCCGACAGTTTCGAGACGTTGACCGAGCCATGGCGGTCGATCTGCAGGAAGGAGAGCAGCGAAGCATCGAAGCCGCCGGCCTGGAAATAGATGAACTGGTGCGGCGAGGGCATGAAGGCGTCGGCGTTCGACGAGCAGCCGAACTTGAAGTCGAGCAGCGGCACGCCGCCGACCGCGCCCTGCTCGATCACCCAGGTGACCTTGCCATGCTGGCCTTCTTCCAGAAGGATGCGCGGAACATTGGCGGAGATGCCGAAACCGATGTTGACGGCCATGCCGTCGCGCAACTCCATGGCGACACGGCGGGCGATCACCTTCTGGACGTTCATCTCGGCGTTGCGGAAAGTGGACAGCGGCCGGAAGATCTCGCCTGATATGGTCGGGTCGTAAGGCGTCAGCGTCGTCTGCAACTGGTCGGGCGCGACGACGATGTGGTCGACCAGCACGCCCGGCACGCGCACGTCATGCGGCTTCAGCGTGCCGTTTTCGACGACGCGCTTGACCTGTGCGATAACGACGCCGCCATTGTTGCGGGCGGCGAGTGCCTGTTCGAGGCCGCCGAGATAGGCGCCTTCATGTTCATAGGTGAGGTTGCCGCGCTCATCCGCCGTGGTGGCGCGGATGATCGAGACGTGGGGCACGATCGAGCGGAAATACAGCCATTCCTCGCCGTCGAACTGCTGCACCGAGACGATCGGTTCGCTGGCCGCCGCGTTCATGGCACAGCCCTGATGGCGCGGGTCGGCGAAGGTGTCGAGCCCGACCTTGGTCAGCACGCCCGGCCGCTTGGCGGCGGCTTCGCGGTGCATGTCGAACAGGATGCCGGACGGCACGTTGTAGGCGGCCACCGAATTGTCGCCGATCATCTTCCAGATCCGCGGCGGTTCGGAAGAGGAGGGACCGGATGGATAGGAGCCGCACAAGGTGCGCTTCAAAAGGCCAGGCTTTGCCAGATGGTCGATGCCCTTGATGCCGTACATGTCGCCCGCGGCGATCGGGTGCAGCGTGGTGATATCTTTCGGGTGGCCTTCCCCGTCGAAGCGCTCACCGATGGCGGCGAGCACGGCGTCCGGGCAACCGAGGCCACTCGACGAGGACACGGACACCGTCATGCCATCCTTGATCAGACCGGCTGCCTGCGCCGCTGAAACGACCTTGCTCACTTCGTGCTCCCGAGTTTCGGGTCGATCTCGACGGCCTTGCCGGAGCTGGCCGATTGCAATGCCGCCTCGGCCGAGGCGAGGGACCAGATGCCGTCCTCGCCGGTGGCGGCAGGCTGGCCGTCGCCGTGGATCGCGGCATGGAACCGCCGCACGGACCTGACGTAGAGATCCTCGTGGTCGAAGCTCAACTCCTCCTCGCCGCCTGCCGTGCGCAGCATCACCGTGCCGACCGGCTTCTGCGTCATCACATTGCTGGCAATCAGCGAACCTTCCGAGCCATGCACCTCGAAGCCGGTGCCGGCATAGCTGGTGGTGAAACCTTCATGCGACTGCGCGATGAGGCCGGACTTGAAGCGCCAGATGCACATGGCGCCATCCTCCAGCCCGCTGCCGGCCATGCCGGCGGACTGTGTGAAAGCCGAAACCTCGACCGGATCGTCGCCGAGCACGAAGCGCAGCGTGTCGGCGTCGTGCACTGTGATGTCGAGCACCACGCCGCCGCCCGCCTCGGGCCTGGCGATGCGCCAGCCCTGCAGGTTTTCGGGCAGGTAGACGGCGTGGAAGACACGCGCCGCGATCGGCCTGCCGATGCGGCCGGCAGCGACGGCCTCGCGCATGGCACGATGCGCGCCGGCGTTGCGCAGGTGGTGGTTGGTGCCGAGTACGATGCCGGCCGCCCTGGCGGCAGCGACCATCGTGCGCGCATCGGCACTCGTCAGTGCCAGCGGCTTTTCGCACAGCACGTGCTTGCCCGCCTTGATCGCGGCGAGCGCCTGTTCCAGGTGCAATTCGTTGGTGGTCGAGATGTAGACGGCGTCGATATCCTCGGCGAGCAGCTCGTCAAGCGTCGAGACCGCAAGCGCAATGTTGTTTTCCACGGCATAGGCTTGGGCCCGCTCCGGGCTGGAACTCATCACCGCCGCGATCTTGCCATCGGCCTGCACGCGGATGGCGTTGACCATGAATTGCCTGGCGATCGTGCTGGCGCCGATCAGTCCCCATTTGAGGCTCATGCGGCGCCTCCCGTTCCCGACCACCTGTTTCTGGCGCGGCGGTCCGGACCGCAGCTTTCCCTGACCACGAGATTGACCGCCCCGATATGATCCTCGGCACGTGTGGTGCGCGACTGGATCATCTTGATCATGACATGGGCGGCGCGTTCGCCGAGGCCGGCGCTGTCCACTGCGACGCTGGTCAGCGCAGGCATGTAGTGTTCGGCTTCCGTCACATCGTCAAAGCCGACGACGGCGAAATCCGGTCCCGGCTCAAGTCCACGCTTGCGCAGCGCCAGCATGGCGCCAAAGGCGACCGCATCGTTAAAACACAGGGCCGCACTCGGCGGTTCAGCCATTGCAAGCGCGGTTTCCAGGCAAGCGATGCCACCCCGACGGCTTGTCTCACCTTCGATGACGAGCATGTCACGCGTATCTATCCCGAGCGTCTCGCATGCCTCGCGAAAGCCGCCCAGCCGGTCATGATAGACCACGAGGTCGGACGAGCCGCCGAAGAAGGCCAACCGGCGATGCCCCTTGCCGATGAGGTGAGCGGCGGCGAGATAGGCGCCGCGATGATTGTCGGGAGCGATCACCGGAATGCGGCTCTCGGGCAGCCGGCGCATGGCGAAGGCAATCGGAACACCGGCCATTTCCAGCCGCCGGAATGCCCCCGGGGTCGTGCCGCGCGCCGGCGACACGATGAGCCCGGCGACGCCCTGTTCCATCAGCGATTTCAGCACTTCTTCCTGGCGCACCGGATTCTCCGCCGTATTGGCGATGAAAGGCACAATGCCGGCGGACTGGAAGACACGCTCCATGCCGACCGCCAGTTCGGCGAAGAACGGATTGGTGAGGTCGTTGATGACCATGCCGATGACGTTGGAGTGGGCCTTGCGCAGATTGGCGGCGCCGCGGTTGTAGACATAGCCGACGTCCTCGATCGCCTTGCGCACCTTGACCGCGGTCTCGGGGCGGATCAGCCCGCTGCCCTGGAGGACGAGCGACACCGTCGATTTGGACACGCCCGCCTCGCGGGCGATGTCGAAGATCGTCGCCTTGGCCCGGCTGGCCATCCTGATGCCTCCTCCCCAGTTTCTGTCAAATCTATTGGAACGTTCTAATCACTGCTCCAATCGGGAGTCAATCGGGAATTTTTGGATTCCCGAATATCGATAATCCGACGCCGCAGGCCCTGTAATTGCAGAGCTATCGTGCTGCGTTGCAGCAATCCGAGGGAGGTGAATCTCGAATCTTAAAGGTTCTTGATTTATTGGAACGTTCCATTTAATAGGCGCGATTACAGGGAGAGATCGATGGACATAGCCTTGCCTGGTGAGGGTGGCCGCAGCAGCCGCTATGCGCTTGTCGGCCAGCCGGTGCGGCCGATGATCGGCGCGCGGTTTTCGCGCATTGCCTATGCGGCGGCGCATGTCGTTGCCGATCCGCTCGGGATGACCGATCCATGGTCGCGGCCGGCGGTCGACTGGGAGCGGACGATGGCGTTCCGCCATCATCTGTGGCGGCTCGGCTTCCGTATCGCCGAGGCGATGGACACCTCGCAGCGCGGGATGGGTTTCGACTGGGCAAATGCGCAGGAATTGATCCGCCGCTCGATCGCCGAGGCGCGGACCGTCGAAGGCGCCGACCTCGCTTCGGGCGCCGGCACCGATCATCTGGCGCCGGCGGCGGCCCGGACACCAGACGATGTGATCGCCGCCTATGAAGAGCAGTTCGCTTTCATCGAAGGCCAAGGCGGCAAGGTGATCATGATGGCGAGCCGGGCACTGGCGGCTGTCGCAGAGGGCCCGGAAGATTATGCGCGCGTCTACGACCGCCTTTTGAGCCAGACGTCCGGCAAGGTGATCCTGCACTGGCTGGGCGACATGTTCGACCCGGCCTTGAAAGGCTATTGGGGCAGCAGCGATTTCGAGACAGCGCTCGATACTGTGGTCGCCATCATCGAGCGTCATGCCGGCAAGGTCGAAGGCATAAAAATCTCGCTGCTCGATGCCGGCAAGGAAGTCGCGCTGCGCAACCGGCTGCCGGATGGGGTCGTGATGTTCACCGGCGACGACTTCAATTATCCCGAACTGATCGCCGGAGACGGCCATGGTCATTCGCACGCGCTGCTCGGCATTTTCGACGCCATCGCACCGGTCGCCAATGCCGCCCTGGCGAAACTCGCCGAGGGCGACCGCGCAGGCTATGACGCGCTGATGGCGCCGACGGTGCCGCTGTCGCGAAAGATCTTCGAGGCACCGACCGAATATTACAAGGCCGGCATCGTCTTCATGGCCTGGCTGAACGGCCATCAGGACCATTTCACGATGGTCGGCGGCATGCAGTCGGCGCGTGGCATCCGCCACTATGCCGATATCTTTCGCCTAGCCGACCAGGCAGGCCTGCTGGCCGATCCGGAACTGGCCGTATCCAGGATGAAGAGCCTGTGCGCGGTCGCGGGTTTCTGAGCCCATCGGGATCGACCAGAAGTATCCCCGCATGGGGTGATTTGTGATCTCGGCGATCGGAGCCGCTGCGTGGGGCCGCCCCGACGTGGCGTGTACCGTTTTAATACAATCCCCAATTGGTAGACTCGCGCGGCGCACCGGCAGTTAATTCCTCCGTCAGGCCAAAAGGAGGGAAAAGGCCGCGGATCGGGAGGAAACGATGTCTGTGCGAAAAGAAGACTATCGAACCAACAAAGCCGACTATGTAATTGCCGCGACGTATGGCCGAATGGCCGCGGATGATGATGAGCGCGACGAGCCCATGGCAAAGGAGAAGTTCCTGCAGCTAAGAGACCGGCGCTTCGCCAAATTGGCCGCAAATCCAGCGGAAAGTTCGCCGGGGCCGAAAGCCAGGCCGCGTGGTTACGGCCACTCGTTCTAGCGAGTTGAACGCATGGTGAGTTGAAACGCATGGAAAAGCCCCGCCGACCGGGAGTCAGGCGGGGCTGTCTGGACAGGTTTTTGGGATGTCCAACGATCCTTCAAAGCGCTGTCTCATCCCGGCCAACGGCTACTACGAGCGGACGGTATCGCTCGCCGACAAGAAGTGGGATCCTGGGCACTTCTCCAGCCATGCGCCGTTTTCAATGACCACGCTGGGATGATCGAGCCGATCGCACTCCTACAAGAACGTCGTCAAAGGCTTCTAGCAAGACGTCGGCAGATATCAGGCAGGACGCGTTCTTTGCCATGTTCCCGCGCTTGTAACGCAGTACATCCAGGCGTAGTTGGCGCACTCTTGATCCTTCTTGGCGACTGCCATTGTTAGCGCCCCAACGGCTGTTTCGAAAGCGAGGCGAGTTCGTCCTCGTCGACCACACCCGCCATGTAGTTTGCTATAATGCGGGATGCGATTGCGTCGCGTGCATCGGCCGACTGGCCATCAAGCTTGAGCCTATCAAAGACCCGCCCGAGGAGAGCTATCTCTGAAGCGTCAAAAATACCTACCTCAGTCGCCTTCCGTCGAATCGGCATGATCTTCCTCCCGAAATTCCTGCAGTGAAGCGTGCCGCAAATCTTCCTTTCCGCGCAAGTGCTTAATGCGGTCGACGATGCCGGGCTGACCCATTGTGTTGCCGGCCGCTTCATGACCTTCGGCGCCGGCCCCACGTGCTTGGATCCGCTTTCACAGTCGGTCTCGGATGGCGCCGCTCGTTGAGCAATGCCCCTACGGCGGGCGCAGTTGTTGCCTTCATATTCCGTGGGTCAGTACAACGTAGATAGCGGGGACTAACATCAACCAGCCGCCCATTCCTAGAACCACCCAAAGAGCAGTGCGCTCGGTTCGTCTGACAAGATCGGCAATATTTTCCTCGTCGGTCAAGGAGACAGCGTCCAGCAACACAGGCTGATCATTGTCATTCGCAGGGTCGTTCGCGTTGCCACTTTCATTCGATTTCTGGATCAATGTCATCGTCCTTTGCTCACCAGATAATAGAGGACCCGCCAGCTGCCCTAAGCGGCTCGCGGGTCCTGTCAGCACAGGAAGGGACGTAGCTGTGCCGATCCACGACATGTCAGCCAAGAGCTATGCCGATCACCAGAAAGGTGACGGCCGTCGCGAAAACCGGTGCGAGCAACCACCGCGCTTGGCCAACACTCCTATCCATCTGCTTTCTCCGATTTGGAGAGGCAACTACGCCGGACGTATGCCGTTCCGACCAGTCCCGAGAGGCAAGACCATTGCGCTTTGCGGCCGGACTTTGGTCCTATCCTGTTTCAGACTGAAGCCCGGCAGCGGAACGTTTGGCCGGACGAGGTGTTCGGACGGCTGGCGCGCAGCCGGTCGTGCTGTCGCCCGGACTATAAGAGGAGAAAACCATGAGAATGCACCTTACCAGCAGCGCTGCGGCGCTACTGCTTTTAGCCGGCGTCGGCGCAGTTGCGGCACAGGACGTTGTCATCACGCCGGAGCAGGACACCGTCGTGCGCGAATACGTGAAGAAGCAGCCACTTGCTTCCGTGAAGGTTCCTGGTGTGGAACTGAACGTCGGAACGGCTCTGCCGGACACGGTTGAACTTCATGAGATCCCCAACGTCAAATACCGCTACGTGATGGTCGACAACCACACGGTTCTGGTGGACCCAGGCACCCGCAAGATTGTCAAAGTCTACGACTGAACTTCGAACTACCACTCCCGCCGCCACCCCATGGCGGCGGGCAGTGCATGTCGGTCGCCACTCAACCGGACAAGTGAAGATGATGAACCTTGAAGTCGAAACATCTCAAGCCCTCGAGGCGCGCTTGGTTGATCTCCAGGCGAGAGTGCGGGCAGCTCGCATAACCGAGACCGAAATAAGAACCTTCCAAAAGGTCGCAGCGATCATGGATGACGGGCGCGGCCAGATTGCTGGCGACGATCCGATCGCAGCATCGTTCGTTGTCGAACCGGAGACCTGAATAGGTAGCGCACTAGCGGTGGCGCCCTGTCCTTCAGCAAGCGGGCAGCTGTTATACATAGCCTTGCGACGCCCGGCTTCGACCCAGCAACAATTCCCTTTGCCATTGCTTTCCAAGGAGCCTGCAATGGAAAGCGCAAATTCAAAAGGGACGCCGGCGCGCGTTGAAGTGGTCGAAGCCTGCCGGAATGGTTCATGCGCATAGTGGCCGACGACGATGAACTTAGCCGTTCATTCGATTTGGAATCGTTCGCCCTCGGCCTTTGCCGAAGGCCAGCGGATACGGGTGGGGCTTGCCGAGTTCAGGCGCCGTAGGCACGCGTCCAAGCCCCGAAAAAAGCCCGCCACTGAGGAAGCAGTGACGGGCCTTTCCAGTGTTCTGCTTGGTGAGGGAACCCAAGCGGCTTCCAAACTCCAATCTCGAAAACAGGTTCCTTGATCGGCCAAAAATTGCCGTTGCAGCGGTCCGCTCCGCATCTGGAGCTCCGTTGAACCGAGGAAGTACGGTTTCAAACAAAATGAGCCCGCACCGCCGGGTTGGGACGATGCGGGCCGACCAAGAGTGAATTCTCCTGGCCGCAGCGGAGGGGGTTGCTGCACTACTGAAACTGAGAGCCTGTATATTAGGTTCCACTTAAGGAAAAAGAGATCCTTGTCCCATTTACAACCTCCCAGTGTGTGGGTCCGCACCACGGGCGGCACGGTGCGGATCCGGCCGAAGGTTGCCTTTCTCGGCCAGCGCACATCGCGCTGCTGGCCATGCAACCGGCCTTGCTCGCAGGCATCGATTTGGGAAGCGGCCGGCGCGCTCGGCGTGTCGGCCAACACGATCGATAAGCCACGTCGTCAGGGAGTTAGCTAAGTCTTTGAAAGGATGGTGGGCGTGACAGGGATTGAACCTGTGACCCCTGCAATGTCAATGCAGTGCTCTCCCGCTGAGCTACACGCCCATCCGAAGCCGCGCATACACCATTTTTGATCCAGCGCGTCAATAGCAGGAAAAAGGAAAGAAGGCGTCGTCTCGCCGCAGCCGCGATGCCTTGGCCGAAGGCGGCTCAGGCCGCCTGCAGCATCTTCTCGACCTCGTTGACGAGATCGCGCAGATGGAAGGGCTTCGACAGCACCTTGGCGTCTTTCGGCGCCTTGGAATCCGGGTTCAGCGCAACGGCGGCGAAACCGGTGATGAACATGACCTTGAGGTCGGGATCGATCTCGGTGGCGCGGCGTGCCAGTTCGATGCCGTCCATCTCCGGCATGACGATGTCCGTCAACAGCAGCGAGAACGGTTCCTCGCGCAGGCGCTCATAGGCGCTGGCGCCATTGTCGAAATCGCTGACCTGATAACCAGCGCGCTCCAGCGCCTTGACGAGGAACCGACGCATATCGTCGTCGTCTTCCGCCAGAAGAATGCGTGCCATGATGTCCCGTCCGAATCACCCGCCCGAGACTGCCGTGGGGCAGGCCCGTTAACCATCCTGTATATGAGGAGGTGAGGGTAAACATCAAGTGAACGAGGACGAGGAAGACCCACATTTGGTAAGCGGCGAGGCCGCCGAAATGCTGGACATGCGGCCAGCAAGGTGGCAGTTTCATATCATGATGCACTGGTGTTTTCGGGTTCGTTCAAATTGAAGACGGCAGCCGAGGATTTTTCGGTCGTTCCACCCTTCGAAATCCGATCGGGCGCCGAACAGCGCGTCCCCTTCCTCTTCAACTCACCACACAGCGGCCGCTACTATCCCGAACGCTTCCTTGCCATGGCAAGGCTCGACCGCAACGCCATCCGCCGCTCGGAGGATTGCTACGTCGATGAGCTGTTCGGGGGCGCGGTGGCGCTGGGCGCGCCGATGCTGGCGGCAAATTTCCCGCGCGCCTATCTTGACGTCAATCGCGAGCCCTGGGAACTCGACCCGCGCATGTTCGCCGAGCCGGTGCCGTCCTTCTGCAACATCCGCTCGGCGCGGGTGGCGGGCGGGCTCGGCACGGTACCCAAGCTGGTCGGCGAGGGGCTCGACATCTATTCCGGCCGCTTGCCGCTTGCCGAAGCGGTCGCCCGCATCGAGGCCGTCTACAAGCCCTATCACGAGACGCTGAAGCGGCTTTTGACGAGAACCCATGCTCTTTTCGGCTTTGCGGTGCTGATCGATTGCCATTCGATGCCGGCGAGCATCCGTGTCGGCGACAATGGCCTGAGGCCGGACTTCATCATCGGCGACCGTTTCGGCATCTCGGCCACCGCTGCGCTGACCGAAACCGCGATCGGCCTGCTCTGCGCCATGGGCTACACCGTCGCCCACAACAAGCCTTATGCAGGCGGCTTCATCACCGAGCACTATGGCCGCCCGGCGCGTCATCTGCATGCACTGCAGATCGAGGTCAATCGCGGGCTCTACATGAACGAGCGGACATTCGAGAAGGCGGCCGGCTTTGATGCGCTGGCGGATGATTTGACGCGATTTTCGGCCGATCTGATGGCGATGCCCGACCATCATTTCATCGACCTGCCGCTGGCCGCGGAGTGAGACCGCGCCCCGGATGGGCAGCTCAGGATTTGCGGCGTAAAAAAAGACCGCATCGTTTTCACGATACGGTCGAAGTCTAGGGAGGAAACGCCCAAGGAGGGCATGGACAGGATAACCTGTCCGAGATTGAGGGTATTGTGCGCTGCACAAATGTCAAGCGACGTTCAGGCTTTTTTAATTCAGAGTGATGTGGAAACTGCGTTTCGATGACGCTGGCGTGACATTCCGGCAACAGTCGCGGCAGCGGATAAATCGATAAACAGGCTTGTTTTAGCAGGAAAGTGGCGGCAGAGCCCTATTCGGGCATGCCGTATGCGGGAGAATCAGTTGGACATCAGCATCGATTTCATGCGCCGCATCGCGCAGGCGGCAGCGGCGGAGACCTTGCCGCGCTTCCGTGCCCAAGGGGCTGTCGCCAACAAGGAAAAGGGCAGTTTCGATCCGGTCACCGAAGCCGATCGCGAGACCGAGCGCGCCATCCGGGCGCTGATCTCGGCCGAGTATCCCGACCACGGCATTCTCGGTGAGGAGCATGGCAGCGAAAATATCTCCAGCAGGCATGTCTGGGTGATCGATCCGATCGACGGCACGCGCGCCTTCATCTCCGGCCTGCCGGTATGGGGGACGCTGGTCGGGCTGACGGTCGACGGGGACGCGGTCGCCGGCATGATGGCGCAACCCTTCACCGGCGAGTTGTTCTATGCCAACGCATCTGGCTCGCACTATGAGGGGCCGGGAGGGCCGCGCAAGCTTTCGACCCGCAAGACGACGAAGCTTTCCGAGGCAACCCTGTTCACCACCACGCCGGCGCTGTTCAAGGGCGAGGCGCGCAATCGCTATGACGCCTTCGAGAGGCAGATCCAGCTCGCCCGGTACGGCGCCGATTGCTACGCCTTCGCCATGATCGCCTCAGGAAGCGTCGACATTGTCGCCGATCCCGGATTGCAGCCCTACGACATCGTGGCGCTGATCCCGATCATCGAGAAGGCGGGTGGTGTCATCACCACCTTCGACGGCGGACCGGCGGAAAAGGGCGGCGATGTGCTGGCGGCGGCAACGCCGGAGCTTCACGCGGCCGCCATGGCTGCCCTGCGCGGCTGATATCTCGGCGCCTTCTTTGACGCGATTCAATCAGCGCGACCCGATCGAGCGCTGGAATTCCGCTGGGGTGCGCCCGTAGACCTGTCTGAACGTCGAGCTGAAATGGCTGTGGCTGGAGAAGCCAAGATCCATGCCCAGCGTGGTCAGATTGTCGTAGCGGCCGAGCAGGTCGAGCGCGCGCGCCAGCCGCAGGCGCAGGTGATAGCGATAGAGCGGCATCGCCTCGACCTGCTGGAAGACTTGCGTCAGGTAGACCGGCGAGACGCCGACGTCGGCGGCAATCTCGGCCAGCGTCCAGCGCCGCGACAGGTCCGAGGACAGGACGAGCTTGGCGCGGTCGACCAATTTCTGCCGTCCAGGGCTGGCGCCCGCGACATGCGAGGTGTGTTCGCCGAGCGAGCGCCGCACCAGCGTCAAGGCGAGCGTCTCGGCTTCCAAGGTCTCGGCGACATTGCGGCTGAGGCTATGGCGCAGCAACGCCACCAGAGCCTGCGCGCGCGGGTCGATGCGCCGGCGCTGGCGGCGGAACGCCAGGCGGTCGCCGGCGCGCAGCTGTCCCTTCGGCGCCAGTTCGCGCAATTGGCCTTCCTCGACCACAAGGTCGAGACAGGCATCGCCACCTTCGACGGGATGGCTGACCTGATAGGCCTCAGCCGCGTTGAAGAACAGCAGCTGATTGGCCTCAGCGACGACGTCGTTGCGCCCGACATGGCGCACGAAGACGCCGCGATAGGGAAACACCAGATGTGTGGCCGTGCTGCACTCTTCGTCGCTCCGGTGCCGGCATTCGCCGCTGCAGACGATGTCGCGCACCCTGACGGTGCCGGTGTCCAGGAGCGGCTGTACCGTGAATTGCGACATGGCCGTTGCGTCCCGTGCCGGAAAAATGATTCCGGAATTTGCGAAGACATTCTACGCAATCGGCCGGTCTGATCCTGTCAGGAGACTTCCGGACGGTGCCTCAATCCCACAAGCGGCGCCTGAATTCGCAATAGGCGTCGCCGCGCGACAGGCCGATGTCCTTGAGCTGTTCGTCGGTCATTTCGAGCAAGGCAATGCGGCTTCGGCGTTTTTCCATCTGGCGACCGACCCATCGGGCTGCCGCCAGGCATTGGGCGTGCAAGGACTGGCGGAAGGTTTCGGTGCGAACTGTCGGCGCGGCGACGTGGCCGGCCAAGCGCTGCGCTATTGAATGATCGGGGCGCATGGCTCAGTCCTCACTGGCGCCGGCCGCCGAAGCGCCGGCTTCGTTGAGTGCCTGGGCGCATTCCTCGCAGCAGACCTCGACGGTCTTGCCGCCGACCTTGACGCGGATCGGATTGGCGTCCAGCTGGCAATCGCAGGCGGCGCAGGTTTTGTCGGTCATGATCTCATCTCCTCGGCGTTCAATTCGACGCGAGCAGATGAGCATTCCGATACGGGCGCGGACTGTCAGAATCTTTAGCACTTTTGAGTGCTGCGGGCGCCCACGCCCCATCTTCCTGACAACGGAGTGTCAGCTATGCCGGCCGATCCGTGAAGGGCTTTGGCGCCAGTCAGGCCGTCGGGTCGTCGGAGCCAGGAATGAAGGCATCGAAGGCGGCGAGGAATTGTTCGCGGTAGAGGTCGGCCTCCTGCAGGATTTCGTGCTTGGCGCCGTCGATCATCAGTATCGAGCCGAGCCTCAGATTTCTGGCGTATGCTTCCACCGCCCTGGTCGAGACGACCTGGTCGGCGCCGGCGGCGATGATCAGCAGAGGAACCTGGATCCTGGCCATGAAGTCGGGATCGCTGATCGCTTCCGAAGCCTTTGCCGCCGCCTGCAGCCAACGGATCGTCGGGCCGCCGAGGGCCAGTTGCGGATACTCTTCATAGATGCGGGTGTTGCGACGATAGCGCTGTGGATCCGACGTCACCTTGTTGGCTTCGAAAGGCAGCGTGTCTCTCGGCCGTGGGCCCCAGGCGGCATAGAGCCTGCCAAGGCCCAAAGCGCAGAAAAACGAACAGACGCGGCGAACGGTGCTTATCGAGACCGGCAGGTCGGGCAGCGTCAGGAACGGCGCGATCAGCACCATGCGCCGCACGCGGTTGACCATCGACGGCGCCGCAAGCAGCGTGATCACCGCGCCGGCGGAATGAGCCAGGATGTAGTAGGGTCCACGGCAGTCGGGCAGCACGATCTCCTCGAAGAACTGCTCGAGGTCGGCCGTATAATCGCGGAAGGACCTGACATAACCGCGCTGGCGATCGCGGATCAGCCGGTCGGAATCGCCCTGGCCGCGCCAGTCGAGCGTGGCGACGCCAAGGCCCCGGGCGGCAAGATCGCGGATGGTTTCGAAATATTTCTCGATGCACTCGTTGCGGCCTGGCAGCAGCACCACGGTGCCTCTCACCGGGCGCGCGACCGCTCCGAACAGGCCGTAGCGGATCTTCTTGCGATCGCGCGTGGTGAAAAAGCCGCCGGCGGCGTTCTCCGGCCGCGGATTGCCCTCAGTCTCATGGAAAAGGGAGGTGTCTTGGAGGATGTCCGTCATGCGGCGTTTTGTGCTCGGCGTCTTCACGTGCCAGCCTGTCGGGACCGGCCTCTCAAGGTGATAGACGTCAATACATCAAAAGCAAAGGAATTCCAGGTGACGGGAGATGCAGCACAGGGAAGGCCGGAAGCGGCATTGAGCGCGTTTCCGGCCTTCTGTCGATCCGGGAGGAAGGGACGTTAACACCCGGTTCGGCCTCGTTGCGGCCCCTCTGCAAATTCGGCGCCGCCAATCCTTGATCTTGAGAGCCACTTTAGCGGCAGCTGTCTGAACGCGCGCCGAAGCGCCGGTTCATCTGCCGTTCATCACGGCAGGCCGCGCTGCTTTTTTTGCCGTCCGGCCAAATCTTGAAATGCCTTCGAACGCTCCCCAAATGTGGTTTGCGGTCGCCAATGTCGGGGCCGCTGGTCTAGCCGAAACGCCGCTCGTGGGTTTCGCACCGACCATACGCAAACCATGTTGCTCAACAGGAGAACACCTCATGCGTCACGTTGATTTTTCCCCGCTTTATCGTTCGACCGTCGGCTTCGATCGTCTCTTCACCATGCTCGATTCGCTTGCGCAGCCTGATGGCGCGCAGACCTATCCGCCTTATAATATCGAGCGCACCGGCGAGGATTCCTACCGGATTTCGATGGCGGTCGCCGGTTTCTCGGATGAGGAAATCTCGATCGAAGCCCATCGCAACGTGCTGACCGTGAAGGGTGAGCGCAAGGACGAGGGCACCGGCGAAGGTTCCGAACTGCTCTATCGTGGTATTGCCTCGAGGGCTTTCGAGCGCCGCTTCCAGCTTGCCGATCACGTTGAAGTCGTCGGCGCCGCGCTGAAGAACGGCCTGCTCTTCGTCGACCTCAAGCGCAACATCCCCGAGGAACTGAAGCCGCGCAAGATCGCGATCACCTCGGCTCCGGCCAAGGCCAAGCAGATCGAGGCCAAGACCGCCGCCTGACAAGACGGCTTGCTAACGCGTAAAGTTAAAGTCTCCTCCCGAGACGGAAGCGGCGCCGAAAGGCGCCGCTTTTTTTTGCGTTTGCTGGGTGGATGAAAAGGGGCTTTGCCCTGACGCTGCTCGAATCCGGCAGCGGGATACCTCTTTTTGCCCTCGGGAGGGGCCGAGCATGAATTGGTTTAGCTTTATCTAAATAAGTAATATCTTGTTAAGCAACATCGAACATATTTTGGCGAGGCTCAATCACGGGCACATGCTCCCAATCCCGCCTCGTCTTCTCCTGGGACCATCGAAAAAGGACCTCGCCGGATGTGGCGGAAAACAGCAGCGTGCCTAGCGATCCTGGCAATTACCGGCGGCGAGGCGCGCGCCACGACAACAACCGCTTCCATGGCCGTGCAGATGACGATCACCGCGTCCTGCACCATCAACAGCGCGTCAACCCTGAACTTCGGCTCGTCCGGCGTCATTGCGGCCAATGTCGACCAGACGTCCACGGTCCAGGTTCAGTGCACGAACACGACTCCATACAATGTTGGCCTGGACGCAGGCACCGGATCGGGCGCGACCGTCGCCGCCCGCAAGATGACCAATGGTGCCGCCACGATTTCCTATTCTCTCTATAGCGACAGCGGCAGAACGACCGTCTGGGGCAACACCATCGGGACAAATGCGGTTTCGGCGACCGGTTCCGGCGCCGCGCAAAACTTTACCGTCTATGGACGCGTGCCGGCGCAATCAACGCCTGCGCCAGCCGTCTATACAGACACCGTGACCGTCACGGTAACCTACTGAAGTCGGCCTCATTGACGGTCGACGCCATGGGGGTGGCAATGAATTGGGCAAGGCTGGCTTCGGCCCTGGCGGGGGCATTGCTGTTCGGCGCTGTGCAGGTCCGTGCGGAGTCGCTTCAAGTGCAGCCCGCTCTGGTCGATGTCGTCGCGCCGAGCGCGGCGTCGACCATTACGCTGCGCAATGAGGGGACAACGCCGACCAACGTGCAGATTCGTGTTTTTCGCTGGTCGCAGGTCAATGGCGAAGAATCCCTTCAGCCCACGGATGATGTGGTTGCCTCGCCTCCTGCCGTCACGCTCCTGCCGGGTACCGACTATGTTGCCCGCATCGTGCGAGTGGTCAAGCGACCGGTTGCGACCGAGGAGGCCTATCGCCTGCTCGTCGACGAGCTTCCAGACGCCAGTCGGGCCAAGACAGGCACGGTGAGGCTGCTGGTTCGCCACTCGATCCCAGTCTTCTTCGGTTCGCAGGCAAGAACGCCACCCAGCTTGGACTGGACGATATCGAGACAGGACGGCCGTTTGATCGTTTCAGCCCACAACAGGGGCGGTACCCGCTTGCGCATCTCCGCACTCTCGCTACGCGACGTCAGCGGGCACAAGATTTCATTCGGTGGGGGTTTGGTCGGCTATGCGCTCGGTCAGTCGACCATGCGGTGGGCGGCACCGGCCAGCGGGCGCAAATTCGCCACCAAGGGATCGGTCTCGATCTCGGGCCAAGGCAATGATGGCCCGATCAATGCCGTGGCGCCGGTTGTCGCCGCGCCGTGAATGCGGCTTGGCTCCTGACATTGTCGATATTGGTTGCGACGCTGATACAGTCCAATCGAGCGGACGGAGCAGCGCAGCAGCTTCAGCTCGAAGTCTTCATCAACGGCGCCGCCACCAACCAGATCGCGGCATTCGAGTCTTTCGACGGCCGGCATCTCGGCGCCGCTCCCGACGAACTGCACGCTTTGGGACTGGATCTCGGGAAGCAAGCCCGACCTCGGGAAGCCATCGTCATGCTCGACACCGTGCGGGGGCTGGGCTACCGCTACGAAGAGCGGGAGCAACGCATTTTTCTAACGATCAATGATGGCCTGCGCGGCATGATATCCTATGACGCCGCGCCCGGCCGGGAGGCTCCCCCTGACGTTCGAGCGGGGTTCGGCGGGGTTCTCAACTACAATCTGTTCGCGGCATCGCGGCAGGAGCCCGACGCCAGTGGCTTCGCCTTCAGCGGCGCTTCCACCACCCTCGATGCACGGGCCTTTTCGCCGGTCGGCACCTTCGGCCAATCGGCGATCCTGCGGCTGGAGGACAATGGCCGCGCCGATGCATTGAGGCTCGATACCGCCTACACTTATTCCGACCCGGCAACGCTAACCACGTACCAAGCTGGCGATGCGATTTCCGGCGGGTTCGCCTGGACCAGGCCGATCCGCATCGGCGGGCTTCAGGCGCGCCGCGACTTCGGCCTTCGCACCGATCTGATCACCCAGCCGCTTGTATCGGCGAGCGGCAGCGCGGCGGTGCCGTCGACGGTCGACGTCTATGTCAACGAGTCGAAGACCTATTCGCACCCCGTCGACACCGGACCGTTCCAGATCACCGACATCCCCGTCACCACCGGCGGTGGGCAGGCGGTTATCGTCTTGCGCGATGCGGCCGGCCGTGAAACGCGCACGAGCGTGCCATTCTACGCCTCGCCTAACCTACTGAGGCCGGGGCTCTTCGACTTCTCGCTGGAGGCAGGCCTGCCGAGGTTGGGATACGCGACGACGTCCGACGCCTATGCCGTCAACCAGCCAGTCCTGTCGGCAAGCCTGAGAAAGGGCATCTTCGACTGGCTGACGCTCGAAGCCCACGGGGAGGCCAGCAGCGGCCTGCTCAATGGCGGTCTCGGCATGGTGACGCGCACCGGTTCGCTCGGCGTCGCTTCCTTCGCGGTGGCCGGCAGCCATGGCGCGGCGGGCGGCGGGCTGCAGTCCTATGCCTCCTATGAGATCAGAATCGGGACCCTCAGTGTAAATGCCAGTTCGCAAATGACGTTCGGGTCCTATGACGATCTCGCCTCGGTGAGCGACCGGCTTCAAGACGGCGGAACGTCCGGCCACGCCTTCTTTAGGCTGCTGTCCTTCGACCCCATGGCCGTGGGTGCGTCGACCCGATCCAGGCCGCCGAAGATGGTCAACAGCATTTCCTTCGGAACGCCGCTGCCCTTCGACAGCGGCAGCATTAGCGCAAGCTACATCGATCTGACGCCGGCCTGCGGTGAAGGTTCCAGGATACTCACCGCTTCCTATTCGCGGGCGCTGCCATTCGGCTATCTCAACGCGACCGCCTTCGCCGCCCTTGGCGGGCGACGGAATGCCGGCCTCTTCGCCGGCCTGTCGATCCCGATCGGCGGCAATGTAATGGCTTCGACGGCCATTTCAGCCGACAAGCACGGTGTCGATGTGATTGCCGATGTTAGCAAACCGCTCGGCGAGGACCCGGGCAGCCTTGGCTGGCGGACGAGCTTCAGTCAGGACGGGTCCGCCGAGGGCTCCGCGGCAGTCTCCTATCGCTCCTCCCATGGGCATGCCGAGGCCGGCGTCGGCCGTTCAATCTCGGGCACAGCGGCGACAGCCCAGTTCGAGGGGGCAATCGCAACGATGGGTTCCGGCATTTTCCTGACAGACCGAATTGACGACAGTTTCGCCGTTGTCGAGACGGGTTTGCCGGGTGTCGGCGTGCTTTTCGAGAACCGGCCGGCCGGCGTCACCGACGCGAAAGGAAGGCTTCTGGTGCCGAGCCTGCGCTCCTATCAGCGCAACAAGATCGCCATCGACACGACCAATCTGCCCGTCGACGCCGACGTCACGACCACGCAGGATATCATCGCGCCAGCCGACCGGGCTGGCGTGCGGGTCGATTTCCGAGTTCGCACCGACGTCAGCGCCGCGGTCCTCGTCTTGTCGGGGCCGGACGGACAGCCGCTCGAGGTCGGGTCGCACGGCACGGTCAACGGCACGCAGGACTTCGTCATCGGTTACGACGGACGCGCTTATGTGAAAGCACTGGCGCGAAACAACACTGTCGTTGCCGAGACCGCCAAGGGTTCGTGCCGCGCATCATTCGGCTACATGACAAAAGCAAACGAGCAAGTGGTCATCCCGGTTGTCTGCCGCTGATCCCGGATCGGCTGTCTGTGGGTCATCAATACGTAACCGTCACGACGATTGTGTCGGTGTAGGCTCCGGGCGCGGGCGTCGTCTGCGCGGGCGCGCGGGCGTAGACGGTGTATGGTTGATCGAGCCCGGTGCCGGTGCCGCTAGCGGTGTTAATGCCGATCGTGGTTCCCCAGACACTGGCCCTGCCGCTGTCGCTGTAGAGCGAATAGGTCACGGTCTTTGCGCCGCTCGTCATCTTGCGGCTGGCAACCGTGGCACCGGAGCCGGCCCCGGCGCTCAGTCCGATATTGTACGGCGTCGTGTCGGTACAGCGAACGGTGACCGAACCGGTCGAATCGACATTGGATGCCAGCACTCCGACGGAGCCAAAGTTCACGTTGGTGGCCGAGACGTTGCAGTTCGCGTTGATTGTCGCGGTCCAGGTGGAGCCGCTGGACGTGGCTTGCCGGCTGCCTGTCGGACACGCCGAGGCGGTCTTGTAATCATAGCTGGCAGCCGGTGCGGTGGTCATGGTCCAGACATACGATCCGGGTCCAGCGGCGGCCTGGTTGGAGAATACTCTGCCGTAAACGGTCAACGCAGTGCCGGCGCTGCCCGAGGAACCCAAAGCAAGATCGTAGGTCGCCCCAATGGGATAGAGCCCGTAACTGGTCGTGGCCAGACCCCAGGACCCCCAGATCGTCGTTCGCGACGCGTCGCTGTAGAGCTCGTGGACCAATCGCTCGGACCCGGAAGCCAGCCGGCGGTTGCCGGCCGCGTTGGTCTGGCCAGGTGAAAGTTCGACGCAAAGGCGCACGGTCTGGTTGGCTGTCCCGGTGCAGTTGATCGAGAAGGTTGCCGTCGTGTCGTCAACGGCTCCGCTCAGAATGTCCAACACGCCGTACGATCCGTTGGCGGCCGTGACGGAGCAGCTCTGGGACCAAGCCCCTTGCAGGCTGCAAGCGAGGATCATTGTGACTAGCGCTGCTCGCAACTGAATTGTCCAGCGAAGCCAATGGTATCGCGAACGACGTATGAACCCTGATCCGCTGCCTTCCACCTTGGTCCGCTTATCAAGGTCCGAGGCCAATTCAAAAACGGGGCGTGTCGCAGCCATTTTGCCCGCTTATCCGGCCAGGAGCTGGCCAAAGCGATCGACTTCCTCGGTCGTCGTGGCAAAGCTGGTGACGAAGCGGTAGAGCAACTCGTCCTCGCCGATATGGCCGTCGAAACCATGCGGCTTGTGCCAGTCGTAGAAGGCGGCGCCCGCCGTCTGCAGCCTGTCGGCTTCGGTCTTCTTGATTACCGCGAACACCTCGTTGGCCTGCGGCAGCCAGGCGAGCTTCGCCGTTTCCGAATCCTCGATCGCCGCCGCGAGGCGCGCGGCCATGGCGTTGGCGTGCCGGGCCGTGTCGAGCCACAGCCCGTCCTTGAAATAGGCCTCGAATTGCGCCGCCACGAAGCGCGATTTCGAAAACAGTTGAGCCGCGCGCTTGCGCAGAAAGGCCAATTCCCTGGCGCGGTCGAGGTCGAACAGCACGATCGCCTCCGCGCACCAGCAGCCGTTCTTGGTGCCGCCGAAGGACAGGATGTCGACGCCGCGTTTCCAGGTCATTTCGGCCGGCGTCGTGTCGAGCGCGGCCAGCGCGTTGGCAAAGCGGGCGCCATCCATGTGCAACGGCACGGAATGTTGCTTGGCGATGGCCGCGATCGTCTCGATCTCTTGCAGGCCGTAAATGGTGCCGACCTCGGTCGACTGGGTGATCGAAACGGCCATCGGCCGGCCCCAATGGACGATCTCTGGCGCGAAGCGGCCGATGGTCCGTTCCAGATTGTGCGGGTCGATCTTGCCGAGGGGGCCGTCGACGGCATGAAGCCGCGAGCCGCCGGAAAAATATTCCGGCGCGCCGCATTCGTCTTCGATGACATGCGATTCGCGGTGGGCGAAGGAAATGCCGCCGGGCTTGTTGTAGGTGGTCAGCGACAGCGAGTTGGCGGCGGTGCCGGTTGCGACGAAGAACACCGCGACTTCGCGTTCGAAAATCTCGCTGAAGCTGGCGTAGACCGTCCGGTCGAGCGCGCCGTCACCATAGGCGGTGGAAAAGCCGCCGGCCGCGGCCGACAGGCCGGCGACGATATTGGGATGGGCGCCTGCCCAATTGTCGGAAGCGAAGAACATGTATCTGCCTGTGCTGGGGAAATCAGCGCGAAGTTGACCGGTTTCGCAAGCCGACCGCAAGGGCCAGACGCCGAAAAAACCACCGGCCCGATCAACTTGTCAGCGCGGCGGCTGGCGACCGAAGCTTACGTTTTCGGTCGACTTCGCGACATTTTCTGTCGTGTAAGGCCCAAGTTTTTTGTGAATCGGTCTTGTGTGCGCCGGGGAATTCTGCCATAAAAATTTAGGACAGTAGTGCTGTCTTATTTTGTCGCACAAAACAGGCTGGATTGGCGTAACATATGGGCCTCTCCGGCTGTTGCCGCGAGCGACAGGTGGACGGCCAGACACTGGCCTGTACGATACCAGATGCGGACCATGCGAAAAGCCGCATGATCCGGCAAGGATTTCGCAAGACGTGCCGCAAGGATCAGGGTGAGCAAGACGCTTGCCGAGGCAAATTAGCGACCGAAGAAATGGCCAGCGCCCGAAGGGCTGGGAACGGAGGATAGGACAATGACGGACATGACGCTTGCTGCGACGAACGGCCAGGCCGCGCAGACGAAAGCGGCTGCCGTCAAAACTGCGCCTCGATCCAACATCGGCCGAACCACCAATGGTTTTGCCGCTCAGGGCCTCTACGATCCGCGCAACGAGCATGACGCCTGCGGCGTCGGCTTCATCGTCAACATGAAGGGCGTGAAGTCGCACCAGATCGTCAAGGACGGCCTTGCCGTGCTCGAGAACCTGACGCATCGCGGCGCCGTCGGCGCCGATCCGCTGGTCGGCGACGGCGCCGGCGTGCTGGTGCAGCTTCCGGACCAATTCTTCCGTGAGGAGATGGCGGCCCAGGGCATCGAACTGCCGCCTTCTGGCCAATATGGCGTCGGGCACTGGTTCATGCCGCAGGACGCCGCCCTTCGCGCCCATATCGAAGAGATCATCGCCGAATCGGCGCAGTCCGAGGGACTGCCGCTCATCGGTTTCCGCGACGTGCCCGTCGACAATTCATCCCTGTCGAAGGCGGCCGACATCGTGGCGTCCGAGCCGTTCCATCGGCAGGTCTTCATTGGTCGCACCGCGGATATTCCCGACGACGAGGAGTACGAGGCCAGGCTTTACCTGCTGCGCAAGGTGATATCGGGCCGCATCTACGCCGAGAACGACAACAAGGACATCGGCGCCTATTGCGTGTCGCTGTCGGCGCGCACCATCGTCTACAAGGGCATGTTCCTGGCCTATCAGGTCGGCGCCTATTACAAGGACCTCAAGGACCCGCGCTTCGAGACCGCGCTGATCCTGGTCCACCAGCGCTTCTCGACCAACACCTTCCCATCGTGGAAGCTGGCGCATCCGTACCGCATGGTCGCCCACAATGGCGAGATCAACACGGTGCGCGGCAACAACAACTGGATGGCGGCCAGACAGGCTTCCGTCGATTCCGAGCTGTTCGGCAACAACATCTCGAAGCTGTGGCCGATCTCCTATGACGGCCAGTCCGACACCGCCTGCTTCGACAATGCGCTCGAATTCCTGTTCCAGGGCGGCTACAGCCTCAGCCACGCGATGATGATGCTGATCCCGGAAGCCTGGGCCGGCAACAAGCTCATGGGCGCCGATCGCAAGGCTTTCTACGAGTACCATGCAGCCCTTATGGAGCCATGGGACGGCCCGGCGGCGGTCGCCTTCACCGACGGCCGCCAGATCGGCGCCACGCTCGACCGCAACGGACTGCGCCCGGCACGCTATATCGTCACCGACGACGACCGCGTCATCATGGCCTCGGAAGCCGGCGTGCTGCCGGTGCCGGAGGAGAAGATCGTCAAGAAGTGGCGGCTGCAGCCCGGCCGCATGCTTCTGATCGACCTTGCCAAGGGCCGCATCGTTCCCGACGAGGAGATCAAGTCGGAGATCGCGACCAAGCATCCGTACAAGACCTGGCTTGCGAACACGCAGCTCATCCTCGAAGATCTGAAGCCGGTCGAGCCGCGCGCGTTGCGCAAGGATGTCAGCCTGCTCGATCGACAGCAGGCGTTCGGTTACACCCAGGAAGATACCAAGCTGTTGATGTCGCCGATGGCGACCACCGGCCAGGAAGCCGTGGGTTCGATGGGCACCGACACGCCGATCTCGGCAATGTCGGACAGGTCGAAGCTGCTCTACACCTATTTCAAGCAGAACTTCGCCCAGGTCACCAATCCGCCGATCGACCCGATCCGCGAGGAGCTGGTGATGAGCCTGGTGTCCTTCATCGGTCCCAGGCCGAACATCTTCGACCTGGTCGGCAATTCGCGCCGCAAGCGGCTCGAAGTGCGCCAGCCGATCCTGACCAATGGCGATCTGGAAAAGATCCGCTCGATCGGCCATACCGAAGACCGCTTCGACACCAAGACGATCGACATCACCTACGGATCGAGCGAGGGCGCTGCCGGCATGCAAGGCGCCATCGACAGGCTCTGTGAGCGAGCGGAGGCAGCGGTCGCCGGCGGCTACAACATCATCATCCTGTCCGACCGCCAGCTTGGCCCCGACCGGATCGCCATTCCGGCACTGCTGGCGACGGCAGCCGTGCATCACCACCTTATCCGCAAGGGGCTGCGCACCTCTGTCGGTCTCGTCGTGGAATCCGGCGAGCCGCGCGAAGTGCATCATTTCTGCTGCCTTGCCGGCTATGGCGCCGAGGCGATCAATCCCTATCTCGCCTTCGACACGCTGCTCGACATGCACAAGCGCGGCGAGCTGCCGGAGGAGGTCGACGCCTACGAGGTGGTGTCGCGCTACATCAAGTCGATCGGCAAGGGCATCCTCAAGGTGATGTCCAAGATGGGCATCTCGACTTACCAGTCCTATTGCGGCGCGCAGATTTTCGACGCGATCGGGCTGAAGTCCGACTTCGTGCAGCAATATTTCACCGGCACAGCGACGCTGATCGAAGGCGTTGGGCTGGACGAGGTCGCCGGCGAGACGGTCAGCCGTCACACGGACGGCTTCGGCAGCGACCCGGTGCTGCGCAACAGCCTGGATGTCGGTGGCGAATATCTGTTCCGCATGCGCGGCGAGGCGCATATGTGGTCGCCCGACGCGGTCGCCACCTTGCAGCATGCCGTGCGCCAGGGTTCGTGGGAGACGTTCAAGGACTATTCCGCGCAGATCGACAGCGAGACGGCGCGCGCCCAGGCCATTCGCGGCCTGTTCAAGATCAAGCTGGCCGAGGAGACCGGACGCAAGAAGGTCGCGCTCGACGACGTCATGTCGGCAGCCGATATCGTCAAGCGCTTCTCGACCGGGGCGATGTCGTTCGGTTCGATTTCGCGCGAAGCCCACACCACGCTGGCACGCGCCATGAACCAGATCGGCGGCAAGTCGAACACCGGCGAAGGCGGCGAAGAAGCCGACCGCTATCTGCCGCTGCCCGGTGGTGGCAAGAACCCGGAACGCTCGGCGATCAAGCAGGTCGCTTCCGGCCGGTTCGGCGTTACGGCGGAATATTTGGTCAATTCCGATGTCATGCAGATCAAGGTCGCGCAGGGTGCCAAGCCTGGCGAGGGCGGCCAGTTACCCGGCCACAAGGTCGACGCGACCATCGCCAAGGTCCGGCACTCGACGCCCGGCGTCGGCCTGATCTCGCCGCCGCCGCATCACGACATCTATTCGATCGAGGATCTGGCGCAGCTGATCTACGATTTGAAGAACGTCAATCCGGCGGCCGACGTGTCGGTCAAGCTGGTGTCGGAAGTCGGTGTCGGCACGGTTGCGGCGGGTGTCGCCAAGGCACGCGCCGACCATATCACCATCTCGGGCTATGATGGCGGCACCGGCGCCTCGCCGCTGACCTCGCTCAAGCACGCCGGTTCCCCGTGGGAAATGGGCCTGGCCGAGACGCATCAGACGCTGGTGCTGAACGGCTTGCGTTCGCGCGTGGCGCTGCAGGTCGATGGCGGCCTGCGCACCGGGCGCGACGTCATCATCGGCGCGCTGCTCGGCGCCGACGAGTTCGGCTTCTCGACCGCGCCCTTGATCGCGGCCGGCTGCATCATGATGCGCAAGTGCCACCTGAACACCTGTCCGGTCGGCGTCGCGACGCAGGATCCGGTGCTGCGCAAGCGCTTCAAGGGCACGCCCGAGCACGTCATCAACTTCTTCTTCTACGTCGCGGAAGAGGTGAGGGCGCTGCTCGCCGAAATGGGCTTCACCCATCTCGACCAGATCATCGGCGACACCGACCTTCTGGAAAAGCGCGACCTGATCGTGCACTGGAAGGCGCGCGGACTCGATTTCTCGAAGATGTTCTACAAGCCCGATGCCCCGCATGAGGCGGTGCATTGGACCGAGCGGCAGAAGCATCCCATCGACGATGTGCTCGACCGCAAGCTGATCGAATTGGCCAAGCCCGCGCTGGAGGCCAAGCAGCCGGTCCAGATCGAGGTCGACATCCGCAATGTCGACCGTTCGACGGGCGCCATGCTGTCGGGCGAAGTCGCCAAGCGCTTCAAGCACAAGGGGCTGCGCGAGGACACGATCCAGGTGAAGCTGACCGGCACCGCCGGCCAGTCGTTCGGCGCCTTCCTGGCGCGCGGCATCTCGTTCGAGCTTGTCGGCGCCGGCAACGACTATGTCGGCAAGGGGCTGTCGGGCGGCCGCATCGTCATCCGGCCACCGGCAGAAGCCAAGATCGTCGCGGCCGAATCCATCATCGTCGGCAACACGGTGCTCTATGGCGCAACAGAGGGCGAGGCTTATTTCGCCGGTGTTGCCGGTGAGCGCTTCGCCGTGCGCAATTCCGGTGTTGCCGCCGTCGTCGAAGGCGTCGGTGACCATGGCTGCGAGTACATGACCGGCGGCATCGTCGTCGTCATCGGCAAGACCGGCCGCAACTTCGCCGCCGGCATGTCGGGCGGCGTCGCCTATGTGCTGGACGAGGCGGGCGATTTCGCCGAACGCTGCAACATGGCCATGGTCGAGCTGGAACCGGTTCCGGAAGAAGACGATCTGATGGAAAAGCTGCTGCACCATGGCGGCGACCTCGATCACAAGGGCCGCGTCGACGTGTCCGGCGACATGACCAGCCACGACGAGGAACGGCTCTACCAGCTGATCTCGAACCATGTGCACTATACGGGTTCGGTGCGCGGCCGCGAGATCCTCGACGACTGGACGACGTTCCGGCCGAAATTCCGCAAGATCATGCCGGTCGAGTACCGCCGTGCGCTGATCGAGATGGAACGCATGCGCATGGGCGTTGCCGCCGAATAGATTTTGCAACGGCCGGGAGGCCCAGGCTTCCCGGCTTCATGTCACCGACAATTTGACCTCTTGCCGAAGGTTGCCATGGCTGCCTCAAGAGGTTAACGGGTGCGGCGAAAACCGCACCATCTGGACAGCAGGAACTGGACTATGGGCAAGGTAACAGGCTTTCTCGAAATCGACCGGCAGGTCCACAAGTACCAGCCGGCGTCCGACCGCATCCGGCATTTCCGCGAATTCACGCTGCCGATGTCGGACAAGGAGGTCGAGAAACAGGCCGCGCGCTGCATGGATTGTGGCATTCCGTTCTGCCACGGGCCGACGGGCTGCCCGATCCATAACCAGATCCCCGACTGGAACGACCTCGTTTACAACCGGGACTGGGACAACGCGATCCGCAACCTGCATTCGACCAACAATTTCCCGGAATTCACCGGCCGCATCTGCCCGGCGCCTTGCGAGGAAGCCTGCACGCTGAACCTCGAGGACATTCCGGTCGCCATCAAGACGGTGGAGCAGGCGATAGCCGACAAGGCCTATGAGACCGGCCATATCAGGCCCTATCCGCCGGAGAAGAAGACCGGCAAGCGGGTCGCCATCATCGGTTCCGGCCCCGCGGGCATGGCAGCAGCCCAGCAGCTTGGGCGCGCCGGCCACGACGTTCACGTCTACGAGCGCGAAAGCCGTCCAGGCGGGCTGATGCGCTACGGCATCCCCGACTTCAAGATCGAGAAGCACTATATCGACCGCCGCATCGAGCAGATGCAGGGCGAGGGCGTGACTTTCCATTGCGGCGTCAATGTCGGTGTCGACAAGCCTGTTGCCGAACTGCTCGCCGAACACGATGCCGTGCTCTATTGCGGCGGTTCGGAAACGCCGCGCGCGGCCGGGATTCCCGGCGACGATCTCGGCGGCGTGCATGACGCGATGCCCTATCTGGTGCAGCAGAACCGCCGCGTCGGCGGCGAGCCGATCCAGTCGGTGGCCTGGCCCTCGCATCCGATCATCGCCGGCGGCCAGCATGTCGTCGTCGTCGGTGGTGGCGATACGGCCTCCGACTGTGTCGGCACGGCTTTCCGCCAGGGCGCGGTGCGCGTCACCCAACTCGACATCCGCCCGCAGCCGCCGGAGAAGGAAGACAAGCTCGCGGTCTGGCCCTACTGGGCGACCAAGATGCGCACGTCGTCCTCGCAGGCCGAAGGCGCCGAGCGCGAGTTCCAGGTGGCGACGCTCGAGTTCATCGGCGAGGAGGGCCAGCTGACCGGCGTCAAATGCTGCGAAGTCGACGAGAAGCGCAAGCCGATCCCCGGCACCGACTTCGTCATTCGCGCCGACCTCGCCTTCATCGCCATCGGCTTTGCCGGGCCGGCGACGGCCGGCGTGGTGACGGAACTGGAGGGGGAGATGAAGGTCACCACCGACAGCCGCCGCTCCCGGAATGTCGAGGCCAATGATCGCGACTACAAGACCAGCGTCGACAGGCTCTACGCGGCGGGCGATGTACGCCGCGGCCAGTCGCTGGTGGTCTGGGCGATCCGCGAAGGCCGCCAGGCGGCGCGGTCGATCGACGAGGCCTTGATGGGAACGAGCGTACTGCCTCGTTAAGGCGCGATCGCCGTCGTCGTGTCAGCCGAGGCGGCCGCGGCGGCGGAGCTTGTCTTGGGCGGCCAGGAAAAATCGTCGGCACGGCCGGGTGAAGCCGCCGGCGCCTTGCCCTCGATCACCAGTCTTTCGCCGGGAAGAGCCGGATTGGCCTTTGCCGGCGGCGCGGCGCCGAGCAGTTCGGTGCCGCCGTCGAGCGCCGGATCGCTGAGCAGCATGGGCACGGTGCGGTCGATGACGATGGGTGCGGCGGCCGGCGCCGGGGCCTCGACAGGGGCGCCTGCCGGTGCGGCGGCCGGCGCCACGCTTCCGGGCGCGGCGAGACCGAGGATCTTCATCAGCGACTTTTCGGTGTAGAAGGCGAGCTTGCGCTTGCCAGCTTTCGAGACGTTGATGCCGTCATCGGCGCGCAGCCGCACCGGCTGGCCGTTCATGTCGGGGCCGCTGGTGATGAAGGCGCCATTCTCGTCGACGAAGCCATCCCAGACATCGACGAACTCGCCGCCGTTCTTCTCGGCCGCCGAGTGGTAGATGTCGTTGAAGGCCAGCATGTCGGAGGTCATCTTCGACACCCGGAAGGCCGGCATGCCGACCCAAAGGAACGGCACCTTGGTGCTGGCGATGGCTTTGCCGAGTTCATCGGTGCGGCGTTCGTATTCCTTGGTCCAGTTCTCGGACCGGGGTTGCTCGCGAACGTCCCCCACCATCATCTGCTGACGGTCGTTGGACCCCAGCATGACGACCACGGCGGTCGGTTTCTCGGTCTCGATCAGCGACTTGATCTGTTCGGGCCAATTGTAGACATCGTCGCGCACGAAACCGGACGAACCATTTGAGCGAACGACGATCCTGACGCCGGGATTCTCCGCGAAGGCGGTGTCCAGGCCTTCGGAGAGGCCGGTCGCCATGAAGTCGCCGACCACCAGGACGGTACGGGCATCCGGTGCCTTGTCGACCACCGGGATTTCCGGTTCCGCGGGCGGACGGGGCGCGCGCGGCTTTTTCGCCTTGGGTCTTGCCTTCTGGATGGTCGGCGGCGGCTCAAACCGCTCGCTGCGGCGCGGAAACAGAAGGTCGCGCAGCGACCAGCCACGATTTTGCTGCTGCTCCTGCGCCATGGCCGGCGCATGGAAGGCACTGGCAGCGCCTATCACCAGCAGGACGATCGCCAGAATCAGGATCGGCATGCGGCGAACAAGGATCGCGATACGCGCGGCCGAAACCAATCACTCCTCCTCCCCTTGCGCCCACCCACAAAACGAGCCGGTTTTGGGACCGGGCGCAAGTTCAAAGTGCCGTTGCGCCCGGTGGCTCCGCCAAAAACGCGCACGGCGCCACGGCCGGCCCTATTTTTGCCGGAGCCATTTGAGCACTTCCATGCTCGGATACCCGTCCTGGGTCAAGCCGACCTTCGCCTGATAGGCCATGATGGCGGTCTTCGATCCGTCGCCGATCTTGCCGTCGAACTTGCCGTCGTAAAGTCCATGTTGCGAAAGCCGCTTCTGCAGCTCCTGCCGTTCCTCGAAACTGAGCTTGGTGAAAGGCCGCTTCCAATCCTGCACAAGACCGCTGGAGCCGGCGATCTCGTCGGCGAGAAGGCCGACGGCAAGGGCATATTTGTCGGCGTTGTTGTAGGCCTTGATCACCGAGAAATTCCTGATCATCAGGAACGCCGGCCCGCCGCGGCCATCCGGCACTTTGAGCGTCGCCTTGTCGGTGAGGTTCTTGAACGGCTTGCCGCTGGCCCTGATGACGCCGAGCGCCTGCCATTGCGCCAGCGTTTTCGAGCCGGCCGGCAGTTTTCCCGCCGGCAAGGCGACTTCATAGCCCCAGGTCTTGCCGGCCTGCCAGCCATTCTTCTTCAGCAGATTGGCCGATGTCGCCAGCGCGTCGGGAATGGAATTCCAGATATCGCGCTTGCCACTGCCGTCCATGTCGACGGCATAATGCTGGTAGCTGGTGGGAATGAACTGGGTCTGGCCCATGGCGCCGGCCCAGGAGCCCATCAGGTGGCCTTCGTCGATGTCGCCGGTCTGCAGGATCTTCAGCGCCGCGACCAGCTGGGTGCGGGCATATTTGGACCGCTTCGGATCGCCATAGGCAAGCGTCGCCAGCGAACGCACGACATTGCGCATGATGTCGTCGCGCTTGAGGATTTCGCCATAGTTCGATTCCATCGACCAGATGGCCAGCAGAATGTAGCGGTCGACGCCGAACTTCGCCTCGATCCTGTCCAGCCACGGCTTCCATTTCTTGGCCATCTGTTGCCCGACGGCGACGGATTGGTCATGGACGCGGTTGTCGAAATAGTCCCAGGCGGGCGCGGTGAATTCGGGCTGGGTGCGGGCTTTTTCCAGCACCACCGGATCGGGTTCGTTGATACTCCTGAACGCCTGATCGTAGACAGAGCCGGCAACGCCGCCCGCCACGGCCGTGGCGCGGAAGCCGGCGACCCATTGCCGGAAACCGGCGTCGGCGAAGGCCGGCCCGGCAGGCATCAGCATAGCGAACGAGAGGCTGGCCGCCGTCATGACGCTGGTGAAACGTTTTGCGGCATTGCGAACGGACATCTCTTCCTCCTTCTCTGTCTCAGGAAAGACCATTCATCGCCGAACCGGGTTATGAATTAGTTTACCATAGGCAATGCCTGGAACGAAAAGACGTCTCGATGCTTTACGGATGGGAGTTTCCCCTCGGTCTTGCCAGTAATCCTCAAATCCGGCATGAAAATGTCGTCGGACGGGGATTGCGGAGCCAGCCATCAAATGGATAATTGGCGTATGAAGAGAGTTCGCAAGGCAGTTTTTCCAGTCGCTGGTCTCGGCACGCGGTTTCTCCCCGCCACCAAGGCTGTTCCCAAGGAAATGCTGACCGTCGTCGACCGGCCGGTCATCCAGTATGTGGTGGATGAGGCGCGCGAGGCGGGCATCGAACATTTCATCTTCGTCACAGGCCGCAACAAGGCGGTCATCGAGGATCATTTCGATATCCAGTTCGAGCTCTATGACACGCTCGCCCAGCGCGGCAAGGACGAGCAGCTTGCCCGGTTGCAGCGGCTGCAGCCGGCGCCGGGACAGACCAGCTTCACGCGCCAGCAGGTGCCGATGGGGCTTGGCCATGCCGTCTGGTGCGCGCGCGAACTGGTCGGCGACGAGCCATTCGCGCTGTTGTTGCCCGACATGATCATGCAGTCGGAAAAGAGCTGCATGAAGGAGATGGTCGATCTTTACGCCGAGACCGGCAACAACATCATCGCCGTGCAGGAGTGCGATCCGGCCGAAGCCCATAAATACGGCATTGTCGGCCGGGGCGAACCGACCCATCACGGCTTCCGCATCACCGAAATGGTCGAGAAGCCAAAGACGGGCACCGCGCCGTCGAACCTGTACATCAACGGCCGCTACATCCTGCAGCCCGAGATCTTCAAGATCCTCGAAGGGCAGGAGAAGGGCGCCGGCAACGAGATCCAGCTCACCGACGCGATGCTGAAGCTGGAGAAGCAGCAGGCCTTCTACGGCTACCACTATCAGGGCCGCACCTTCGACTGCGGCTCCCCGGAAGGCTTCGTCGAGGCCAATGTCGCCTTCGCGCTGTGGCGAAGCGACATGAACCACAGCATGGCCACCGTCATCCGTACGCTTCTCGACGAGATGAAGCCATCGGAGCGGCGCGGGGCAGCATTCTAGGCCCCACACTTTCGTCATCCTCGGGCGAAGCAGGAGCGTAGCGACGTCGCGGAGACCCGAGGATCCATTCCGTTACATGGACCCAGAGTGAAGCGGTCCGGAACGAGCCCACCACCGCAGAGGCGCTCATAAGTCGCGGCATGGATCCTGGGGTCTGCGCTGCGTCGCTTCGCTCCTTGCTACGCCCCAGGATGACGAAGTGTAGCCTTCACTGCTGCACCTTCACGCCGAGATAGATGCTGTTGGCGGTGTAGTCGCGGCCTGGCAAATTGCTGGTCAGCTTTTCGGTCCTCACCTTGCTGGTGAGCCCGGCATAGCGGTTCAGCCACCAGGTCAGCCCGGCCTCGGCGCTCAAAATCCTGTCGTGGCCGTCGATGCCGACATAGTTGCGCCAGTCGAGGCCCAGGGCCGCGTTGCCGGTGAGGTTGGCACGGATCTGCCGCTCGCCGGTCAAGCGGCCGGAATAGAGGATGTCGCCGCTTTCACCTGCGGTGGTCGTGGTCTCGACAGTGGTGCTGCCGGTCAGGCCGATCGTGGTGCCGCGCTCGGGCGACCATTTGAGGGCGGCGTTGACGGTTGCGCCTGAAATAGGCTCCAGGCTCTTGTCATCGATCGCTTCGCGCAGCCAGCCAGCGGAAAACTCACCCGACAGCTTCTCACCCATGTCGAGTTGCAGGCCGGCACGGGCGCCGAGCCGCGTCGAGGAGCGCTCGAAGCCTTCATTGTCGATGCGCTGATCATAGGTCCGGCGGCCAACCTCGATTTCGGTAAATGGGGTGAGGGCGGGGGAGATTTCGTAACCGGTGCGCAAAGTCGCCGTGTAGAGCGTGTTGTCCTGGTCCTTCTGCGACAGCGAGGTGCCGTCCGAAAGCTTGGCGTTGCCGTAGAAGTCGTGCGCAACCGCGCCGGTCAGCGTGTATTGCATCTTGCCGACCGCCTTTTCGACGGCAAGGCTGCCGTCGACGGTCTGCCGCAGCGGCTGGGTGCTGACGCCGGCGATGGCGTCCGGCGATGACGCCGATTCCGGCACGGCCTCGTAGCCGAGCTTGGCGATGGCGCGCAGCTCGTTGTCGAGATCGACATTGTACTGGCCTTCGATGCGGCCCTGCGCATTGTGAACGGGATAACCCGACACCGTCTCGCGGAACAGGCCATAGCCATCGATGACGGCGGAGTTCTCGCGCCAGTCTGAAGTGGCGGAAAAGCGCAGCGCCGTCTCCGACAGCAGCGCCGATTTGCCGGCACTGCTCGAATCGCCGTTCGACGTGGCGGTCAGGCCCTGTTCGATCGTCGGCCGGATGACGAAGGAACCCCATTTGACGCCGGGGGCGGCGAACGGGTCGTCCTCTGGCTTCTTCTTCTGGCCTTCGATGGCGTCGGTGCGCTCGGCACCGGGGTCGAGCTTTTGCTTGTCGGCGCTGTCGATGGTGCGGGCACGGCGGTTGGCTGTCTCCTCGCCCGTGTCCGTCGTATCGGCTGCATCCGTCGTGGAAACCGTCGTTGAAGCGGTGGTATCGGTGGACGTCGTTTTCTTCTTCTTTTTCGACTTGTCTGTCGACTTGTCGGAAGTCTTGGAGCCCGCCTTGGTCTTGTCCCGATCCGCCTGTCCGGCAGTCGATGGACGGCGGCGAGGCTTGGGCGGTGTCGAAGTATCGGCGGAGGTGTCGTCGCTCGACTGCGGCGGGTCGAAAATGCTGCCGGACGCGCTTGCGTCGTTGCTGTCCGTATCGTCAGGCACGGCGCCGGCGCTGGCCGGCAGATAGGTGTCGGCCTGTGCGTCCTGCACGGCGTTGGCCGGTGCCTGCTGGCCCGGTCTTGCCAAGGCAAGCTGCCGTGCCTTGCGCTGCTGGTCGGACAGGATCGCCGATTCGGACACCTCGCCGCGCAGTTCCGTCTCCTGGGCATGCAGCGGTGCCGGGCACAGCAAGGCAAACATGCTGGTCGCCAGCAGCAAGGCGCAGACCGCCTTGCCCTGTCGTCCTGTCGATTTTTCTGGCTGGACCCCGGACATCGCCACCACTGCTTGCGCGGCGCCTTGAGCGCCATACTTACCGAACCGTAAATGGGGATGGTTAACGGAGGGTTGAGACGGGCCCCTTGCCGGGTTCCGGACGCCGATTTCGAAAGGGAATCATACCGCCTTCGTTAAGCTTCCTGTTTTCATGCCTGTCGCTGGCCCATTCGTCCCGCAGCTCGGCCGATATCCGTGGGGCCATTTCTGTTGGACAGGCGGGCGGCAAAGCGCTAATCGCATCACCCATGCATGTGAAATCCCTCGATAAGAAGCCCCTGGACAGGCAGGCGTCGATCGCTTCGGCGCTGAGAACGGTGGCGACCGAACAGGCCGGGATCGCAGCCTTGGCCGAAGCGCTCGAGAACGGCCTGGCCGCACCTTTCGCCCAGGCCGTCGACATGATCTCGAAGATCGAAGGCCGGCTCATCGTCACCGGTGTCGGCAAAAGCGGCCATATCGGTTCGAAGATCGCGGCCACGCTTGCCTCGACCGGCACGCCGGCTTTCTTCGTCCATCCCGTCGAGGCCAACCATGGCGATCTCGGCATGATCGCCAGGGACGACGCCATCATCGCCATCTCATGGTCTGGCGAGAGCAAGGAGATGCTGGGCATCGTCGCCTATTCCAGGCGCTTCTCCATTCCGCTCATCGCCATCACCTCCGGCGAGACATCGGCGCTGGCGCGGGCCGCCGACGTCGTGCTGCTTTTGCCACGCACCCCGGAGGCCTGTCCGCACGGCCTGGCGCCGACGACGTCGACCCTGCTGCAACTGGTCATTGGCGACGCGCTGGCGATCGCGCTGCTCGAGGCGCGCGGCTTCACGCCGGACCATTTCCGCACTTTCCATCCAGGCGGCCAACTCGGCGCCAACCTGACCCTGGTCTCGGAGATCATGCGGGTCGGCGACCAGGTTCCGCTGGCTTCGCTCGGCACCAAGATGCCGGAAGCGGTGATGACGCTGTCGCAGAAGAAGGTCGGCTGCGTCCTGATCGTCGACGCCAACGGCGAACTGGCTGGGATCATCACCGATGGCGACGTTGCCCGCAACCTGCACCGTAACCTGGCCGACGTCATCGTCGACGAGGTGATGACCCGCACGCCCAAGACAGTCGACCCGCAGACGCTTGCCGGTACGGCGATCGCGCTGCTCAACGAGCACAATATCGGCGCCCTGGTGGTGACCAAGAACAACATGCCGCTGGGCGTGGTTCACTTCCACGACCTGCTTCGCATCGGCGCCGCCTAAGGTATCGATATTCAGGTGAGGCCGGCCTGCAAACGACGGCTTTCTGCGCTTCCGGCCTTCGCCGACCGAAGCACGCATGAGTGGCTGCGGCAATTGAGGCTACGGCCGGCATAGGCCGGTGCTCATGGACCCAAATGTCCGCTCCGCTCCAGTTCTCGAAAGCCATCGTTTTCGACGCGGCCTGACCTGAATCTCAATACCTTAGCGCAGTCTGAAGATTCAGACCCGCTCCACCGTGAGTTCCAGGTCGGTATCCGCCGCACTCGTGACACGGACCTGCGTGCCGGCCGGCAGATCCGGGCCGGAGACGCGCCACAGCGTATCGCCGAGCTTGATGCGGCCACGGCCGTCCTTGATCGGCTCGGCGAGCGTCGCCATCTTGCCGATCATCTGGGCGCCGCGACGATTGAGCAGCGGCTGGTCCGTCGGATCATGGCGCCCGCCGACCAGTTTCTTGCCGACATAGGCAGAGACCAGCGAAAGCGCGAGGAAAGCGAGTACCTGGACCTGCCAGGTCCAGATGGCCGCATCCCAGATCAGCAGCGACACCGCGCCGATGATGAGCGCCGCGATGCCGATCCACAGCATGAAGATGCCCGGCGCGATGATTTCCATCACCAGCAGGACGAAGCCCAGGACCATCCAGCTCCACGGGCCGAGTTCGGAAATGACACGGTCGATCATGGCCTACTCCCAACCGCAGATATCAATTGTCGCTTGGCTTGACGACGGGCGGGCGTGAAACCTGCCGCTGCGTGCCGGCCGGGCCATCGCCCTTGAACACTTCCCTGGCGATCTCGCCGATACCGCCGAGCGAACCGATCAGCGACGACGCCTCGAAAGGCATCAGGACGATCTTGCTGTTGGTGGCCGAGCCGATCTTGCCCAGTGCCTCGGTGTATTTCTGGGCGACGAAGTAGTTCAGCGCCTGCACGTCGCCCTTGGAAATGGCTTCCGACACCACCTGGGTGGCGCGGGCTTCCGCTTCGGCCGAGCGTTCTCGCGCCTCGGCGTCGCGGAAGGCGGCTTCCTTGCGGCCCTCGGCTTCGAGGATCTGCGACTGCTTGAGGCCTTCGGCGGCGAGAATCTGCGCCCGCTTGTTGCGCTCGGCGGTCATCTGGCGGCCCATCGATTCGATCAGGTTGGCCGGCGGGTTGATGTCCTTGATCTCGACGCGGGTGATCTTGATGCCCCACGGATGCGCCGCCTCGTCGACGACACGCAGCAAGCGCTCGTTGATGGCGTCGCGATTGGACAACAGTTCGTCGAGGTCCATCGAACCCATGACGGTACGGATGTTGGTCATCGTCAGGTTGAGGATCGCGTTCTGCAGGCCGGCAACCTGGTAGGCGGCCTGTGCCGCGTTGAGGATCTGATAGAAAGCGATGCCGTCGACACCGACAATGGCATTGTCGCGGGTGATGATCTCCTGGCTCGGAACGTCGAGCACCTGCTCCATCATGTTCAGCTTGGCGCCGATGCGGTCGACAAACGGCGTGATGATGTTGAGGCCCGGGCTCAGTGTTCTGGTGTAACGGCCAAAACGTTCGACGGTATAGTTGTAGCCTTGCGGAATTGTCTTGATACCTTTGAACAGCACCAGCACGACAAGCGCGACCAGAACGACGACCGCAATATCGAAACCACTGAAATCCATTTGGCTCTCCCTCAGAGGCAAGCCGCGCGAGCCATTCCCGCGCAGCCGGCTTCAGCAAAGACTTAAGTGTGTTTCAGCAATGTTACAATCAGGTGATGAGGGATTGTTTGCGGGTCTGCAGCTAGCGGTTGAAGGCAAACAGGCCTGCATCCGTGTCGTCGAAGCCGCCGATGGAGGCTGAGACGATCTCCGAGGCAATCCGCGAGAAGGTGATGCCGTTGCCGCCGTAGCCCATCACCGCATGGATGCGCGGGTGCCTCGGAATGGCGCCGATATAGGGCAGGCCCGTGGTCGTGGTGCCGAAGGAACCGGTCCAGGCAAATTCAGGCCTGACGTCGAGACGTGGAAACAGCCGGCTAAGTTTTGCGGCGATGCGCGCGCTCTTGTCGGCGATCAGTTCGTCGCGGCGTGCCTCGTCGATGAAGTCCTCGTCCTCGCCGCCGCAGATGACCCTGCCGTCGGCTGTCGCCCTGGCGTAGAGATAGGGCTCGGATGCTTCCCAGATGAAAGCTGCCTGCGGCCAGAGCTTTCGCGGCTGCGGGCGTGTCGCTATGGCCCAGGTCGAGATGATCCGGTGAGCGGCCGCCGGCACGATGTCGACCAGTTCATAGCCGGTGGCCAGAACAACATGCCGCGCCGTGATCGTCGGGCCACCCTTGGTCGCCACGACCACCGCGTCGGCATTATCCTCGATCGTTGTTGCCTCGACGGGGGCGTGGAAACGTGCCTTGCGCTCCAACGCCTTCAACAGCAGCCCGGCGGTCAGCTTGCGCGGGTCGAGCGCGATATTGCCGTGGCTGAGGATGGCGCCGCCGCGCTCGATGCCGTAGCGCTCGGCCAGCGGCTGCGGAGTGAGATAGGTTGCGGCGATACCCGCTTGCCGGCGCGCTTCGGTTTCGTCCCGCAGTTCCGAAGCGCTGAGCATGGTGCCGGCCAGATAGAGCGATTGGGTACGGCACAGGCGGCAGCCGATGGCCAGGTCCTGGATACGACCGGCCAGATTGGAAATGGCGAGCCGCGAGCGTCTCCAGGCCTGCTGCGCTTTGGACTCGCCGATCATCTTGATCAACACTGAAAGCGGCTGGTCGAGTTCGAATTCGACCAGTGCCGTGGTCGCGGCGGTCGAGCCTTTCACCGGTCCGCGCCGGTCGATGCAGATCACGGAATGGCCGTCCGCCGTCAGTACTTCGGCCATCATGGCGCCGCTGACCCCCATGCCGACGATCAGCACATCGGCCTTGGCGTCACGGCTCAGCGCGGTCGTCGGCACCGCAGGCGCCCGATAGGCGGACCAGACGGGCCGGCCAGTTCTCAGGTCGAGTTGGCGGGGCATCGAACGCTCCGGAAGGTGCGCCTCAACGCCCCGGAGTGGCCGTTGTTCCGAGGTCAGGCCCAGCCGGAGAGTTCGCGCCGCGCCATCGCCTCGATCACCGCCATGCCCTCGGCGCTGTCGTTGAGACAAGGGATGTGGGCGAAGTTCTTGCCGCCAGCATGATGGAAGGTTTCGGCGGCCTCGCGACCAATCTCGTCCAGTGTCTCGATGCAGTCGACGGAAAAGCCGGGATTGACGATGGCGATCGACTTCACGCCGTCCTTGCCCAGTTTCTCCACCGTCTTGTCGGTATAGGGCTGCAGCCATTCCTGCGCGCCGAAGCGCGACTGGAAGGTGATGATCAGTTTCTTGTCATCCCAGCCGAGCCGTTCGCGCAGCAGGCGTGTCGTCTTCTGGCAGTGGCAATGATAGGGATCGCCCTTCTCGAAATAGGGCTTCGGGATGCCGTGATAGGAGGTGATGACAACCTCGGGTTCGAAATCGAGCGTCGCCAGATGCTGTTCGATCGAACGCGCCAGCGCCTCGATGTAGACCGGCTCGTCATGGTAGGACGGCACGCTGCGCACCGCAGGCGCGCGACGCATCTTCATCAAGGCGCGAAACAGCTGGTCATTGGCGGTCGCGGTGGTGGTCGCCGAATATTGAGGATAGAGCGGGAATGAAAGAATGCGATCGCAGCCTTGCGCGACCAGCCTCTCTACGACGCTAGCCGTCGACGGATTTCCGTAACGCATCGCCCAATCGACCACGACATTGGGCAGGTCGCGCAATGCCTCGGCCAGTTTCTCGCTCTGAGCGCGCGTATAGGTGCGTAGCGGCGATTCGTTCTTCTCCCGGTTCCAGATCCTGGCGTAGTTGGCGCCCGACTTCTTCGGCCGCATGGTGAGCACTAGGCCATAGAGGATCGGATACCAGATCGCCTTGTTGAGCTCGATGACACGCGGATCGGACAGGAATTCCCTGAGATAGCGCCACATTGGCTTGAAATCGGTACCGTCCGGCGTGCCGAGATTGACCAGTACGACGCCCACCTTGCCCGTCTTGACCGGCAGGTGGCCGGCAGGCAACGGGCCGATGGCTTTCGCGGCCTTGGCATCGACGAAGGTGGAAAGCGTCATAAGAGTTCTCCAGGAGACGCGAACCTAACCATCTTGCGCGCGCTTTCAATGCAGCGTCTGGCCGCACCTTAGCCTGAAAACACAAAACCCGCCGGGTTTCCCAGGCAGGCTTGGTGCTGGAAGAGGTAAAGTGAGGCTACTTCGCCGGGATGGTCAGCGATGCGCCGGGCATAAGCCGGTGCGGCTTCTGACCCTTGTTGGCATCATAGATGAGCTTCCACTTGGTCGCGTCGCCATAAGCCTTCTTTGCCAGGTCCCAGTAGGTGTCGCCGGCAACGATCACATGATTGCCCGTGGCCGGCGCGGCCTCGGCGGGTTTTGCCGGCTCGGCGGGCGCGGGGGCTGCCGGGGCGGGTGCTGCCGGTGCAGGAGCCGTCTCGGCCGGTTCAGCAGGTGCCGCCTCTGTCGATATGGCCGGCGGCTTGTTGGCGATATCGCCGGAGTTGGCGGGCAGTTCAGGCATTGCCGGCGCCGCGTCCGCGGGCTTTGCCGGTTCAGCCGGCTTGGCGGCTTCGGCCGGCGTTGGCTTCGCCGGTTCGGCGGGCTTTGCCGGTTCGGCGGGCTTTGCCGGTTCTGCCGCCGGTGCCGCCGCGACGGTCGCGGCAATCTCGGTGATGCGGCCGTCGAGCTTGGGCGTGTAGGGCCGATGCGCGCCGAGATAGTCGGCAACCACCTGTTCGAGGCCGGGGCCGTAGTCGTAGGCCTTCTTGGCCTTTTCGGCGAAGACCTTGTAGCCGTCGCCACCCTGGCGGACATAATTGTTGGTGGCGACCAGATAGTCCTTGTCGGGATTGATCGGCGCCCAGGCGCCGTTCTCCATCACTTCGACCGACTTGACCCGGCCGGCATTGGGCGCGACCGACTTGTCGAAGGAATATTTCAGGCCGGCGACCTGCGGGAAGCGGCCGGCGCCGTCCTCGATCTGGCTGAGGCCGCTTTCGAGGCCGACGACCAGGTCCTTGCCGGAGATCTGGAAGGTCGCCAGCGTGTTCTGGAACGGCAGCACCGTCAGCACCTCACCCATGGTGACGGTGCCCTTGTCGATCGAGGCGCGCAGGCCGCCGCCATTGGAGATCACGATCTCGACGCCCTGTCCCTTGACGCGGTCGAGGATGGCGTCGGAGACGAGGTTGCCCATCGCGCATTCATGGACGCGGCAGCTCTCGCGGCTGCCGTCGATCACGTCGGTGGTCTCGGCGACTTCCTTGTTCTTCAAGGCCTCGATCGGCGCTCCAAGCTCCTTGATGCGGGCGAGCACGGCAGGATCCGGCGTGATCGACTTGTCGAGGTAGATCGGATCGCCGCTCGCCGATTTGACGACGCCATTGTCGTCGAACACGACCTTGAACTCGCCGAGATATTTCGAATAGGACGCCGCCTGCACGACCGGCACCTTGTAGCCGTCGGGATTGTCCGCCATCGTCGGATAGGGGCCTGCCGCCTTCGGATCGGTATTCGACAAAAGCGTATGGCTGTGGCCGCCGACGACCACGTCGATGCCCGGGATCTTGGCGATGACGTCGCGCTCCCGGTTGTAGCCGATATGGGTCACGGCGATGATCTTGTTGACGCCTTGTGCCTTCAGCTTCTCGACCTCCGCGGTGATCGACTTGACGTCGTCCGCGATGGCGATGTTGGGCCCGGGGGAGGCGAGTTCGGGCGTGTCGTTGGTGACGGCGCCGACAATGCCGATCTTCTGGCCGCCGATCTCCACGACGATCGACGGCTTGATCTTGCCCGCTGCGCCGGACTTGTCGTTGGGCACGACATTGGCACTGACGACCGGAAACTTCGCCTTGTCGAGGTAAGGCACCAGCGCGCTCTCGCCGTCGTCGAATTCGTGGTTGCCGAGCGTCACAGCGTCGGGTTTTATCTGATTGAGGAATTCCTCTTCCACGGCGCCCTTGTAGGTGGTGTAGAACAGCGATCCCTGGAAGCTGTCGCCTGCATTGAGCAGCAGTATGTTCTGGCCTTCGAGCTTCTTGCGTTCCTGGGCGATCGCGGTGATCAGCCGGCCGGCGCCGCCAATGCATTCGCCCTTGGTCTCCTCATCGGCCGAACAGGTCGATTCATATTTGTTGTTGCCTTCGATACGGCTGTGCCAATCGTTGAAATGCAAAATGTTCAGTGTGTAGTCGGCAAAGGATGCGCCGGCCGACAGGCCAAGCGTCGATGCGGACAGGGCGGCAATGGCGGTAAGCTTTTTCATCTTCGTCTCCCGGCAGGCTGATCCGAGGCGTTTAACGCCCTTGCTTGACTGGCACATAACAGCCAGCATTTTGGCCATGTTCCCATCGCGTTTCGGCTGACGCAAGCGGAAATGCCGGCTGTATTTTCCGGCGAAAAACCCGGGGTGTTTTCTGGCGCAAAAAAGGGACCGCGGCTTGTTGACCGCCGTCCCTTGTGGGGCGCTATGAGGCGAACGCCCGCTCGTTCAGGTGCGTCGCGTCAGCACGAAGTTCTGGCCGGACGAACTGGTGCAGTTCAGTTGGCTGGTCGACACCAGCAGGCAGTTGAAGCTGACACCGGTCTGGCGGATCAGCGATGTGCCGTTGATCTGCACCGATGTGGCGCCGGTCATCGTGTAGCTGCCATCCGCCAGCTTCTGGCCGGTGTCGGTGGCCACAGTCGTGAATTTCCCGGCGGTGAAGGTCGACAGTCCGGTGCCCTTGGCGTCGATCCAGGAGCCTTCGACGCCTTTCGGCGAGGTTGCCATCGGCGGCTCGCCGGGACCGCTGGTGGCACAGGCAGCAAGCATCGAGGCCATGGCACCCGCCATGCCCATCGAAAGAACTTTGCGTGCAATAGTCATATGAAATCCTCTCCAAACGCATCGGCCCAAAAATCGGGTTCGATTTTGGAAAGCGCGATGCGAACGCCCAAAATGCTAGAGTGTGCCTTGTGCGCTCAACGGACGCACAAAGCTGTCTAGGCCGCATCCCTTCAATCGCCCGATTTCCGGGCGATTGCAAGGTAATGGGGCATGCTATCGGACGAGGATGTTGCGGAATTGCCACGGGTCACTGCGGTCGAGGTCCTCCGGGAACAGGCCTGGACGCCTGTCGAGCGGGGTCCAGTCGGTGTAGTAACCCTTGACCGGTCCGAGATAGGGCGACTGCACGTCGAGGCAGCGCCTGTAGTCCATTTCGTCGGCCTCGACGATGCCGGCGTCCGGATTTTCCAGAGCCCAGACCATGCCGGCGAGAACCGCCGAGGTGACCTGCATGCCGGTGGCGTTCTGATAGGGCGCCAGCTTGCGCGCCTCGGCCAGCGAAAGCTGGGAGCCGTACCAGTAGGCATTCTTGTCATGGCCGTAGAGCAGGACGCCGAGCTCGTCGACGCCGTCGACCAGTTCGTTCTCGTCGAGCACGTGGTGCACCGGCTGAGGCTTGCCGGCAGCGCCGAACATCTCGTCCAGCGACAGCATCGCGTCGTTGCAGGGATGGTAGGCATAGTGGCAGGTCGGGCGGTACTGGACCTTGCCCTTCTTGGAATGCACGGTGAAGAAATCGGCGATCGAGATGGCCTCGTTGTGCGTCACCAGCAGGCCGTACTGGGCGCCCGGCGTCGGGCACCATGAGCGCACGCGCGTGTTGGCGCCCGGCTGCTCCAGATAGATGGCGGCCTTGGAGCCATGCTTGTGCTTCTTGCCGTTCTTCGGCATCCATTTTTCGTGCGTGCCCCAGCCAAGTTCGGCCGGCTGCAAGCCTTCGGAGATGAAGCCTTCGACCGACCAGGTGTTCCAGAACACATCCATCGGCTTCGGCTTCTTGGTGCGCTGCGTGTCGCGCTCGGCGATGTGGATGCCCTTGACGCCGGCCTTCTTCATAAGCTTGGCCCAGCCTTCGCGGTCTTCCTGCGCTGGCTCCGAGAATTCCAGGCCAAGATCGGTGGCGAGATTGACCAGCGCCTGCTTGACGAACCACGAGACCATGCCGGGATTGGCACCGCATGTGGAGACCGCGGTGGCGCCGCCGGGCTTGTCGTGCTTTTCCTTGATCAGGGCTTCGCGCAGCGCATAGTTGGTGCGGCTGGCATTGTCGGCCTTGGTGTCGAAATAGAAGCCGAGCCAGGGCTCGACGACAGTGTCGATGTAGAGCACGCCGAGCTTGCGGCAGAGCCGCATCAAGTCGACCGAGCCGGTATCGACCGACAGGTTGACGCAAAAGCCCTGGCCGCCGCCATTGGTCAGAAGCGGCGTCAGGAGCTTCTTGTAATTCTTCTCGGTCACCGCTTCCTGGACGAAGGCGATGCCGCGCTCGTCGAGCAGCTTGCGGTCGGTGTCGCGCGGGTCGAGGACCGTCATGCGCGACTTGTCGAACTTGAAATGGCGCTCGATCAGCGGCAGCGTTCCCCGTCCGATCGATCCAAAGCCGATCATCACCACAGGGCCGGTGATCTCACCGTAAACGGGCCAGTTTTCAGTCGCCATTTTATCGAGCACTCCTCAAAAAACACTCCAGAACAGCCGCTTGGCCGCGGCGCGACAAACCATAGATCATTGTCACAATAAAGGGAAAAGCGGCGAAACGCTTGGGAGCGCCGCCGTGGAGGTGCTCGGCGATGCCACCGGGAGGCCATGGCCTGCCGGTGGCGGATGTTGAGCCGGCGTCGTATCAGCGAGCGCCGCCGGACGCGTTGATGCGTTCGCCGGTCAGCCACGCCGCCTCGTCCGAGGCGAGGAAGGCCACGGTCGGGGCGATGTCGTCCGGCTTGCCGAAGCGCTGGCCAAGGGGGACGCCAGCGATCAGCATATTGCCGAAATCGGTGCCAACCATGCCTTCGGTCATTTCTGTATGGGTATAGCCGGGCGCCACGATGTTGACACGGATGTTGCGGGCTCCGAGTTCTCTCGACAGGCTAAGCGTCAGCGTATCGATCGCCGCTTTGCTGGCGGAATAGAGGCTGGTGTTTGGCACTGGGTTCCAGCTCGAGATCGTGCCGATGTTGACGATGCTGCCGCCGGTCTCGGGGAAGTGGCGCATGGCCGCCTTCGTGGTCAGGATCGTGCCCAGTACGTTGGTGTCGAAGAGCCGCCGATAATCCGCCTCACTGGCTTCCTCGAAAGTGCCGAAGCTGGCGGTCGCGGCATTGTTGATCAGAATGCTTGGCTTGCCAAATGCGATCTCGGCGGCCTCGAACATCTTCTCGACTTCGGCGGCATCGGCCACGTCGCCCCGGACCGCAGTAGCCTTGCCACCGGCGGCGACGATCTCCTCGACCGTGCGTTCCGCAGCCTCACGGCTGGAGGCGTAGTTGACGATGACGGCGGCGCCTTCCGCCGCCAGTCGTTTGGCGATGCCCGCACCGATGCCTCGCGCGGCACCGGTGACGATGGCGACCTTGTTGTTGAGCTTGCCCATTTTGGTTCTCCGAATGGATGGATGGATTTGACAACCGCCCAATTGGCCATTCCTGAGTGGGTCAGGTAGAGTGAACAAAAACATATTACTAATTCCAAGGTGGAATAGATGGACAGGCTCATGGTGATGAACACCTTTATAAGAGTCATCGAAACCGGCTCGTTCTCGGCGGCCGCGCGGCATTTGCGCGTCGGGCAGCCAGCCGTCTCGAAGGCCATCGCTCAGCTCGAGGAGCGGCTCGGCGTTCGCCTGCTGTCGCGCACCACCCGAGGTCTCTCGCCGACCGATGCGGGCTTCAGCTTCTATGAAGGCGCGAAGCGCGCGGTCGATGAGGCCGACGAAGCAGAGAACGCGGCGCGTGGCACTGCGGCGGCGCTTACCGGGTTGCTGCGCATCGGTACGTCGGTAACCTTCGGCCGCCTGCATGTCGTGCCGAGGCTGAAAGCCTTCCTGGACGCTCATCCGAGGCTCGACGTCGAGGTGGCGATGGACGACAGGAACGTCGACCTCGTCGAGGAAGGGGTAGATGTCATGCTGCGTCTGGGTGAAAGCTTCGCCCCTGCTCATATCGGGCGCAAGATCGCCACCTGTCGTCGTCTCGTGGTGGCGGCACCCTCGTACCTAGCACGCGAGGGCGAACCCATCGCGCCGGATGAGCTGTCGCGGCACGAGGCGATCCTTTTCGTCCGAGCAGGCACTTCCAATCGCTGGACGTTCCGGCGAGGCGCCGAAGAGATTTCGCTTGCCGGCCAAGGGCGGCTGCGCGTGACTTCCGCCGAAGGGATACGTGAGGCAGTACTTGCCGGCATCGGCTTCACGGTCGGCTCCGAATGGATGTTCGATGCAGAACTGCGCAGCGGTGCGGTGCGGCCGATCCTGGTCGACTGGGCGCTGCCGCCTGTTGAATTGTGGGCGCTGTTTCCGGCCGGACGCAAGGCCAGCGTCAGGGCAAGGACCTTCGTCGATTTCCTGGCGGGCAGCCTGTAGGCGGCTTCAGCCGGCCATTGTCTTCAATCGTTCGATCAGCCGGTCGCGATCCGATGTCAGGCCCTTGTAGTCGAGCTGGGCGAGGTCGAGCGCTTCGAGTTGGGCGGCGAAAGACAGCGCCAGCGTCGCCCGGTCCGGGTGCCGCGCCAGTACGGCGAGCGGGTCGAGGTGGATGCGGACGGTGAACAGGATATCGCCCGACACGGGAAGCTTGCGCAGCGTCTGCCGCTCGACACGGATGAAGGCGTGCGCGTTGACGTCACCGTCTGGGAAGCGTGTCGGCCGGTTCGTGGCGCGGTCGATGCGCTCGACATTGGACAGCGGATGGTAGAGTGCATTGTCGGCCTGGATCGACCAGTTGAAACGCACGACCGCTTGGCCCTGCAGGCCGTCGAACATGCGGTTGATCAAGTCGGCCGGACGTGTGCCCGGACCAAAGCCCGGCACCGGGGCGTGGATCTGCTGCAGCGGCTTGCCGAACTTCTCCAGGAGCGACCAGGACGAGGGAAAGCACAGCGAACCCGCGGCGAGCCGCCAGCCGCTGTCGTCGCGGCGCATCAGGATCAGGTCTTCCTGGACCAGCAGCGATGCCGCGACGAGCGGCGCGTCGGCAAGATCCGGAGGCAAGGCAGGGCGGTTCACAGCGCCCATCACCTCGATACCCGCATCGGTGCGGCCATGGCTGTTTGGAAATCGCTCCGGCAGATAGGCGCCGAGCAAGTCGAGCACTTCCTGCTGTGCGTCCCACGTGCCGTCCTCCTCGACGAAAACCCGCTCCGGGATTTCGGCATAGAGCCGGCGCTTCTCGGCGAGGTAGGGCAGAAGATGGCCGTCGACCTCGATCCAATCCGCCGGATCGAGCGGCTTCAGCCCGATGGTGAAGAGTTTCGACGAGCCGTCATAGGGCGTGTGGGTGGGCAAGGAGGTCATGGTTCAGATCAATTTTGCCGGGATCAGTCCGCGCAGCGAATTGCCGACGAACAACGCCTTGGCGGATTTCAACTCGTCCAAGCTGTAGATCGCTTCCCGGGCGCGGCCTTCGTCCAGAAGCTCGGCGCGCAATACGCCAGGCAGCAAGCCGCAGTCGAGTCGGGGCGTTGCCAGCACGCCGTCGCCGAAATCGGCGAAGACATTGGTGATCGTGCCTTCGCAGATTTCGCCACGCTCATTGGCCAGGAGCACTTCGTCGGCCTGGGTGACGAGATATTCGGAGCGGGCATGCGTGTAGAGCTGTCGCCGGCTGGTCTTGTGGCGCAGCAGCATATTGCCTGAATCGAGCTTTGTCCGCGCCAACCGCAGCACCCAGACTTTGTCGGCGGCGAGCGGTTCATAAGGTTGCGCGGAGGCGCTCGCCTCGCCACGGCGCGACAGAGCGAGCCGCGTGCGCATGGCGATAGGGGAGCCGCCGGCCGCGCTGCTCAGGGCCTCGCCGATCCTGTCCGGATCATGGCTGAAGCCCAGTTCCGCCGCCGAGCCATAGAGGCGCGCAAGGTGGCGATCGAAGCGCAGGAAACCGCTCTCCGGCTGCCACCGCATGGTCTCGATCAGCTCGAAATCGGCGGCGTCCCCGTCGCGAAGCGGGCCTTGAGCAGACACTCCTGATACTCCTCTTGCGCCGTCGAATCGAAGACGATGCCGCCACCGACATTGTAGACGGCCTCGCCGCTGGAAAAGAGCGATATGGTACGGATCGCCACCGAAAAGCGCATCGTGCCGCCGGGTGCGATCCAGCCGATGGCGCCGCAATAGACGTCGCGGGGCGTGCTTTCCAGATCGTGCAGGATTTCCATGGCGCGGATCTTCGGCGCGCCGGTGATCGAACCGCAGGGAAACAGCGCCGCGAAGATCTGGCGGATCGAGAGCCCGGGCAGCAGTTTCGCCCTGACGTCGCTCACCATCTGGTGGACGGTCGGATAGCTCTCGATGCGGAACAGCGCCGGCACGTCCAGCGTGCCGACCTCGCTGATCAGCGAGATGTCGTTGCGCAGAAGGTCGACGATCATCCGGTTCTCGGCCTGGTTCTTCTCGTCGTTGCGCAGGAAGTTTCTCTGCCGTTCGTCCTCGGCTTTGGTCGCGCCGCGCGGTGCGGTGCCCTTCATCGGATGCGTCTCGATCATGCCGCTGGCGTCGATCTCGAAGAACAGTTCGGGCGAGCGCGACAGCACGACGGGGTCACCGAGCGCGACCAGCGCGCCATACTTCACCGGCTGGCGTTCGGTCAGCGCATCGAAGGCGGCAAGCGGGTCGCCCGACCATTGCGCCTGCACCGGAAAGGTCAGGTTGCCCTGGTAGCAATCGCCTTGCCTGATGTGCTGGTGCAGCCGTGCGAAGCGCTTCTCGTAGTCCTCGAACGACCATGCCGCCCTTGCATCGAAGATTGGGCCATTGGTCGGCGCGGCGCGCTGAGGCACCGCTTCTTCGACCGGGGCATCGAAGACGCCGAGGCAGACCAGCGGCGCGCGGCGTCCGCTTGGCAGCAAGGGAACCAGCTTCGGCTCGAGCAGGTAGCCCGCCTCGTAGGAGAAATAGCCGGCCAGCCACCTGCCGGCATCATGCGCGGCCTGCGCGGCCTCCAGCGCCGGCAAGAAGTCCTTTGCCGCATGCGCCACGATGATATCGGCCGGCCGGTCGAAAACGAGCTGGCGCGCGCTTTCGTCGTTGCGGAAAATGGCGGCGGGCAGGGACATGGGACTCTGGTGCTGCGGTCAATGAAGCCGTTGACCGCTCTATATGGGGGGCCGTTCGCGCGCAATCGAGGGAACGGCACGCTGCCACTCAAAGCCGACCTCTGTTGGGCCGACCCTGCTGGGCCGACCTCTGCTGGCCTTGTCCGCCAAAAACAAACCGGCGGCGCCTTGGCGCCGCCGGCTAATCGCTGTTTCTCTCGCTCAAGTGTTGCTGGCGGTTCCGGCTGTCGGGAACTGCTTGGCGAATTCCTTTTCGTTGCCGGCGGCGAGCAGCTTGGCCTGCTCGATCCAGCGTTCGCGCTCGATGCGGCCGTCGAAGTTCATCACGTCCTCGATGCGCTTGATGTCGGCGGCGGTCCAGGCGGCGATCTGGGCGAAGGAGGTCACGCCTTGCGCCTTGAGAAGTTTCTCGTTGACCGGGCCGATACCGATCAGCCGGCGCAGATTGTCGGGTTTGCCGGATGCGGGCTTTGCCGCGGCCGGCGTGGCCTTCTTCGTTGCTGCGGCCTTGGGAGCGGCCGCGCTCTTGGTTGCCGAGCCAGCGGCCGCGGATTTGCTCGCAGCGGGTTTGGCTGGTGCCTTGGCCGCTGCCGGCTTTGCCGCGGCCGGTTTGGCTGGTGCGGCCTTGGCCGCTGCCGGAGCAGATTTGGCCGTGGCCGGCGTCGACATCAGGGCGGCCGACGGTTGACTTGCGGCCTTTGCCGCGCCGGCTCCGGCGGAAGCCTGCGCGTCACGCAGCTGGCGCTCGAGATCCGAGCGGGTCTTGCCGCAGGCATTCAGTTCACCCGTCAGGCGGTCGCTGTCGGCACGCAGCCTGTCGCGCTCGCTGCGGGTGCGGTCGAGATCGCCGCGCAAGCTGTCGAGCTCACCACGCAGACGTCCCCAGATGAACCAGCCAACCAACACACCCACAAGGAACGCCAGGAGCATGTAGAAAAAAGTGCCCATTGTCTCTCTCCAGTCAGATCCGTCTGCCGCGGTATGGATTCATGACCTTCGGCGAAGGACTACTCGATGGTGATTCCGCGGCGCGCGGAACAGCCGGCTTCGGTCGAGCTGTCGGCGATCGGCTTGCAGCCATGCCAACGGCCGGTGTCGCGTTCGCCAGAGCGCCACGGTCGGCCGAGATTTTTCCTCGCCGATCCGCGTGCGCTCCGGCTGAGCTTGGAGCGAAGGCTACCATAGGGCTTGCGGAAAGCTATCGGAAAACTTGCCGTCGAGAGTTGTTGAAGAACAGATATTTAGCGCAGGAATGGTGCTGTCCCACATGCATTCCGGCTAAACTGTTCCGTGCCGGCGCGAGACGTCAACCGTCGAGCGCTTCCAGCTCGTCGATGAGGCCGCCGATCACGCCGAGCCCGATCTGCCAGAAGGCCGGATCGGTGGCGTCGAGACCGAACGGCGCCAGAAGTTCGGAGTGATGCTTGGTGCCGCCGGCGCGCAGCATCTCGAAATATTTGTCCTGGAAGCCGCGCTCGGCGTTCTGGTAGACGGCATAGAGCGAGTTCACCAGGCAGTCGCCGAAAGCATACGCGTAGACGTAGAAGGGCGAATGGATGAAGTGCGGGATGTAAGTCCAGAACACTTCATAACCCTCGCGCAATTTGATCGCGGGTCCCAGGCTTTCCGCCTGCACCTCGAGCCAGAACTGGCCGAGCCGGTCGGATGTCAGTTCTCCGTTGCGGCGCTCGGCATGCACCTTGCGCTCGAATTCGTAGAAGGCGATCTGGCGCACCACCGTGTTGATCATGTCCTCGACCTTCTGGGCGAGCATGGCCTTGCGCTCGCGCCTGTCGGTGGTCTGCTCGAGCAACGAGCGGAAGGTCAGCATCTCGCCGAAGACGGAGGCCGTCTCGGCCAGCGTCAGCGGTGTCGAGGCCATCAGCGCGCCCTGGCCAGCGGCCAGCACCTGGTGCACGCCGTGACCAAGTTCATGCGCCAGCGTCATCACGTCGCGCGGCTTGCCCATGTAGTTGAGCAGCACATAGGGGTGAGCCGACGGCACGGTCGGGTGGGCGAAGGCGCCGGGCGACTTGCCCGGGCGCACCGGCGCATCGATCCAGTTGCGGTCGAAGAAGGTCCGGGCGATCTCGGCCATATCGGGTGAGAAACGCTGATAGGCCGACAACACGGTGTTCCTGGCCTCGTCCCAGCCGATCACCGCTTGCGGCGTCTCCGGCAGCGGTGCGTTGCGATCCCAGTGGTTCATCACCTCCATGCCAAGCCACCGCGCCTTCATCTGGTAATAGCGGTGCGACAGGCGCGGATAGGCCTCGCGTACGGCGGTGGCGAGCGCATCGACCACGCTGCGCTCGACCCGGTTGGCGAGGTGGCGTGAATCGGCGATGTCCTCGAAGCCGCGCCAGCGGTCCGAGATTTCCTTGTCCTTGGCCAGCGTGTTGGTGATCAGGGTGAAGGTGCGCAAATTCTTGCGGAAAGTCGCGGCCAGCGCCTCGGAGGCCCGACGCCGGACTTCACCATCAGCATCCTGCAGGCGGTTGAGTGCCGGCTCCAGCGTCAGTTCCTCGCCATCGACATCGAAGCGAAGGTCGGTCATCGTTTCGTCGAACAAGCGGTTCCAGGCGCCGCGTCCGGTGATCGACTTCTCATGGAAAAGCTGCTCGACGCGGTCCTCGAGCTGATAGGGCTTGTCCATCCTGAGGTCGAGCACCCAGGGCCGGTAGTGGCCGAAAGCGGGGTCGCCGGCCAGCGCGCCCTCGATCGCCGCGTCGTCGATCAGGTTCAATTCGAGCGCGAAGAACAGAAGATGCGCACTGGCGTCGGTCATCTTCTCCTGGATGTCGCCATAGAGCTTGGCGCGCTGCGGGTCGGCCGTGTTGCCGGCATAGACCAGGCCGGCATAGGAGACGATGCGGCCGATCAGTTCCTCCAGCGCCTCGTAGGCGACCAGCGCCTCGCCCAGCCGGCCGGCGCTGCCGCGCTCGGCTTCGGCGGCCAGCGTGCCCTTCCAACGGGCCTCGAAGGCGATCGCATCGGCGGCGGCCCTGGCGATGTCACGCTTCAGCTCCGGCGCGTCCATGCCGGTGTAAAGGTCGGCAAGGTTCCATTCCGGCAGATCGCCAAGCCCGGCCGCGCCCTGACCGGACGCTGGCGCCGCAAGCCGCCGACCAAACATCATGCGCATCGACAATACCTTCTGTGAATCAACGGGTCAGAATCTGGGGTCAGAATCAAAGGGAATGGAGAAGCCGGTCAAATCCTAAGGAATTCGTTCACCGGGTTTTTTGAAACCTTATTTAGAACCCTGTGCCAAGATGATCCATGGGGATTTCGGGCGCGGGCAACTCAAGACAGTCATGACAGGTTCCATACTCATAGTCGATGACGATCCCGTGCAGCGCCGGCTGCTCGAGGCGGCGGTGACGCGGTTCGGCCATACGGCAATCGTCGCCGACGGCGGTGCCGCGGGTCTCGAAGTGCTCGACGGGCCTGGCACTCGCGACGTCTCCGTCGTCATCCTCGACCTGGTCATGCCCGGCCTCGACGGCATCGGTGTGCTGAAGGCGATGCGCGAGCGTGACATCAGCGTGCCGGTCATCGTGCAGACCGCCCAGGGCGGCATCGAAACCGTGGTTTCGGCGATGCGCCATGGCGCGTTCGATTTCGTCGTCAAGCCGGCTTCGCCCGACAGGCTGCAGGCCGCGATCGCCAATGCGCTCAAGGTCGAGGCGGTCGAGGGCGAGGTCAAGCGCACGTCGCGCAAGCGCGGCGGGCTGCTGACCTTCAAGGACATGATCACGCACAGTCCGGCCATGGACAGGGTGATACGCCTTGGCCAGAAAGCGGCGGCTTCCAATATCCCGATCCTGATCGAAGGCGAATCCGGTGTCGGCAAGGAACTGGTGGCGCGCGCCATCCAGGGCAGCGGCGACCGTCGTTCGAAACCCTTCGTCACCGTCAATTGCGGCGCCATTCCCGACAATCTGGTCGAATCCATCCTGTTCGGCCACGAGAAGGGCTCGTTCACCGGCGCCACCGACAAGCACACCGGCAAGTTCGTCGAAGCGCATTCGGGCACGCTGTTCCTCGACGAGATCGGCGACCTGCCGCTCGACGTGCAGGTCAAGCTGCTGCGCGCCGTGCAGGACGGCGAGGTCGATCCGGTCGGCGGCCGCGCCACCGTCAGGGTCGACATCAGGCTGATCTCGGCCACGCACCGCAACCTCCTGCAGCAGGTCAAGGACGGCAAGTTCCGCGAGGATCTGTTCTATCGGCTGAACGTCTATCCGATCTTCGTGCCGCCGCTGCGCGACCGCCGCGACGACATCCCGCACCTGGTCAGACATTTCATGGAGAAAGTGGCGCCCGCCGACCCGCGCCATCGTCTTACGGGCATTTCGGCGGCGGCGCTTGCCGTGCTGCAGGCCTATGATTGGCCAGGCAACATCAGGCAATTGGAGAACGCGGTCTTCCGCGCCTCGGTGTTGTGCGAAGGCGATGTGCTGACGGTCGACGACTTCCCGCAAATCCGGGCGCAGGTGGAAGGCACCGTCAATCTCGGAACCGATGGCGATCAGGAAGCAGACGGTCTTGCGCCGCCACCGCTGGAGCCCCGCGATGAGGATGTCGTGCCCGGCGATGCTGTCGCGGCTAGCGTCCACGACCAGGCTGTCAGGACGCAGCCTCGCTTCGGCACGTTGAAGGCGCTCGACGAACGCGGCAATGTGCGGGCGCTGGCCGATGTCGAACTCGAGATGATCAAGCTCGCCATCGATCACTACAACGGCCAGATGAGCGAAGTCGCCCGCCGCCTCGGCATCGGCCGCTCGACGCTTTACCGCAAGCTCAAGGAATACGGCATCGATCCGGAAACCGGGCGTATCGACCGCCTCGCCTCCTGAGCGGCGCAAGGCCGGGACCAGCTTGCCCTGTCATGGTGCGATCCTTGCACCTGCCCCGGCCGGATTATGGCGGGCTGACGGCGGTGCTCGACAGGTGGCGATCACGCATTAAGGCTAGTGGTAACAGATCGTGTTTCAGCCAAGGGCGGAAACGTGATCTAAACCAGCGGTTTACCAAGAAACCCTGCGAACAATTTTTGACGGGATATCGCCATGGTGTTACCGCATTTCGGCTTCAATAAGCGATGATTAACCATTAGGATCGATATTCGGATGTGAAAACGACACATCCGTTTGGGCAAATCCGGGGACAAACGGCAGCCTGCAAGGCCTTTTGATTTGAACAGAATCGAACGACTCACAAACGGGCGTCATCATCATTTGCGCGTCTGGCCGAGATGGCTGGCAGCGATGATTGTCGCATTTGGTTTTGTTGCCGCGGCCGCCACGGGCGCCCAGGCCGAAGTTCGTTCGCTGAAGCTCTATCACCTCCACACCCACGAGAAGGCCGAGATCGTCTACAAGCGCAATGGCCGCTACATTCCCGAGGGTCTGAGGAAGATCAACATCATCCTGCGCGACTGGCGGCGCAACGAGCCGACCAAGATGGACCCGCGCCTGCTGGACCTGGTCTGGGAGGCATATCGGGAAAGCGGCGCCACCGACTACATCCAGGTGGTCTGCGGCTATCGCTCGCCGGCGACCAACTCGATGCTGCGCAGCCGCAGCCGGGGCGTCGCCGAGAAGAGCCAGCACATGCTTGGCAAGGCCATGGACTTCTACATTCCCGGCGTGCCGCTGAAGAAGCTGCGTAACATCGGCCTCAAGATGCAGGGTGGTGGCGTCGGCTATTACCCGTCCTCCGGTTCGCCGTTCGTCCACATGGACGTCGGCAATGTACGCCATTGGCCCGGCATCAGCCGCCAGGAACTGGTCGGCCTGTTCCCCAATGGCAAGACGCTGCATGTGCCGAGCGACGGCCGGCCTCTGCCAGGCTATGAACAGGCGCTCGCTTCATACAAGGCGCGCAGGGGCTCCGGCACACCCAACATCGAACTGGCCAGCGCCGGCGGCAGCAGCAAGAAGTCCGGCGGGTTCCTCTCGGCGTTCTTTGGCGGCGGCGACGATGAAGCCGACGACAGCGCCGATGTCGAAACCGCTTCGGCCGCGCCCGCGCCCAAGCCGAGAAACGTGAAGCCGCTGGCCACTGCCAAGAGCAGCAACCTGCCGGGTATCGCCATCGTCGCGCCCGAGAATGCGCAGCGCGCCGAAATTCCGCAGGTCGCCGACGAGCAGGCTCCGGAGCCGCAGACGGACACGCCGGAGACGATCATCGCGGCGCTGCCTGCCAAGGAGATTCCGCTGCCCGACTTCGCACCGCGGCCGAAGGCTGATGTCGGCGTGCAGCAGCCTGAGAATGTTCCGTTCGCCACGGCGGATGCGACGGCCACCACCGAACAGGCGGTGGCGACCGCGCAGGCGCCGGCGAACATGCCTTTCGGCAAGGCCGACCCCGCGGCGCTGGCGGCTGCCGCCGCGGCCGATCCGGCGCAGGTTGCCGTCAACAACATCCCATTGCCGACCTGGCGTCCCGAACACTCGTTGCCGGCTGATCTTGCACCGCCACCCAGCAAGGATGTGCTGATGGCGCTGGCCGAGACGGCTGATCAGGACAAGTCCGCCACGGATGCGTTCTCGGTGCTGCCGACGGCGCGGCCGGCACCGGTCAAGCCGGATGCGGTCAAGGCCGTGCTCGACGAAGCCAATGCCCAGATCGCCAATGCCCAGGTTGTCAATGCCCCGGCCGCTAATGCCCCGGTCGCCAATGCACAGGTCGGCGGCGGTGACGAATACCAGCTTGCCTCGCTGTCCCAGGAACCGCGCTCGGCCTTCAACGATCCGTCCGCCGTCGATGCGGCATCGCCTCGCCAGGCCGTTGCCGCCCGTCCGGCCGGTTCCGATCCGGCAGCCGCGATCGGCGCCGGGGTGAAGACGACCCGCAAGGAAGCCAGGGCCACCGCCCGCGACCAGAAGCCCGGCCCCAGGGCCGTTGTGGTTGCAGCCGCGCCTCAGGCCGCCCGCTGGGCGCTGACCAGCGGCGAGACTGTCGCCGCCGTTTCGAGCGCGACGACGGCACCGGGCTACGCCTACAATATCGTGCATACCCCGCCGAGCGAGGTCTATACGGCCGGCTTCCAGTCGGGCGACCCGGTGGCCGATCCCAATCGCTTCACCGGCAACGCCGTCAAGTTCATGTCGGTCGCCCGCTTCCAGACGAAGTAACCGACCAGCCAATCGCAAAGCCGCGCTGGGCAGCCTGCGCGGCTTTTTGCTGTTCAATATTACCCATTCGATGCCTGAAAGGCTCGCCGGTCATCACCGTCGGGAGCCAGATCACGCGAGACTGAACTTCTCGTGAGATCGGAACGATGGACCCATTTCCAGATTACTATCGGCGCGTTCCAACCTGGGGATACTCATGAAGAAGATTCTACTGGCATCAGTTCTGGCACTGGCGGCAGCATCCGCTGCGATTGCTCCTTCGCAAGCCGAAACCGTGATCATCAAGAACGGCAAGCATCACTGCAGGACCAAGGTGGTCACGCATTGGGTTCACCACCATAGGGTGGTCGACAAGGTCAGGGTCTGCAATTGATCCAGGACCGGTAGGATCCGGTGAATTGGCCCGATCGGCGAGAGTCGACCGGGCTTTTCATATGCCGGCTGACGCGGCTCTTGCACTGGTCGGAGCCGACCTGTCGGGAAGTCACCGCGAGCTTTCGTCCCCCCAAACCGTGGTCACTTCTGGGCGGCGGCATCAATCGATTTCCAGCGTAGCAGCTTCGCCCTCGGCCAGAAGCCGCGCGGCGTCACGCGCCGGCGGCAGTCCGAAATGGCGCGCATATTCCCGGCTGAACTGGGATGCGCTTTCATAGCCGACGGCAAAGGCGACGCGCGTGGCGTTGCCCGACTCGGCGATCAGCAGATGACGCGCCTCCAGCAGACGGACCTGCTTCTGATACTGGATCGGGCTCATGGCGGTTGCCGCCTTGAAGTGGCGGTGAAACGAAGCGTTGCTCATATGCGCGAGCTCGGCCAATTCCGTCACGTCGATAGGCTCGTTGTAGTGCGATCGTATCCAGGCGGTGGCGCGGCGAATCTGTGACAAGCGGCCGTCAGCGCGCGCGAGATGGCGAAGCTTCGCGCCTTGCGGACCCTGCAACAGGCGGAATGCGATCTCGCGTTCGAACATGGGCGCGAGCACGGGAATCTCGGCAGGCCGGTCGAGCAGCCGCAGCATGCGGCGCCATGCATCGAGCAGTTCGTCATCGGCCCGGTTGGTCACGAAGCTGTCGCCGTCGAGCGCCGGCTTGTGGTCGATGATCAGGGCGGCGATCAGCTCGATATCGAGGGCGAAGGCGACGGCTACGTAGGGACGGGCGCTGCTCGCCTCGATGAGCTGGCTGGTGGCGGGCGTCTCCACCGCATAGACGAAATAGCTGCCGGCGCCATAGCGAAGCGTGTGGTCGCCGATCAGCACCGTTTTCGTCCCCTGCAGCACGAACAGCGCCGTCGGTTGGCAAAGCTCGGGCAGCGGCGGGGTCGCAACCTCGCTGCGGCCGATGGAAACACGCGGGATGGCTGTCTTTGTGCGCCTCCCATGCGCATGGCGGCCGGCGATCGCGATCAATTCCTGCAGGGCTTCTTCCATGTCTTCAGCATTGCCGATCCATGCGGACTGCGCAACCGGTTGAGAGGATTAGGCAAGAGGACGCGAGTATCCGGCGCGCGAAACCGGCCGACGCAGGTCATTTCTAGGTTCACCGAGAAGGAGACACGGATATGACGACGAAAGTGAATGCGCTGGTCACCGGCGCCAACAAGGGTATCGGCCTCGAGACCGCTCGCCGGCTGGCGGCCATGGGGTTCAAGGTCTGGCTCGGCGCCCGCGATGCCGAGCGCGGCGAGGCCGCGGCAAAGATGTTGCGCAACGAAGGGCTCGACGTCGAATGGCTCGAACTCGACGTCGCCAGCGACGACAGCGTAAAGGCCGCGACCAAAACCTTGACGGCGCGGATATCCAGCCTTGATGCGCTGGTCAACAATGCCGGCATTGCCCCCGGCTATGTTGATGCGCTGGGGCCGGACGGCCGCTACGAACGGCCGCCGAGCCGCGAGAGTGTCGCCGACATGAAGGCCACCTATGACGTCAACGTCTTCGGTCCGGTTCGCGTCACTCAGGCATTCCTGCCGCTCCTCCTGGCATCGCCCGCCGCCCGCATCGTTATGGTCAGCAGCTATCTCGGCTCGATCGCGCGCGCCGCAGCCAACAGCCAATCGCCCAATGTCATGGGCTATGGCAGCTCGAAAACAGCGCTCAATGCCATCACCGTGGCCTTCGCCCGGGAGCTTTCGACGCTCGGTATCATGGTGAACGCTGCCGCTCCCGGCTACACCGCGACGGACCTCAATGCGCACAAGGGCGGCCGCACGGTGCAGCAGGCTGCCGGGATCATCGTGCAGCTGGCGACGCTGAAGGCCGGCAGCCCCACCGGCGGCTATTTCGATGAGAATGGTCCGTTGCCCTGGTGAGCGATGGCTATTTCCGAAGCTGGCTGGCGGCGCTTGCGAGGGCTTCGATCTCGTCCCACTTGCCGGCCTTGACCATCTCGTCGGGCGCGACCCAGGAACCGCCGACGCAGATCACGTTCGGCAGGCTGAGGTAGTCGGCCGCGTTCTTGCCGGTGATGCCGCCAGTCGGGCAGAATTTGACATCGGCCAGTGGCGAGGCGAAGGCTTTCAAGGAGGCGATGCCGCCCGACTGCTCGGCAGGGAAGAACTTCAGGAAGCGCAGCCCGGCCTCGCGCGCGGCCATGATCTCGCCGGGCGTGATGGCGCCGGGCAGCAGCGGAACGTCGCTGTCGGCGGCCGCCGCCAGAAGCTCGCGGGTGATGCCGGGGCTGACGATGAAGCGCGAACCGGCGCTAGCTGCCTCGTCGAACTGCCTGCTGTCCAGAATGGTGCCGGCGCCGACAATGGCTTCCTCGACCTCGGCGGCGACTCGCCGGATCGCTTCGAGCGCATCGGCGGTTCTGAGCGTGATCTCGATCGCCGGCAGGCCGCCACGCGCCAGCGCACGGGCGAGCGGCACCGCGCTGGCGACATCGGTGATCTTCAGCACCGGAATGACCGGCTGGCCGTTCAGAAGCGACAGGAGTTTCTCGGTCTTGCTGGGCATCTGTCTCTCCATGTAAAGGGCTATTTCAACCGATTAGCAGACGGGTGTTTGCCTGTCCACGAACCGGGTCGCGTCGCGATGTCACGCGCCATCGGACAGCTTACGGTCTCTTTCCCGACAAGGCCATGACAGGCAACCGAAACAGGCCGCCGAGCCCGTTTTGCCTTGAATCGCCTTTTACGAGCGTCTAGTTGCTCTGGCAATGACACCGTCCGCGCCATCCCAACCCGTCCGAGTCGCCGCGCTCTACCGGTTTGCCCGGCTCGACGCCTTCGAGGCATTGCGTGCGCCGCTTGCCGCCTTCTGTTGCGGACGCGGCATCAAGGGCACACTGCTCCTGGCGCATGAAGGTATCAACGGTACCGTCGCGGGCAGCGAAGCAGCGATCGCCGAACTCATCGACCATATCGAGGCCGTCGAGGGCTTGGCGGGCCTGGAGGTCAAGTACAGCGAAGCTGCGGAAATGCCGTTCCACCGCATGAAGGTGCGGCTGAAGCGCGAGATCGTCACCATGGGCGTCGGGGACATCGACCCGGCGACAAGTGCGGGCACCTATGTCGCGCCGACCGACTGGAACGCCCTGATTTCGCAGCCCGACACGATCGTCATCGACACGCGCAACGCCTATGAGGTGTCGATCGGCACCTTCAAGGGGGCGATCGACCCGGCGACCGCGAGCTTTCGCGAGTTTCCGGCCTGGGTGGAAGCGCACCGGGCGGAGCTCGAAGGCCGCAAGGTGGCGATGTTCTGCACCGGCGGCATCCGCTGCGAGAAAGCGACCGCCTATGTCAGGTCGCTCGGCTTCGAGGATGTGTTCCACCTCAAGGGCGGCATCCTCAGATATCTCGAGGAGGTTCCGGCCGAACAAAGTCTGTGGCAGGGCGAGTGCTTCGTCTTCGACGAGCGCGTTTCGGTGTCGCATGGCCTGGCCGAGGGGGACGCCGAACTCTGCCGCGCCTGCCGCCATCCGCTGACGGAAAGCGAGCGGTCGTCGCCGAAATTTGCCGCCGGTATCTCTTGCCCGCATTGCTTCGATGCCCGCTCGGAGGAAGACCGCAAGCGCTACGCCGAGCGCCAGCGCCAGGTCGAACTCGCACAAGCGCGGGGCAAGGGCCCGCATATCGGCTCCTGATCCCGGCATCTGGCCGCTGCCAAGCGGCTACCTGTCATTGCAATGCCAGGCTTCGGGACCTACGTCTTCGACGTTCGAAACCTGCCCGTTCAGCCGGGCAAATCCTGGAGGCATTGATGTTCGATCCCAAGAAGCTTCTCGACGATCTGCTCGGCTCGCAAATTCCCGGCACCAGCGGCACCGTCCGCGACAAGGCGGGCCAGGCCGTGCAGATGGCCAAGGACAATCCGCTGGCAGCCGGCGCGCTGGCGGCGGTGCTGCTTGGAACCGGCGCCGGGCGCCAGGTGACAGGCACCGCGGTGAAGCTCGGTGGATTGGCTGCCATCGGCGGCCTCGCCTACAAGGCCTACCAGAACTACAAGGCCGGCAACGCACCGGAGCAGGCGCCCGCCGCCGGTGAACCGGAATTGCTGCCGCCGCCCAAGGACACCGCCTTCCACCCGTCGCAGGCGCCACAGGGCGAGGATGAGTTCACGCTGACGCTGGTTCGCGCGATGATCTCGGCGGCCAAGGCCGACGGCCATGTCGACGAGGAGGAACGCAAGAAGATCGCCGGCAAGCTCAGCCTTTCGGGGATCGGCTCCGACGCCGAGAAATTCCTGATGGCGGAGCTGGAAAGCCCGCTCGATCTCGACACGTTGGTGGCGGGTGCCAAGACCGACGCGCAGAAGCTCGAGCTCTACACGGCGTCGCGCCTGACCATAGACCCGGACACGCGCGCCGAGCGCGGCTATCTCGATCTGCTCGCCGGCCGGCTTGGCCTGCCGGATGCACTGGTCGACCATGTCGAGGCGACGGTTTCGGCGGCCAAGGTGCCGGCCGCCAAGGCGGGCACCTCGCCCAATCCGCGCTGGTAGCCCATATCGGCACAGGCGTGCTTAACCTGCGTTTACCCTTCGTTAACTCAGGAAGCGCATGATTCTACACAGTCGGATCGGCTTTCCTCCTCCCAAGTCCGGTTCAGATCAGGGCGGTCGCCAATGACCGCCCTTTTTGTCGGCCCGGACGAGGCCGCTTCCGCGCACCGGATTCCACTTTTCGGGAACGTGATCTGGCCGCTCCGCTTGCCATCGCTGCCGTCATTTGCGATGCCTTCTGTTCTGAAGCCAGATCCTGAAAATCAAGCGGGCACGCGCGGCGCTGCCGGAGGACAACTGCCATGACCGAGAAAACCGCCATCGTCACCGGCGCCGGCACCGGCATCGGCAAGAGCGTCGCCACGGCATTGCTCAAGGCCGGCTGGAACACGGTGTTCTGCGGGCGCCGCAAGGCGGTGCTGGACGCCGCGGTCGCCGAGGCCGGACCCTCGGATGCCAAGGCGCTGGTGGTTGCCTGCGACATCAGCAAGGCCGGCGAGGTCGATGATCTTTTCGAGACGGTGGCGGAGGCCTTTGGCCGCGTCGACCTGCTCTTCAACAATGCCGGCATGGGCTACAAGTCGACGCCGATCGACGAGATCCCGGTCGAGGTGTGGAACGATGTCGTCGGTGTCAACCTCACCGGTTCGTTCCTGTGCGCGCGTGCCGCCTTTGGCGCCATGCGCAAGCAGCGGCCGATGGGTGGCCGCATCATCAACAACGGTTCGGTGTCGGCCTATGCGCCGCGCCCGGGCTCGGTGCCCTACACGGCGACCAAGCACGCCATCACCGGACTGACCAAGACGCTGGCGCTCGACGGCCGCCCCTATGACATCGCCTGCGGCCAGATCGACATCGGCAATGCGCTGACCGACATGGCGCAGCCGATGACCGTCGGCGTGCCGCAGGCCAACGGCTCCATCGCCGCCGAGGCCGTGATGGATGTCCAGCATGTTGCCGACGCGGTCGTCCACATGGCCAGCCTGCCGCTCGACGCCAATGTGCTGTTCATGACGGTGATGGCGACCAAGATGCCGTTCGTGGGGCGTGGCTAGTCTGAGAAACCAGGTTCCCCTTTTAAGGGATCATGCTCCCTACCCCTGAGGCGGTGTCTCCAACGGAACGCCGGGCAGATAGAGCGGAACGGGGCGGATCTCGTAGACGGCGGTCGGGTTGACGCGTCTGAACTCGCGCGCGATGGCGATGGCGTCATCCCGCGTCGGGCAATCGACGACATAGAGGCCGAGAAGCTGTTCCTTGGTTTCGGCGAAGGGGCCATCGACGATCATGCCGTCGCGCAAGGTGCAGGCCGATTGTGTCGCGCCAAGCCGGGCCGACGGGCCAAGGCTGCCGTCGGCATAGAGCCCTTCATGAATCTTGAGCAAATCAGTCATCAGCGCCGCATCTTCCTGTGGCGTCAGCGCCTTGATTGCGTCTTCCACATGATAGGCAAGGATTGCATAGAACATTCGGATATCACCCCACTTCGATCCTGATCCGAGGACCGTAGCCGTTCCCGACATGCACGCCCAGTCTTGGCCGTGCGCCTCCGGACGGCTCATGACACCGTCCGGGAGAGGGCAGCAGGCCGCTTTGAAGCTCACTTCGCCAGGAAGGCTCCAATCCGCTCCAGCGCCCGCAAAATATTCTCCTCGGAGTTGGCGTAGGAGAGCCTGACATAGCCTTCCCCGAGAATGCCGAAATCGGGGCCGCCGATCAGCGCCACGCCGGCGTCGTCGAGCAGGGCGGAAGCCAGCTTCTTTGCCTTCCAGCCTGTCTTCGAGACATTGGGGAAGGCGTAGAAGGCGCCCTTGGGGGTAATACAGGAAATGTTGGGCAAGGCGTTCAGGCCCTCGACCACGATCTTCCTGCGGCGGTCGAAGGCGCGCATCATCTTGTCGACGTCGTCCTGCGGACCGTCGATGGCGGCGATGCCGGCGAACTGGCTCGGCGCATTGACGCACGACCAGCAATTGACCGCCAGCTTGCGCACCTTGTCGTAGAGGTGAGCGCCCTTGTCGCCATTCGGCCAGATCGACCAGCCCATGCGCCAGCCGGTCATCGCCCAGGTCTTGGACCAGCCGTTGAGCACGATCAGCCGGTCGCGGATCTCGGGGAAGCCAAGCAGCGAGCAATGTGTCCCGCCGTCATAAGTCATGACGTCGTAGATCTCGTCGGAAAGGATGGCGACGTCTGGGTGCTTCTCCAGGCCCTTGACCAGCTTCTCGATCTCGGCACGCGGCGTGACGCCGCCGGTCGGGTTGGCCGGCGAGTTGAGGATCAAGAGCCTGGTCCTGGAGGTGATCAGCGCCAGCGTTTCCTCGGCGGAGAAGGCAAAGCCGTTCTCCTCGCGCATCGGCACGGGAATGGGTGCTGCACCGGTGAACTCGATCATCGAGCGGTAGATGGGAAAGCCGGGGTCCGGGTAGAGGACCTCGGCGCCGGGCTCGCCGAACATCAGGATGGCGGCGAACATGGTCGGCTTGCCGCCGGGCAGGATCATCACGGTCTCGGGCGAGACCTCTACGCCGGTGGTGGTCAGCGTGCGGCGCACCACAGCCTCGCGCGTCGCCAGAAGCCCGTTTGCCGGCGTGTAGCCGTGGTGGCCGTCGCGCAGCGCCTTGATGGCGGCCTCGACGATGTGCTGCGGCGTCTTGAAGTCGGGCTGGCCGATGCCGAGATTGACGATGTCGCGGCCTTGGCTTGCCAGTGCGGTTGCCCTCGCGAGCACCGCGAACGCATTTTCCTCGCCGAGACGGTCGAAGGCCGAAATCGTGTGGAGCATTTTTCCCGTCCGTGTGGTTCTTACTGTTGGGTCGCGTTTTTGTGAGCCTTGGCCCGCAAAAGTCAAACGGATTGGAGTTTTTGGTGTCGGAAAATCTCAAAGACTGGCAACCGCGTCCGCGACCCGAGCGCAAGCCCATCGACGGTCGATACGTCCGGCTTGAACCGCTGAGCGCCGCAAGGCACGGTGATGGGCTCTACGAAGCGTCCTCGGTGTCCGATGTCGACGGCCGCTTTGCCTGGCTGCCTGATTATCCGCCGGAAACCCGTGCCGCCTTCCAGCCATGGCTGGACAAGGTCGAGGCCAGCGAGGATCCGCTGTTCTTCGCCGTCATCGACAAGGCCAGCGGCAAGGTCGCCGGGCGCCAGACGCTGATGCGCATCGATCCGGCCTACGGCGTCATCGAGATCGGCAACATCTATTGGGGACCGCTCATTTCGCGCAAGCCGGCAGCCACGGAAGCGCAGTTCCTGTTCATGAAATACATCTTCGACGGGCTCGGCTATCGCCGTTATGAATGGAAGTGCAACAACCGCAACGAACCGTCGAAGCGGGCGGCGGAACGGTTCGGCTTCAAATTCGAGGGCATTTTCCGCCAGCATCTCATCGTCAAGGGTGAAAACCGCGACACCGCATGGTATTCGATCATCGACAAGGAATGGCCGGCGTTGCGCAAGGCTTATGAAGCGTGGCTCGACCCGGCCAATTTCGATGGCGACGGCCAGCAGAAGCGACGGCTCGAGGATTGTCGCGCTGAATTCGGCGCCTAGGAGTTCTTATTTTGGCCCATTCCCACGACCATAGCGGCCATGATCACGGTGGGGCCGGCCATGTGCATGGCTCGACCGACAAGAAGCGCGTGCTGATCGCGGCCGGCCTGACGGCAGGGTTCATGGTGGCGGAGGCACTCGGCGGCCTCTTCACCGGCTCGCTGGCGCTGCTGGCCGATGCCGGGCACATGCTCGCCGACGCGATCGCGCTGGGCCTTGCCTGGTATGCCTTCCATCTTGCGGGACGGCCCGCGACCGGCCAGCTCACCTACGGCTTCGGCCGGGTCAAGACGCTGGTCGCCTACACCAACGGTATCGCCATCTTCGTCATCGCGCTGTGGATCATCTACGAGGCGTGGGAGCGACTGCAGACGCCGGCGCCGGTGCTGGGCGGACCGATGCTGGTTGTGGCGATCCTCGGCCTGCTGGTCAATCTCGGCTCCTTCTTCGTGCTGCATGGCGGCGACCGCGAAAGCCTGAACATGCGTGGCGCCATCCTGCATGTGCTTGGCGACCTGCTCGGCTCGGCCGCGGCGATCGTGGCCGCACTGGTGATCCTGGCGACCGGCTGGACGCCGATCGACCCGATCCTGTCGGTGCTGGTCTCGCTGCTGATCCTGTCGACGGCCTGGTCGCTGATGCGCGCCGCGGCCCATGTGCTGCTCGAAGGCGTGCCGCCCAGCCTCGACCGGGACCTGATCGCCCGGGATATCGAGGCAACGGTCAGGGGCGTGCGGGAGGTGCACCATATGCATATCTGGTCGCTCGATGGCGCCAGCAACATGGCGACGCTGCATGCCTGCCTCAATGACGGCGTCGATGCGTATCAGGCGGTCAGCGCCGTCAAGAAGCGGCTTGCCAGCGCGCACGGCATCAGCCATGCCACCGTGGAGTCGGAATTCGGAAAGTGCACCGACGAGGGCGACGACCACCATCACGAGCACGAGCACGATGCTGTCCCGCATCACGGCCACTATCACTAGGTCCTGTCGATGACCATCGATCGAACCTGCCTCAGGAGTTCTCCAGCTTTGAAAACCCAGCCCGACGACCGCCGCCCCGGTGCGGCATGATGGACCGCGACACGCGCAATGCGGCCATCGCAGCGGTCTGGATCATGCTTCTGTTCGGCATTGCCGCCTTCTACCTGCCGACCATGATGCTGGCACTCGGCAGCTTTTCGACCGTGCTGGCCGGTATCTTCGGCACCCTCTTCGTGCTGGCGTTTTTCCTAGTGTTCTGGCTGCGCGCGCGCAGCCAGCGCAAAAATCAGGGCAAGTAAGGGATTTTGACATGCGCATTCTGATCACGGGCGCCGCGGGCATGGTCGGCCGCAAGCTGATCGCCCGGCTGGCAAAGGACGGCACGCTGCGGGCCGAGAAGATCACTGCGCTCGATCTGCACGACATCGTGCCGCCGCAGGCGCCGGCGATGGACGGTGTCAGCATCAACACCCACACCGGCGATCTCGCCGAGGCGGGCGCCGCCGAGGGCCTGGTCAAGTCGCGACCCGACGTTGTGTTCCATCTTGCAGGTATCGTGTCGGGCGAGGCGGAAGCCAATTTCGATCTCGGCTACCGCGTCAATCTCGATGGCACGCGCGCCGTGTTCGACGCCATCCGGCTGGCCGGTTTTGCGCCGCGCGTCGTCTTCACCTCGTCGATCGCGGTGTTCGGCGCGCCGTTCCCCGATGTCATTCCCGACGACTTCCATCCGACGCCGCTGACCTCCTACGGGACCCAGAAGCAGATGAGCGAAGCGCTGCTGGCCGATTACACGAGGCGCGGCTTCTTCGACGGCATCGGCATCCGGCTGCCGACCATCTGCGTGCGGCCCGGCAAGCCGAACAAGGCGGCCTCCGGCTTCTTCTCCGGCATCATCCGCGAGCCGCTGAACGGCCAGGAGGCGATCCTGCCGGTGCCGCGCTCGGTCGTGCACACCCATGCCAGCCCGCGCTCGGCCGTCAACTTCCTGATCCATGCGGCGGGGATCGACGGCGCCGCCGTCGGGCCGCGCCGCAACCTGACGATGCCTGGCGTCGCCGTCACCGTCGGCGAGCAGATCGAGGCGCTGGAGCGCATTGCAGGGCCGAAGGTGGTGAAGCTGATCCGCGAGGTTCCGGACGAGACGATCTGGGCGATCGTCAAGGGCTGGCCGACTCGGTTCGAGGCGAAGCGGTCACGGGAGCTCGGCTTCAGCGCCGAAAAGAGCTTTGATGAGATTATTCGCGCCCATATCGAGGATGAGCTAGGCGGCAAGCTTCCCGACTAGGAGTTCGTGCAGCCCATCCGTTCGAGCAGGCCTAGGCGCTACCGGTCAGGCTTGCCGACAGCAGCAGCAGTCCGAACAGGAAGACGAAGGCGGCGCCGCCGATCTCGACGATCGAATGGATGCGGTTGCCCATGCGGCCGTCGCCGGCGAAATACACCGCCCAGTTCTTGGCAGTCACGGCAAGCGTTGCCAGTGCCGAGACGGTGATGGCGGTGCCGATCGACATTGCCAGCACCGACAGCAGGCCGCCGAGCCAGAGCCCGTTGAGCAGGGCGAAGCTGAGCACGATCAACGCGCCGGAGCAGGGGCGGATGCCGACGGCGGCCACCGCCGACCACGCCGTGCGCCAGTCGAAGCGGTCGCCAGAGAGCAGCGCCGGATCGGGTGCGTGCGAGTGGCCGCAGGTTTCGCAGACCTCACCCGCAGCGTGATCGTGATGGGCATGCGCGCCATGGTCATGATGGTGGTCATGCGCGCCATGGTCGTGATGATCGTGCGAATGGTCATGCGCATGGCCGTGATCGTCATGCACATGGAGAGCGTGCGAATGGGCATGCGCCGAATGGCTGTGGGCGGCATGCGAATGGCCGGCGTGGGAGTGACCCGCGTGAGAGTGACCCGCATGAGAATGGCCACCATGAGAATGCCCGGCATGAGCCGCCGACAGGCTGTAGGCGGGACCTTTGCCAAACAGGCGCAGGACGGAAGGGCCGAGCTTGCGCCACAGCAGCCAGGCGCCGAACAGGGTGACCAGCGCAAAGCTCATGACCTCCATGAACCAGGCCGCGTCCGTCATCGAGATGGTGGTGCCGCGCAGGACGAAATAGGCAAGCAGCATGACCACAATGGCCGTCAGCCCCTGGAGTAGGGCTGAGACGAAGGACAACAGGATGCCGCGCCGCAGCGCCACTTCATTGGCCACCATGTAGGACGAGATGACGGCCTTGCCGTGGCCAGGGCCGGCGGCATGGAAGATGCCATAGGCGAAGGACAGGCCGATAAGGATCCAGATCTTGCTGTTGTCCTGGCGCATCGCCTTCATGGCTGTCGCCAGCGCGCGGTAGAATTCCTGCTGGCGCAGATTGATCCACATCAGGATGTGGGCGAACGGACCGGTGGTCGGCGCCATGCCGTCGTTGACGCCGATGCCGAGCGAGGACTGGGCATGCGCGGCGTTGGCGAAATGCATGGCGGCAAAGGTGAGGGCCAACAGGCCGAATACCAAACGCAGGGACGGTTTCGTCACCGGCTTCATCCTTCTGGCTGACAGGTCAGTTCGAGCTTGGTGGCAAAGATCTTGCTCATGTCGGTGCCCGTCGGGTCGTTGAAGAAGGCATCCGTCAGCGTCTTCTGGTTTTCCTTGATCGCCTCATCCGGGTCTGGACGGATCACCTTGCTGGTGCAGTTCGACGGCAGGCCTTCAACCGTGATGTTGGAATCTTCGGTGAAGTCGATCGCGGTGTAGAAGGTCGGGTCGTAGACGCCGATATCGATCGTGCCGGTCAGCTTGATCGGGACCTTGGGTTCGGACTCGAACAGGATGATCAACTGGTCGTTGTCGAAATTGGCCATCAGATGCGGCGGCGGCACCATCGTCACGTCCTTGCCGTTCTGGGTGACGAGCTGGAAATAGTTGAACTCGGCCAGCGAGGCATGAACCGTGTCGGCGACCTCCTTCAGCTCCTTGTCGTCAAGCTTCAGATCGGAGTTCTTGTCGAACTCCATCATCACCGTACTCGAAAACAGGTCGTCGAAACGCCACAGATGGCGCAGCGCCTTCACGGTTTGGTGATCCGGGCCGAGGATCACGTCGAGGCGCGCCTCGGCGAAGACGTGCGGGTGCACGTAAGCCGGTCCCGTGGTGGCAAAGGTCGCCGTCAAGGCCGAAGCCAGCATGATTGCGTGCCGTTTCAGGTGCATTACCGGTCGCGATTCCATTGGCCTCGGAGAGATGTCGAGAGTGACCAGAAAGGGGGCGAAATTGGGACCGTGGGGCGGTTAAAACCGGCTAGGCGATCTCGCGTGTCCTGAACCACTGCACCAGGAAGTCGACGAAGACGCGGACCTTGGCCGGCAGATAGCGGCGGTGCGGGTAGACAGCGAAGATGCCGCCGCCGGACAGGATGCGGTCATCGAGCGCCGTCACCAGCAGGCCGCTCTTCAAATCGGGCGCGGCGATGAAATCCGGCAGGATGCAGAATCCGAGCCCCGATATGGCGGCGGCGCGCGCCGCCATCGGGCTGTTGACCTCGATCGGGCCCGACACCGCGACGCTCAGCTGGTCGTTGTTGTCACCCTTGAACGGCCAGTTGTTCAACCCGCGGCCATTGGTGTCGACGATGCAAGGCATGTGGCCGAGATCCTGCGGTCGCGTCGGCATGCCATGCTTGGCGATCAACTCTGGAGAGGCGCAAAGTTTAACCGAAAACGGCGCCAGCCGCCTGGCGATCAGCGACGAATTCTCCAGGCGCGAGATGCGCACCGCGAGGTCGAAGCCTTCCTCGACCAGGTCGACGAAGCGGTCGTCGAGCTGGATGTCGAGCACGATGTCGGGGTGCTGCTTGGCGAAGTCGATCAGCGACTGGCCGATCGGCGCGTCGGCGAAGGTGCGCGGCGCCGACACCTTGATGCGGCCACGCACGTCGCCGGATGATTCGCGCACGGCGTCGGCGAGGCTGTCGACCTCGCGCACGATCTCGGAGGCGCGCCGGTAATAGGTGTGGCCGGCCTCGGTCATCGAGAACTGGCGCGTGGTGCGGTTGAGGAGCAACGCGCCGAGCTCGTCCTCCAGCTCTCGCACATATTTCGACAGCAGCGCCTTGGAGCGGCCGATCTTGCGCGCCGCCGCCGAAAAGCCTTCGGCCTCGACGACGTCGATGAAGGCGCGCATGCGGGTCAGTGTGTCCATTGTCAGGCCTTTGCTGCGTCGAGAAGTTTTCGGCCGAGCCGTATCAGGGCAATGTCGCTGCCGGAAGGGCCAAGCAGCGACAGGCCGAACGGAGCGCCGGCGACCGAGCCGATCGGCAAGGTGATCTGTGGAAAGCCGGAGAGCCCGGCAAGACACAGAAGATGCAGCGCCCGCTCGCGATAGGCCTGGAATTGCTCCGGCGTCGAGTCGACATAGGGCGCCGGGCCCGGCACCGTCGGCAGGACAAGGAAGCCGTCCTTGCCGAGCAGGGCACCGAGTTCGCCGCGAAAGGTCAGCCTTCGCACCTCCTCAGCCTGCGCCGTCCGCTCGTCGACGGCGCGGCCGAAGCCGAATCGCTCCTCGACGCCGGGGCCTAGGTCGCGCTCGCCGCTGATGATCCATTCGCCATGCACGCCCCAGGCTTCCTTGGCCTGGAGGCGGCGAAAGCACCAGTAGAGTTCATCCGGCGACGAACTGAAGGGCATCGTCGGCGTCGCCGGCGCGCCGAGAACCGCGCTCGCCAACCTCTTCATTTCGGCATATTCGGCAAGTGCCGGGCGGGCGACCATCTCGTCCAGCCAGCCGAGCGCCAGCGGGCGGTCCAGATGGTGATGGTGCGGGTCGCGGCCGAGCAGCAGCTTGCCGACGGTCTCGTAGGTCTCGATGTCGTCGGCGAACCAGCCGAAAGTGTCGAAGCTCGGCGCCAGCTTCATGGTGCCGTCGAGCGAAATGCGGCCATGCGTGGTGCGCAGCCCGATCAGCCCGCAAAAGCTCGCCGGCGCGCGGATCGAGCCGCCAGTGTCGGATCCCGTGGCGATGTCGGCGAGCTTGCCCGCCACAGCCGCAGCCGATCCCGACGACGAGCCGCCGGTGACGCGGTCGGGCGCGGCCGGGTTCACCGGAAACGAAAAATGCGAATTCTGCCCGAACAGCGCGAAGGCAAGCTCGTCGGTCTGCGTCTTGCCGACGAAGCGCGCGCCGGCATCGAGAATCATCTGTACGGCTGGCGCCGTGCGCGAGGCGGCAGGGCTATCGGCGAATTTCCTGGGATTGCCACAGCCGCTGCGATAGCCGGCAACGTCGTAGATGTCCTTTACGGCCAGTCGCAGGCCGGCCAGCGGGCCAAGCTCGGCATGCGCCACCGGCATCTGGCGAAGATCGAGAAAGGCATTGAGAGGGCCATGCGTGCCTGTCATCGTTCGCTATCCGGATACGGTTGAACCAACATTGTTCGATGCCAGAAATTTTACAACCTTGGATACGATTTTTATTGATTGTGAAACTCTTCGCTCTTATATCGCGCTTGCCCAAAGTCGCACGTGCCTGTGGGTGTCCGCCGATCCTCGAATGGTGAGGGAAATCGGTAAGGTAACTGGAGCTAACCCCTCCAGTCGGTTTAGCGGCCAACCGCCAGACCGAGGACACCTTGAAGCAACGACGGTGCGGGCCTTTCTGGTTCTCTGCCGGTTGTCCAAAGACCGGGGTTACTGAAGAGGCACACCATCATTGCCGGCAGTGCGGAACGGGGTTCTCCCAATCCAAGCCAAGGCAGACAAAGCGAACCGAAGCCGGGCAAGGCTAAGGTTCATCGCCGCGAGACGGCGTTTCATGGTTCCGGGGTCTCCACCGGCTGGTTCCATGATTTTCCGTCCCGCCTTTGTCCACCGCGTGTTCGCGAGGCCGAAAACCCGCGTCCGCACCCTTGTGCGCGCCGAAAGGCGTGATGGAGATACCCGATGGCCACTCAGCGCATCCTCGACTTCCTCGCCACCCGACGTCCGACCGGCCCTTGCCTCGTCGTCGACCTCGATGTCGTTCGCGACAATTTCCGCGCCTTCGAGAAGGCGCTGCCCGATTCCAGGATCTACTATGCGGTGAAAGCAAACCCGGCGCCGGAAATCCTGCGTCTCCTTGCTGCGATGGGCTCGTCCTTCGACACCGCTTCCGTTGCCGAAGTCGAGATGGCGATGGACGCCGGTGCGCCGGCGGACCGCATCTCCTTCGGCAACACCATCAAGAAGGAGCGTGACATCGCACGCGCCTACCAGCTCGGCATCCGCCTGTTCGCGGTCGATTGCGTCGAGGAGGTCGAGAAGGTCGCCCGTGTCGCTCCAGGCTCGCGCGTGTTCTGCCGCGTGCTGACCGACGGCGAGGGCGCCGAATGGCCGCTGTCGCGCAAGTTCGGCTGCGTGCCGGCGATGGCCGTCGACGTGCTGCGCCATGCCAAGGGCCTCGGCCTCGACGCCTATGGCGTCTCGTTCCATGTCGGCTCGCAGCAGACCGACCTGACCGCCTGGGACCGCGCGCTTCGCGACGCCAAGACGGTTTTCGCGACACTCGCCGAGGAAGGCATCGTCTTGAAGATGGTCAACATGGGCGGCGGCTTCCCGACGCGCTACCTGCGCGACGTGCCGGCGGCCCAGGCCTATGGCCAGGCGATCTTCTCGGCGCTGCGCAAGCACTTCGGCAACGCGATCCCGGAGACCATCATCGAGCCGGGCCGCGGCATGGTGGGCAATGCCGGCGTCATCAAGTCGGAAGTCGTGCTGATCTCGAAGAAAGCCGATAACGACAATGTGCGCTGGGTGTTCCTCGACATCGGCAAGTTCGGCGGCCTGGCCGAGACGATGGACGAGGCGATCCGTTACCCGATCGTCACCCGTCATGACGGCACGGAGACCGCGCCTTGCGTGCTCGCCGGCCCGACCTGCGATTCGGCCGACGTGATGTACGAGAAGACGCCCTATCCGCTGCCCTTGTCGCTGACCATCGGCGACGAGGTGCTGATCGAAGGCACCGGCGCCTACACGACAACCTACTCGGCGGTCGCGTTCAACGGCTTCGAGCCTCTCCGATCCTACGTGATCTGACGGCGCTTCCTCGGCGCATTTTCGGACGGCGAACCGGACACGATTTCGCCTGAAAATGCGCTGAGAGAGCCGATCGGATCATCCCAGGTGGGCGCATGTCGCCCACCCGGGCTCGCCTGTGGAACAGATCTCCGCTCGCCAGGGATTGCGGAAATGGAAATGTCAGTTGAACTCGTAGCTCATGCGCCGGCCTTCATGATGGTCGCGGAAACCGTTGCCGACGTCGCGGCGCGCGAAGCCTTGCTCGATCGTGCCATGGGGCCGAAGCGCAAGGCCAAATCATCGGAGAAGCTGCGGCGCGGCCGCCGGCCTTCGGAAGGCCTGGCCTTCGTCGCCCGCGATGCCTCGGGCGGCGTTGCCGGCACGGTGCGGCTGTGGGATGTCAGGCTGGGCGAGGGCGGTGCTGCCGCACTGCTGCTTGGCCCGCTTGCGGTCGACCCATCGCTCAAGAATGCCGGCATCGGTTCGGCGCTGATGCGTCACGCCATCGCCGAGGCGGCGCGCCTCGGCCACGCGGCGATCCTTCTGGTCGGCGATGCGCCCTACTACGGACGCTTCGGGTTCTCGGCCGCCAGGACCGGTTCGCTCGCCATGCCCGGACCTTATGAGCGGCATCGCCTGCTGGCGCTGGAACTGGTGGACGGGGCGCTGGATGGTGCCGTGGGCACGCTGAAGGCTGCCGGCCGCAAGCTGAAGGCGCAGGCGCCGACGCTGGCGGCCTGAGGCACCAACCCCTCAAACGAACGCCGCCGAAAGGCGGCGTTTGTCTGACCTCAAAGAGCCGCGTTCAAGCGGCCGCGCACTCAGCCGATCAACTGGCTCAGCGCCATGGCGACCGTCATGTCGCCTTCGACTTTGATCTTGCCGGTCATGAACGCCATGGTCGGGTTCAGATCGCCCGCGATCAGCGAGTCCAGGTCGTCGAGCGAGAGCTTGATGGTGCAGTCGGTCGGGGCATCGGTGTTCGAGACGGTGGCACCGTCGATGACGATGACGCCGTCGCTGCCGGTGTCGAACTTCACGGAACGATCGAACCCGCTGCTGGCCACGCGTGACTTGATCTTCTCGGCAATCTCCTGAACGCTCACGCTGTTCTCCTGTCTGGTTGCATCTGCTTGTCTGGTTGTATCTGTAGCGCAGGGCATTTCGGTCCGGCGGAAGTCCGTGCCGCATCTTTGGCGATCATGATCGCTGCCGCATATAGCTTTGGATTGACGTTTACGTCAACGCGGTTTGCAGGGGCTGGTTCCTATCGCCGCACATGCCGGCGTCGGCACGAGTAGCACCTTGCGGGGCTCAATGGTCCTTGAACGCCTTGGTCATCTCGCTTGCCGTCTCGCTTTTCTTGCGGCGCAGCCAGTTGTCGCGGATTTCGTCCTTCGACAGGAAGTTGACCTGATCGATCAGGACCTCATGCACCAGGTTCGCGCCGACACGGGTGTTGATGGTGTCGCGGATCGCGGCGCGAAAGGCATCGAGGTCGATCGTTTGCTTGTTGGTGAAGTCGATCTGGGGATTGGAATAGAGGTAGGTGTAGACCTGATCGGTGATCAGCGCGTCGGCCGGGATCGACAGCTTCTTTATCTGCTCCGGCTCGACAGTGTAGACGAGCTTGGTCAGGAAGTAGCCGTCGATCGAGGCGTTGTGGATCAGCGGCACCGAAATGATGTCGGTCTTGACGTAGTCCAACCCGCCCAGCATCGGCTTCGGGGTTTCGCCGACACCTTTTTCACCCGCTGCCTGGAACGAATAGAACACCGCGCCGAGCGTGGCGGCGCAGATCCAGACCGCGATGGCAATGACCTTGATCATCGAGAGCCCGAGCCCGAAATCATCGCGCCCTAACCTTTCCTGCCGAATTCAACGGCGGAGTAGGTGCCGTCGGTCTCGGCGCGCTGAATGGCCGTCCGCAACAGGCCGGCAACCTCGTTGACGGCGGAGAGATGCGCCAGGATCGCCGCCTCGTTCCTCGCCAGCTTCTGGCGCAGCCTGGTCAGGCCCTCGCGGTGCTGCTCGAGGAATTCGACCTCGCTGCCGCCCTTCATGGCGCGAGTCAGTTCATAGAGATAGCGGCTCTTGCGGGCGTTCGACGCCTTGAGGTCGTAGCTGGTGTCGCTACGGATGCCGGCGGTCTCTTCCTCGACCACTTCCTCGATGCGGCCGATGATGGCGGCCAGGTTTCCAGGCCGTGCGAACTGGATCGGCGTTTCCGATTCTGTCGTGCGCGCCGGCAGGTTTGGGGTGAATTCCGTGATGTCGGCCATGGCGTTTCCCAGTTTAGATCTTGATGTCTGTTTTTGTGGTTATCTCGTCGCCGGTCATCGACCTTGCGGCCTTGCGCTGCAATTCCTGGACGAGCGAGATGGACAGACGGGTTTGCTGGTCGATCTCGGTCTTCTCCGGTCCATTTGAAACCGGGCCGATCGGCACCTTGCGCTTGCCGTCCATGTAGTGGTCGGCGAGCAGCGACTTGGCGATGCCGATGCCGCCGCGATCGGCCATGACGTCGGCGACACGCTCGGCAAGCTGCGATTTCCACATGTCGCCGGCGAGACCCGTGCCGTAGACGCCTTCGGTGTCCTTGGGCAGCATGTTCTGGATGAAGGTCTGCAAGACCATCGCTTCGAACTTCTTGAATTTCTTGGCCGGGTCGGCTGTCGCGGCCGCCTTGTCGGCCGTGGCGCGCGACAGGATCGAGCCGGCATCGACCGACGCGGCGGTATCGACCGAGAACGTGCCCGCAGCACCGCCGGCGCGCTTCGTCAGCGCGGCGCGGGCAGCCTCGATGTCCGCCGGCTCCGCGGCTCGGGCAACATCCATAACGATGTCGCTGGGTGGAGAAATTGCCAAGAAAGTCCGCCTTTTGCCGGGTTTCCTTGGCCAGACCATGCCTCAACAAGCTTGTGGCAGGCTTGCGAGGGAGAGGGGAGGCGGAATGCAGGCGCGCGTCAATACGTCAAGCTTGCGATTTTCCCTAGGTATTGACGGCCCACGGGGCTAGCATAGAGCTCACTGGGGGGTGTGCGATGACAGACGTCTCGATACGCCGCGCGGACTTCATGATGGTCCTGGCTTATGCTTCCGATCTCGCCACTGGCCATTCTCGCGACTTCGCGCTGAAATCTTGTGTGCTTGCAATGCGGATCGCCGCGCTCGGGGGTGTTTCCGATGAGGTTCGGCGCAATGCCTACCATCAGTCGATGCTGCGCTATGTCGGCTGCAATGCCGACACGGACCTTTTGTCGGCCACCTTCGGCGACGAAATCGCGCTCCGTCAGGATCTTGTCGGTCTTGACATGGGCAATCGGGCGGAACTGGGCAGGGTCTTCGTGCAGGCTTTCAAGCGGTTCTACTACGATCTCGAGCCTGACGCGCAGGCCAGGGCGATCGAGGCCGCGATGTCGCAGGCGCTCGCGGTCGCGCGCCCGGTGCTTACCGCGCATTGCGAGGTCGCGCAGCGGATCGGCCAACGGCTCGGCCTTTCCGAGGAGATTCGGCACAATCTCGGGCAGATCTACGAACGCTGGGACGGCAAGGGCCTGCCGCGTGGATTGAGCGGCGAGGATGTCCTGCCAGCCGTGCGCCTGATTACGCTGGCGCAGGATGCCATCGCGCTCAGCGAAGCCGTCGGCATCGAGGAAATGGCCGAAACCATAGCCAGTCGCGCGGATGGCCCATACGAAGCGGATCTGGCCCGGCTCGTCTCAGCCAACGCGCCGGCGCTGATGGAGGGGATCGGCGCGACGGTCGACCGCGAGACGATACTGGCGCTCGAGCCCGATCCGCCGGTGACGCTGGACGAGGCAGGCTGCGACGAGGCGTTCCTTGCTATCGCGGACATGATCGATATGCGCATGCCGCTTACCTACGGCCATTCACGGATGGTGGCGCAACTGGCCGAGGGAGCCGGGGGACAAATGAAGCTTCCCGCCGCCGACCTGCGTGCGCTGCGCTGGTCGGGTTGTATCCACGACATTGGCGAACTCGTGGTGCCGGTGGCGACTTGGATGCGTAACGGCCCGCTGTCTGTCCGTGAGCGCGACGCGGCGCAGCTGCATGCCTATTACGGCGAGCGGGCGCTGGCCTCGTTCGGTCGCGAGGGCGAAGCGATGGCCGCTCTCGTGCTTCGCCATCACGAACGCCTGGACGGCTCGGGCTATCACCGCAAGGTCCACGCCTCCGACCTGTCCCCGGCGGCGAGGATCCTGGCCGCTGCCGAAGCATTCCAGACGTCGCGAGAGGAACGCCCTCACCGCCGGGCACTGTCCAGTGATGCGGCGGCAAGTCAGTTACGCGCCGCCGTTCGCGAGGGCTGCATCTGCCCTGACGCTGCCGAGGCCGTGCTGTCCTTCGCCGGGCAGCCGTCGCGCCGGACGCCGCCCCGGCCGCTGGCTGGAATGACGCCGCGCGAAATCGAGGTGCTGCGCTTGATTGCCGCCGGCCTTACGGCGAAGGAAGCGGCGCGCAAGCTGGATATCTCGCCCAAGACCGCCGACCACCATATCCAGAGCGTCTATGCCAAGATCGGTGTGACCACCCGCGCGGCAGCAGCGCTCTATGCGGTCGAGCATGGCCTTGTCCGGCCAGGCGAGACGCAGACATAGGGAATCCACCCCATGTGCGCCCGCTCCGGGGCGCGCATCGTGATCCTGTCGACGGACCAATGGTGGCCGCGACCGACAGGAGGAAATCAAATGCTTCTCGCAACGACCAAAGTGGCTGATATCGACCACTTCATCCGTATCTTTTCGACCAAGGGCGCCGATAAGCGCCGGCTGCACGGCTCGAATGGTGCGACCGTCTTCCGCGACCCAAGCGAGCCAGACCGCATCTGGGCGATCTTCGACTGGGACGCCGAGGGCTGGAAGAATTTCGTGTCGGATCCGGAGGTGCCCGCGATCCTGCAGGAAGCCGGCCATGTCGGCAAGCCGCAGGCGGCATTCCTGCTCGGCCATTACGAGGCCTGAGGTCCCCTCGCTGAGCGCCGCCTGCCACCGGCGGCGGCGCGCGCCCGACGAACCCCCAGATTTGGAGAGATCAAATGAATCCGAAACCCATCAAGATCGGCCTTATCGCCGAACTCACCGGCCCGTTGTCTTTCATGGGCATCGCCAATGCGAACCTCACCACCATGCTCGTCGACGATATCAACGCCAGGGGCGGCTTGCTCGGCCGGCCGCTGGAGCTTGTCATCGAGGATGGCGAAACCATCGACGGCGCCGCCAAGGCAAGGACCGCGAAACTGATCGACGTCGACAAGGTCGACCTGGTCGTCGGCGGCATCTACAGCTCAACCCGACAGGCCATCAAGAGCGAGGCGGTTACGCGGGGCAGGACGCTCTACATCTATACCGAGCAGTATGAGGGACAGGAAAACCATCCCCTGATCTTCTGCACGGGACCCGTCCCCGCGCAGCAGGTTGAGCCATTGATACCGTGGCTCATGAACAGCACCGGCGCGAAGCGGTTTTATTTGCCGTCGGCCGATTACATCTGGCCCCATTTGCTGAACAAGGCGGCGAGCCGGATGGTGCGCGCCAATGGCGGCGAGATCGTCGGCGAGGAGTATTTTCCGCTGGACACCGTCGATTTCAGGCGGACTGTGCATCAGATCATGGCGAGCGGCACCGACGTGATTTTCAATACCATCGTTCCGCCGGGCCTGACACCGTTCTTCGAAGAGCTGTACAAGGCCGGTTTCGGCAAACGCGGCGGCAAGATCGTCTGCACCTACTTCGACGAGAACTTCTTCAATCTCGTGCCGTCCGAACAGATCGAAGGCCTCTACAGCTGCCTCGACTACTATCAGGAGCTCGAGGATCCGTTTGGCCGAGCGCTCCTGCGTCGCTACCAGGACCGATTCTCCGGCAGCGCCATGTTGACCGCAGGCAGCGGCTGCACTGGCCACTACCGGGCAATCAAGATGTGGGAAGCAGCAGTGAACGAAGCCGGCACGCTCGATCAGGGCGCGGTCATCCGGGCACTCGATCACGCCCGCATCAGCGAGGGCCCGGGTGGCCCGGCCGAAATGGTCCCCGGCCAGCACCATGTTCGCATGAACATGTACATCGCGCAGGCGCAGGGCGGTCGCTTCCGGGTCGTCAAGAACCTGGGTCCGATCGATCCCAACGAACGTGTACTTGCCGATGAACTCCACCTCAGCAAAGCTGGCTGAGCCACGGCGTCGATCAGTGTTCCTGGAGGGTGGCGGACGGGTGGTTGCCCTCGCCACCCAACGGCACAGAATTCCGCGGCTACTCCTGACTTCGCTTCTGCGCGATCAAATTCAGCCGTTCGCGGTCTGAGCGTTCGCGTTCGTCTCGGTTGCGCACGTCCTTGCAGGCGCGCTCGACCTTGTTTGTGTGCGCGTTTGCCATGGCAATCAGGCCGGCCTGTTGCCTGGCGCCAAAAGGCCTCAAATCCAGATGCTACAACGGAACATCGCGCGCCCATCGGCGTTCGCCCCATAGTATTGTCGATGGCGAACCCGGAGGCGAGGAATGTTCAGCCTGCTGCAAGTCGTGGCTGTCGTGATCGCCGCGCTGCCCATGGCGCTATCGGTCGCGCACGCCCTGGAGCTTCCAGGCAAGATGCGCCTCGACGAGCGCACATATCGCGCCGTGCAGCACATCTATTATCCCGGCTTTACGATCGGCGGCGCGGCCGAACCGCTGAGTGCCGTCGTGACTGGTCTCCTGCTATTTCTGGTCCCGGCTGGAACCACCGCCTTCTGGGCTGTCCTGCCCGCTTTTTTTGCCTTGCTGGCAACGGTCGCGATCTATTGGCTCGCGATCCACCCGGTAAACAAATACTGGATGGAAGGCGCGCCGGTGGGCGCGCCTGGCGCAGCCTTCTTCAGGGCTGGCGGGAAGCGCGACGGTCCGCAGCCGGATTGGACCGAACTTCGTGATCGTTGGGAATATGCCCATGTAACGCGGGCCGTTCTCACCAGCATCGGCTTGCTGGCTTTGGTGATCTCACTTGTCGTTTAGTCGCAGCCTATTCAACCGTGTGCTCAATTGTGATTCGCGATGCGTCATGCCCGTTGCGAACATAGATTCTCAGATTGTGAGCATAGAGTTTTGGCCAAATGCCAAACAAAAAAGCTACCCGCTCGTTCCACAAAGGATGTCTGTTCTTGCCTTTGATCACGAACGATGCGATCACCACCGCTTCGGGTGAGGGGTTGTGAAAGCCAGATTTGTCAACCTTTACTTCAAAACCTTGGCATTTAAGCCAAACGGAAAAGTCATTTAAGTTCCCAATGTCTGCTAACTGTTTTCTTAGGAACAGCTTTGCTTGCGCCGGATCGGCAATACCTTTCCAAACTAGATACGGATCCTGGTTGCGACCAAGGGGGCAGCGCACGTCCTGCTCTTCTGAGGAGTGGGCCACCGCCGGGCAAAACTGCATGCTGACGCTTACGGCTACAACTGCGGCTCGTTTCAATATACAGAAGGACCGGAAGCTGTTTCGCAACGCTCCCTCGAAACTCAACAAAAGCTCACTTGGCGCGAACATTGGTCTCTACCGAGATGTTTAGGTCCCAGATATGCTGGTGCTAGGGGCGTAGAGGTGGGCCTCCTGGCCCATCGCGAACAGAGGCCAAGCGGAGAACTGACCCCACCCGCGTGAATTTCAGCAGACGCAAAGGCAACAATGCCAAGCGCAATGCCCGAAGCATTGACAACCTCGGCAGAAGGCAGCTTCGGCTGTCCCGACGTTTGATGGCAACGGATGACGCCAGGGGTGCACGCCACGGCGGCGAGCCCGACACCAGACCGCGGGCGATCGGCGCGACCAGCGCCAACGGCCGTACCTGAAGCTATGTTCCCTTCACGATTCTCGGTTTAGCCGGTCGACGGGATTGAGCCGCGCTCTCGAGGGCCAAAACCAACCGCTTCTCGTCTTCGATGGCGCGATCGACGGCCTCGATTTCCTCCTGGAGCGCCTTCAGCTCGGCTCCGTAGCTAGAGCCGTCGCTGTCTCCGATCTGAAAGCCGCTTGCCCGCATCGCGTCGCGAGTATGGTGCACGTTGCGGACTCCTTCGCGTCGAGTCGCGATCAGGATTTCCCTGAACTCTTCAAGACGTTCAACGTGATTGCGAGTCATTGCGTTCTCCTATTTCATCGTCATCGTCGCCGCCGGCGATTCAGAACGGCTAAAACTTTCGGCGCAGGAGGTTCAAGTGATTACAGGAGATACTCTCGACAAAGCGTGAGTACGGAAGCTCAAATTTGAACGTCTTGGAAGAAACTGGAGAGCGGCAGGCGGAAATTGGCTTGAGGCCAACCGATCACTGACCGGCCGCGATCTCTCACCTTGCTCTAGGAATTGGGAAGGCCGGCTCTCGACAACATTTCAAGGAATCTCGAGTGCTGATGATCCTTCACGTAACGTGGCACAAAACCAGGGCAGACATTGCCCAGGTTGAGATGTGGAAGTTGTGAGAGGCAATGGTGGATGGCCCGGGACGCCTCTTCGTTGTTTCCGGTTGCCGACGCGGCCGCTGCCCAATATAGGGCGCCTCGAACGAAGCCCGGCTTTGTCCTGACCACCCTGCGGGCGACTTCGAGCGCCCGCTGATCGTCTCCGCCGGCAAACAGCGCCACAACCAAGCCGTGGTGACGCCAGAAGTCGATGACGTCATGCGCCCCGAGCCGAATTGCCTCGTTGGCCTCGCGGACTGCTTCGCTGATCTGTCCGCGGAGGGCAAACAGCATCGCAATATCGCCGTGACCGCTTGGATAGTTCGGGTTGAGGCTGATTGCATGGCGGGACTCGACGACCGCCTCGTCGATACGGCCAGAACTTTCGAGTGCGAATGACAGGATACACCGGGCAATTTCATCGTCCGGCACGGCCCTCACCGCGGCTTCCGCAAGCTGAAGCGCACGCTCGATCAGCCCTTCCTCCCGAGGCAGTGCGCCAAACGCCACGCCCATGGAGGTCACGATCGAGAGCGTCCGCTTTGCACGGGCGTTGTCGGGACCTATCAAGAGAGCCTTCTCGGCGAGTTCAATCCCGACCAACAGCGAATCCTGGGTCATCTCAAAATACTTCATGAGAGCCTCGTTCACCAACCTGCGCACTTCAGGGGGACCAGGCGGGCTTTTGTCACGGACTTTCCAGTTGGTCAGTTGAAGTTCGAGGATCACGGCCAGAACAACGGACTGCGCGATCCTGTCCTGGAATTCGAGCGCGTTCTCTGAGTTGCCGTCGAATTTCTGGGCCCAGACATGCTGGCCGCCCGCGGTATCGACAAGCTGGATGTTCACCCTCAGCCCATTGCCGGATCTCTGGACACTGCCGCTGAGCAAATATTGCGCCCGGAGCATTCCCGGCGTTTTGTCTTCTTCGCCGAGGCCTTTCTTCTCCATGGACGGAGGCGCGGACAGTACGACGTAGTCGGCTACCTCGGAGAGGGCCGTGGTGATGTCCTGGACGAGCCCCCTGGCGAAAAAATCATCGCCTTGTTTTCCGGTCAGATTGGTGAAATCGGCAACGCTGATAGACGGGCGCCCGAGGCGCTGGCCGGTCGGAATACCATTTGCCGACGGAACATTTGACGCCGTGTCGGCAGCAAGGAGCAGGGATTGCCAAAGCGCCCGCGTCTCAGGGCCAGGTTCGACACCGAACTCCTTCTTCAGCATGCTTCTGCAGGTCTCGTATGTCTTGATCGCCCTGTCGCGTTGGCCACGTGCGAGGAATAATTCCATCTTGAGCCGGTAAGATTCTTCCCGCGTCGGTTCCATGGCCAGAAGGCGATCGGCAAGGACCAGCCCGGTTTCAGAGTCGACAAGGCGAGCCAGTTTTTCGAAAGACACAAGAGCGCGGCTGAGCAGCCTGTCGCGTTCCGATGCGACCCAGTCATCGAACGCACTGCTTCCCAAATAAAGTCCGTCGAGAAATGGGCCGGTGTAGCTCTCCAAAGCCGTCTCGAGTTCGTGCGCGGACCGGGCCGCGAGACCCGCTTCGAACTCCTGCACGTCGACCCGAACCAGCTCAGGCCTGAGATTGATGGACTCCCCGCTCGATTGGATAAGATCCACTCCTGCAAGCGATAGATCCCGGCGCAAGACGCTGAGGGTTTGCCGAAGACTATTGCGCGAATGTTCGCTATCGCTGTCGCCCCATAACAGGTCCGCCAGCCTCTCCCGTGTCGCCGCCATACCCGGACTCAGGGCCAGATAAGCAATGATTGCTGGCCCCCGTTTCCCGGTCAGCCGAAGCGGACCGGCCGTTTCATTATCAATCCGGAACCCGCCGAAGAGTGAGATTCTGTTTGCAGCGCCGCTGTCCTCACTTCGCATTCGCTATCCCAGCCTGACGAAATCCTAACTCGAAACTAACGTTTCGCCGCCGTTGGCCCCCGCGCTCAAATGCTGCCGTAACGGCAAGTAACTTAGGCTTTCCTAAATTAGGGGAGCCAAGTCAACGGAAGACTTGGTTTGGGGGGGCGAGTGTCCAGGACAAAAGCCAATTTGCTGCTGCTATTTGCAGCCGCTTTGTGGGGCTTCGGCAATGTCGCGCAAAAGACGGTGCTTGTTCATCTCGACGCGCTGAGTGCGGTAGGCCTGCGCTGCCTGATCGGTGGGCTTCTTGTGCTGCCCTTCATCATGACCGAAAGGCGGCTGCCGGTTGGGCTGGGCTATTATTCCAGCTTGGCCAGGGTGGGGGCGTTGTTCGCAATCTCCATCACGCTTCAGCAGCTTTGCTATGTCGGCGCCTCGTCACCAATGCAAGCTTCCTTGTGAGCACGGCAACGGTAATGACGCCACTAGCCGCCTGGGTGCTCATCGGCGAACGCCCGACAGCGAGCCTCACAGTCGCTGCCGGGCTGACCGTGGTTGGAGCCCTGCTTTTGTCGGATGGGACCACCGGCCTTAGCGGCGGCGATCTAACCGCCATCCTGTCGGCTGCCTGCTATGCGCTCTGGACCATCGAATTGGGCCGGCACATGCAGACCCACGCGCGACCGTTCACCGCCGCCGCGACACAGTTCCTCGGTGCCGCGGCCTTTGCCCTGCCGCTCGGGGCAACGCAAGGCAACCTGTCGCTGGCCGCTGCATTCGCTGCCGCCCCGGAGCTGGCGGTCCTCGGCCTGTTCTCCACCGCAATTGCCTTCGGCATACAGACGGCTGCCCTCCGCTTCACGCCGGCGAGCCACGCCGCCGTGATCGTCAGTGCCGAATGCGTTTTCGGGGCACTGGGCGCGGCGATCTTTCTCGGCGAGCGTAACTCATCGGCGAGCGTATTGGGTGCCGGCATCATCCTGGGTGCGATCCTGTCCGTCGCAATGTCGAACCGAACGCCGCAGGCAGGCGGGCCCTTGCGGGTCGCTTCGAATGATCCCTTGGACACGGCTTCTGCCTTTGCAGCCGTGCCTGCAACCTGGGCAGGCGATCGTCGCCCCAACAGTTCAGGTCCAGTGGAGGAACGCAATGTCCCTTGCCGTTGATGCCAACTTGTTCCAGATCCGGCTGCCGCCCGGTACGGCGCCGATGATCTTGATCGGCCAGGCGGCGTTCGCCCTGTCGATGGCGGCCGGATTTGTCGCGAGGGTGCCGTGGTGACCGCGCCAGCAAACCTTCTTTCGCTCGCACAATTGGTATCGGCGCTTCGCGCCCGCATGAGGGGACCCGGCGGCTACTACAACAGCGGCAACGCGCTCGGCCTCGTCGTCGGTTTTGCAATCCAGATCGCCGTCGCGCCTGTCGGCTTGCAGGAGGGAAGCGCTGTCATCACGGCGATGATGGACCATTTCGCTGGCAGCCGTGGCACGGTTGCGCTGACCTTGGCTACTCTGGTCTTCTTCTGCGGCGGCGAAGCCTATCACCGAGCTTGGGCAAGGCAGGATCCTCCCGATCTCGCCCTCAACCGTCTCGGCGACTTCCTGTCAGGCCTGGGCGCGATCGGGCTCGGCATCGCCCTGTTGCTGCTCGGCGATCCTCTGCTTGCGGCGACGTCCGGCCTGCTGCACGCCCTGGGCAAATTCGGCAGCACCTTCCACACACCGGGCACTCAGGTTCCGGTGTGGCCGGCCGCCTGGCCCGATCCATTCCGCAGCGCGGTGCTTGCCAGCCGGTTGCCCGCGATCTTGGCGGCGGCCGTCGCCCTGGGCTGGGCCTTGCAGGAGGTCTGGTCGGGCGGATCCTTCGCGGTACTCGCCATGCCGCTGACCTTGCTTGGTTGTTACGCTCTGTGGACCAGGGCCGATCTGCTGCTGTTCGGCGTGGGGATCCCTCGCCAAATTTCCACATGCTGAAAATGACCGCTTTGAAACGACTGTTCGAATGGAGAATGACATGTGCGCAACTGTGCATCAGGACGTAACTGGCTTGTCTGTGACAGGCTCCTTTCACGAGCAGCCGCGGATGAGAGGGAAAGGCATTCCGAAGCCGGCGAAGCGATCGGTCAGGTGGCCGGCAAAGCGGGCTAGCTCGTACTTTGGACTGGCGGGAGCACTTGCCGCTTCGATGTTTTGGGGACCGCAAGCACATGCCGCCGATGTCGATGTCGCCATCGTCTTCGCGGTCGATTTCTCGTCCTCGATCGATCCGAAGATTGCCGACCTGCAGCGCGAGGGTCATGCCGCCGCACTCACGTCGCCAGAGATCATCGCGGCCATCGCGCGGAACTATGTTGGCTGCATCAGCGTGGCTTACTTTGAATGGTCGAGTCCCGGACACGCACGCACTGTGCTTCCGTGGACAAACATCTGCGGGCTGGAAGACGCCAGAGCGGCAGCATCGGTGATCAGCAAGAAAGGCGATACCGGGATCACCCGCAGAGGACGCAGAGGAACATCCGTTTCCTCAGCCATCGACATCGGCAGTCTTCTGCTCGACCAGTTTCCTGGAAAGGCGGCCAGGAAAGTAATCGACATCTCTTCCAATGGCGAGAACAACGATGGGCTTCCTGTTCAGCCGAGCAGGTTGAACGCCATTGCCAAGGGATACACGATCAACGCGATCGCCATCCCGATGGAAGATGAGAATCCCGACAATACGTTGGCATCCTATTTTGCCAAATCGGTCATTGGCGGTTCCCAGGCCTTCGTCATAACGCCGAAGGGGCCGGACGACTACATCATGGCTCTTCGCCGCAAGCTGGTCACTGAAGTAAGTATGAACGTCGACCACCCGCTGTGAAGGCTAGGCGGTGCGCCGGGAGATGGCGCAGCAGCAATCTCCAGCATGGTCGCTGCCAGCGTCAGCTTGCAGGTCATAGACAGAATTCCCCCGGCTACTCCTGGCTTCGCTTCTGCGCGATCAAATCCAGCCGTTCACGGTCGGAGCGTTCGCGCTCGTCGCGGTTGCGCACGTCCTTGTAGGCGCGTTCGACCATGTTGGTGCGCGCGTTTGCGGTGGCAATCAGGCCGGTCTCTTGCCTGGCGCTTTCCAGGCTTTCTTCCTGGCGCACGACGGCCTGGGCGATGCGCCGGTGGTAGAGATCGGGGAACAGGCTGGAGAGGGAATTGTCCTGGTCGAAATGGCCGATCAATTCCCTGGCCTCGGCCTCGGCGGCGTTTGCCGCGGCCAGGAAGGTGGCGTGGCGGGTCTCGTGCAGCGCCTTTAGCTGTTCCTGCACCTTGACCAGTTTCCGCAGGCGGTCCTTGCGCATACTCATGTCACCTCGCCAGCGTCAGGTCGACGAAGCCGTCGACAAACAGCGACAGCATGGTGCCGATGGCGAAATAGAAGATGATCATGCCGCCAGCGATGACGAAGGGCTGCGAGATGAAGTAGATCGGGATCTGCGGGGTCAGCTTGTTGACGAAGCCGATCGTCAGGTTGACGAGAAGGGCGTAGGCGACAAAGGGACTGCCGAGGCGGATGACCAGGAAGAATGTGTCCGACACCGTGTCGGCGACATCGACGAGGGCCGCCTGCGGGTTGAAGAAGATGTTGACCGGCGCGACCGTGTAGGACGTCACCAGGGCGCGTATGATTTCGTGGTCGAAATCGAAGACGAACAGCATCAGCAGCGCCGAGAACGAGATGATGGCGGCAAGGGCTGCCTGCGGTTCGGGCTCCTCGATCGCTGGTCCGCCGGAGCCGCCATAGCCGATCAGCATGGCGATGGCCGAGCCCATGAAGCGCAGCGCTTCCATGTAAAGCCTGGTCATGGCGCCGATCAGCCCGCCGACCAGAAGTTCCGAGATGATCATCGGCACCAGGATTTGCGGGCGCGCATCGACGAAGGGAAAGATCTTGTCCCACAGGAAGGCGAGCAGGCCGCCGGTGGCGGCGACTGCCACGAACAGCCTGACCTGGACCGGCACGCGGGCGCTGGACAGGCCCGGCATCAGCATGAAGCAGGCGCCGATGCGGCAGAAGGCGAGGAACGCCGCGATGACGACGCTCTGCGAGAGAACGCTCACGATATGGTCCCGAGCACCCTGATCTCGACGCCCTTGGCGATTTCGACGTGGGAGAGCACCGGCAGCGTGGTGAACAGGCGCTCGATGATCATGCGCACATAGGGGCGGGCGTCGGGCGCGGTGACGAGGACGAAACGCTCGCCGGCTTCGAGGAATTTCTTGATCGCCTTGGTGGCGTCCTGGCCGAATTCCTCGAGCTGGCGCGGATCGATGTCGAACTCGCGCACCTCGCCCTTGGCGTCGCGCTTGAGGCTCTGGTGGAAGGCGAGGTCCCAGCGGTTGCCGAGGCGCAGCACCTTGAGTACGCCGCCCTCCGAGAGGTCGCCGCAGATCTGCTGCGCCATGCGGATGCGAACATGCTCGACGATCTGCTCGGTGCGGCGCACATGCGGCGCGATCTCGGCGATGGCCTCGATGATCAGATGCAGGTTGCGGATCGAGACGCGCTCTGCGAGCAGCAGCTTCAGCACCGCCTGCAGGCCGGGATAGGAGATGTGCGTGGTGCAGATCTCATCGGCGAGCTTGCGGTATTCCTGGTCCTGGCGCTCCAGCAGCGCCTTCATGTCCTTGTAGGACAGAAGCTGCGGCAGGTTGTTGCGGATGACTTCCGAGAGATGGGTGAGCAGCACCGACATGTTGTCGGCGAAGGTGTAGTTCTCGCGCTTCAAATCCTCGGCGAAGGTTTCCATGACGGAATAGGCGCGCATGCCGAAGGCAGGCTCGCGGATCTCCTCGCCAGGTATTTCAGGCACGTCGCGATTGCCGAGCAGCACCATGATCTCGCCGACCCGCATCTGGTATTCGGCGACTACGGTGCCGTGCACCTTGATCTGGTAGCTTTTCGGCGGGATGGCGAAATCGTCGGCGACGCGCACTTCCGGCACGACGAAGCCGTATTGCTGCGCGAATTTCTTGCGCATCTTGGACATGCGGAAGACCAGCTCCTGGTGAGATACCAGGAGACGGGTCGAAAGCTGCTTGCCGATGAGAAGCTCGATCTCGGCGGTGGCGAGCGAGGCCTTGACCGAGTTCTTCTCCTCTTCGACCTTGCTTGCCTTCTCCTTGTCCTTCAGCGCCTCGGCCTCGGCGAGGACGCGGTTGGCGCGCATCGGGATGATGTAGCCAAGGCCGGCCATGCCGCCGGCCAGCGCGAAGAACGGGAAGAGCGGCAAGCCGGGCATCAGGCCGAGCAGCACCAGCAGCGCCGCCGCGACATAGAGGGCTCGCGGATGGGCGCCGAGCTGGCCGAACACGGCCTGGTTGGTCGAGCCGCGGGTGCCGCCCTTGGAGACGAGCAGGCCGGCGGCGAGCGAGACGATGAGCGCCGGGATCTGGGTGACGAGGCCGTCGCCGACCGACAGCTTGATGAACACGTCGGCGGCCTGGCCCATGCCCATGCCGTGCCTGATGTAGCCGATGGCGATGCCGCCGACGATGTTGATGGCGGTGATGATGAGGCCGGCGATGGCGTCGCCGCGGACGAATTTCGAAGCGCCGTCCATCGAGCCGAAGAAGGAGGACTCCTCCTCCAGTTCGCGTCGCCGCAACTGCGCGGTCTTGTCGTCGATCATGCCGGCGGAAAGGTCGGCGTCGATCGACATCTGCTTGCCGGGGATGGCGTCCAGCGTGAAGCGGGCGCCGACTTCGGCGATACGGGTGGCGCCCTTGGTGATGACGATGAAGTTCACCACGATCAGGATCATGAAGACGATCAGGCCGATGACGAAGTCGCTCGCCATCACCAGCTTGGAGAAGCCGGCGATGACGTAGCCGGCGGCGTGCGTGCCCTCATTGCCGTGCGACAGGATCATGCGCGTGGTGGCGATGTTGAGTGATAGCCGCAGCATGGTGGCGATGAGCAGCACGGTCGGAAACGAGGAGAAATCGAGCGGCCGCTGGATCCACAGCGCCACCATCAGGATCAGCACCGAAAGCGCGATCGAGAAGGCGAGGCCGATGTCGATGAGAAAGGCCGGGATCGGCAGGAACAGCACGGCCAGGATGACGACGATGCCGAGCGCGAAGAAGATGTCGCGGCCATTCTTGGCCACCGCGCCTGGCTGGATGCTTTCGGTGATCGCCATTGAAGTCCTCGAACCATGTGCTGCCGCGCATGCGACAACCGGGCGAGGGTAACTGGCCAAGCTTGCGCGAGGGTGGGAAAGTGGCTCGCTCCGACGTCTCGCAAAAAGGAAGACCCATGCTCCTGATCATCGGCACCATCCGCCTGCCGCCCGACAAGTTCGAGGAGGCTAAGTCCGCGATGGAGCGCATGATCTCGGGCAGCCGCGCCGAGGATGGCTGCCTCGAATATTCCTATGCACGCGACGTGCTCGATGCCGGGCTGATCCGCGTCACCGAAGTGTGGCGAGACAGGCTTGCCCTCGATGCGCATTTCCGTTCGCCGCACATCGCCGAGTGGCGCTCGAGCTGGCCGGCGCTGGGCATCGGCGAGCGCAATCTCGTGCTCTATGAGGCAGGCGAGCCGATGCCGACCTGAGCGCTTCACGCAATGAGCGGCCTCTTGGCCACAACGGCGCCTTCCATGTCGCCATTGTGGTTGCCATGCGGTGTCGGCGGGCGTATCAGCGGCTTTCCGTTGCCTTTTCCGATATCGGCGAGCCGCCCCGGTGCTTTCCAGAAACCAACCGCAAGTCTACGCCCGCCGGCTGCGCGCGGTGCTTTTGAGGTCGATCCCGCTGCTCGAGGCGCGCGGCATCGCGGTGGTCATCCTGGCCGGCATCATCGGCGTCATGGCGGGCATATTGGTCACCGCGATGAGCCAGATCGTGCAGGATATGCACGGGCTGTTGTTTGGCGTCCAACCGGGTGGCCGGCTTTCCGGCATGTTCTCGCTCGCCAATCCGATGCAGGCGCTGATCCCGCCAATCGGCGGCATCCTGCTCGGACTGAGCGTGATCTGGCTGAGAAAGCGGAAATTCCGCACGCCGGTCGATCCGATCGAGGCCAACGCGCTCTATGGCGGGCGCATGTCGCTGACCGACACCTTCATCATCGTCGGCCAGACGATGATCTCCAGCGGCTTCGGCGCTTCGGTCGGCCTGGAGGCGGGCTATACGCAGGTCGGCTCCGGCGTGGCGTCGCGGCTGGCGCGGATGTTCAGGCTGCGCCGCAACGATGTCCGCATCCTGGTCGGCTGCGGTGCCGCCGGCGCCATCGCCGCCGCCTTCGACGCGCCGCTGACGGGGGCGTTCTACGGCTTCGAACTGGTCATCGGCATCTATTCGGTCGCCAACGTCGCGCCGGTCATGACCGCCGCGATCTCGGCTTCGCTGACGGCGGAAATGTTCGGCGGCGTGCCGTTTCCGCTGGAACTTGCCGGCTTGCCGGCGCTCACCCCCAGCCAGTATGTGCCGTTCCTGATGCTTGGGCTGCTCGGGGGTGCGGCCTCGATCGCCATCATGCAACTGGTGACGCTGATCGAACGCGGGTTCAACAGGCTGTCCATCGATGCCTCGCTGCGCCCTGTCATCGGCGGCGTCATTGTCGGCCTGCTGGGACTGATCACGCCGCAGGTCCTGTCCAGCGGCCATGGCGCGCTGCATCGCGAATTCGCCATGAATTACGGTCTGGCCGTTGTCGCCAGCGTCTTCGTGCTGAAGCTCGCGGCATCAGCCGTCTCGCTCGGCTCCGGTTTTCGCGGCGGCTTGTTTTTCGCTTCGCTGTTTCTCGGCGCGCTGCTCGGCAAGGCGTTGGGCGGCGTGATGGCGCTGGTCTCGCCGGCGACCGGTATCGACCCTTCCGTGGCGGCGGTCGTCGGCATGACGTCGCTTGCCGTCGGTGTCGTCGGCGGTCCGCTGACGATGACCTTCCTGGCGCTGGAATCGACCCGCGACCTGACGCTCACCGGTGTCGTGCTGGCTGCTTCGATCATGTCGGCCATCCTGGTGCGCGAGACCTTCGGCTACTCGTTCTCGACATGGCGCTTCCATCTGCGTGGCGAGACGATCCGCAGCGCCCACGACGTCGGCTGGATGCGAAGCCTCACCGTCGGCTCGATGATGCGCAAGGACATCAGGACGATCGATGCCTCGACGACGCTGGACGTCTTCCGCAAGGAAATCCCGCTCGGCTCGGCCCAGCGCGTTATCGCCGTCGATCCGGGTGACGAGTATGTCGGCGTGCTGATCGTGGCCGAACTGCACAGCGATCAAGCCGGCGGCGAGGTGCCGGTGCGCGATCTTGCCCAGTACAAGGATGCTGTCCTGGTGCCCAGCATGAACGTGCAGGCCGCCGCCGAGACGTTCCAGCGTGCCGGGGCCGAGGAGCTGGCCGTTGTCGAGGACTTCACCGACCACATCGTGCTCGGGCTTCTGACCGAGGGCCATTTGATGCGGCGCTACGCCGAGGAACTCGAAAAGGCACGCCGGGATCTGTCGGGCGAGGGTTAGGGCGCAACTTAGGCGTCAGTGCTCGATCGGTCCTTTGGCCATCACGAGCGCCGTGCCGGCGGTCGTCGGACGCTCGATCACCCGACGCACGCGCGGCGGTTCGCTGCCGCTGTGCAGCGCCCGCAGGCGTTCGCCGACCATGGCGTCGGCATGGGTGATGCGGCTATTGTGCCTGACATATTCGAGCCAGGTCGGCGTGTGATAGTGCTCGATCCATATCGTGGGATTTTCGAGATCGCGCGCCAGCGTCCAGTTGCGGGCGCCGTCGCGGCGGCGGATGCGTCCGCGTTCGGCCATGGTGGCGAGGAATTCCGCCTCGTCCTCGTGCCGGATCACATATTCGATCATGATGGCGATGGGGCCGCTGCGCGGCTTCAAGTCGAGTGCCAGATGCGGCTCCTTGAAGCGGTTGAGCGGGTCGAGGTTCAGCACCTGCTGCTGCGGCAGCGGCAGTACGAGGCCGATGGCGCCGCCGGCCAGCATGGCGATGGCGGCCGCGATCAGCGCCGTTTCGGCGCCATGCGCATCGGCGACGACGCCCCAGATCCAGCTGCCGAGCGCGATGCCGCCGAAGGTCGCGGTCTGGTAGACCGACAAGACCCGGCCGACCACCCAGCGCGGCGTCGCCATCTGCACCGTGACGTTGAAATGCGAGAGCGCGATCACCCAGCAGGCACCGCCAACCAGCAGGCCAAGCGATGTCTGCCAGGCATGCTGGCTGATCGCCGCATTGGAGGCACAGACGGCGAAACCGGCGAAGGCGCAGCGCACCATCGTCTCGCTGGAGAGCAATTGCCGCAGCCGCACGCTGATCAGCGCGCCGCCGACGGCGCCGATGCCGAAGGCGCCGAGCATGATGCCGTAGGTCAAGGCATCACCCTTGACGACGTCGCGTGCCACCAGCGGCAGGAGCGCCAGCACGGCGCCGGCGCTGAAGCCGAAAGCCGCGCCCCTGACCAGCACCTTGCCGATGTTGGGCGACATGGCGACATAGCGCAGGCCCGCGCCCATGGCCGCGCCCAGCGACTCGCGCGGCAAGGTCGATGCCGGGACATCGGGCTTCCAGCGCGCCATCACGACGATGAGGCCGATATAGCTCACCGCATTCGCCGCGAATGCAGCCGCGGCACCAGCGGCGGCGACGATGATGCCGCCGATCGCCGGACCGACGCTGCGCGTCAGGTTGAAGCCCATGGAGTTCAGCGCGACAGCCGCAGGCACCTTGTTGCGCGGAACCATGTCGCCGACGGAAGCCTGCCAGGAGGGGCTGTTGAGCGCCGTGCCGCTGTCGATCAGGAAGGTGAAGGCCAGAAGCGTCCAGGGCGTCAGCAAATTGTAGTAGGTGAATACGGTCAGAAGCACCGAGACGACCAGCATGAAGCTCTGTGCGACCAGCATCACCTTGCGCCGGTCGAAGCTGTCGGCAATGGCGCCGGCGACGAGCGCGAACAGCATGATCGGCAAGGTGGTCGAGGCCTGGACCAGCGCGACCTGATAGGGCGAGGTGGCGATCGTGGTCATCATCCAGGCAGCGCCGACGCCCTGGATCAGGCCTCCGAAATTCGAGACGAGACTCGCGGCCCATACGGCGCGGAAGATGCCATGCCGGAAGGGCGCCAGCGCCGAGACGCCTTCGCTTTCCGGTTTTTCGTCGATCATGGATGGGTTCCTGCCACGGCGTGCTGATCCTTGCGCTGATCCGTTTCCCCGGATGGTTTGCCGAAACTATGGCATCGCGCCGCAAAGGGCGAATGTCTTGCGCGGAAGATCATGGTCCAACAAGGGGATAGCAAAGGGCCACGTTTCCGCTGGCTTGCCGGATGCCTTATCTCAACGCGCCTCGCGGCATGCAGCATCTCGGGAGGTGGCCCGCGGTCTGGCCGCCGGCATGCAAGCGAAGGAAAAGCTCCATGCCGACCCTCGCAAACGCCCTCCTCAAAGCGCAGCAAGAATGGGTCCCCAAAACCCCTTGATCAAAACGGATACTTCTAGGCTCAGAACCCGTTCTGGATGCGCTCGAAGATGACGTTGGTGAAGGCCGATATCTGGCCCCCGATGAACGGGCCGGTCAGCGCCACCACAAGCATGATGGCGACGATCTTCGGGACGAAGGTCAAGGTGATTTCCTGGACCTGCGTCAGCGCCTGGATCAGGGCGATGCCAATGCCGACCGCCATGGCGACCAGCACGACCGGAGCAGACGCGGTCAGCACCGTCCACACCGCATACTGGACGATGTCGAGTGCGTCGGCCTCGTTCATGTGGCGGTTGGCCTAGCTTGCCGGCTTGATGGACACGCCTGCGCCGACGGGAACCTGGGTGCCGTCCTGCAGCACAGCGATAAGTCCGTTGCTGGCGAGCGTCACCGAAGCCACCGTTCCGGTGGTCTTGCCGTCGGCCGAGGTGATCGTGCGGCCGATGATCGCGTCGGCCTGCGACAGTGCCGAGGACTGCATGATCTGCTCGAGCTTGGTGTTTGTCTGAACCGACTGCTCGACCTGCGAGAAGGTGGCGAGCTGGGCGACGTATTGCGTCGAATCCATCGGCTTGGTCGGATCCTGGTTCTTCATCTCGGCGATCAGAAGCTTCAGGAAGGACTGGTAGTCGACCGCTGTCTTCGAGGTCGACGTGGTGGTCGAATTGGAGCCAACCGGTATCGTCGTCGTCATGTCCACGGTCATTAGCAGCGTGCTCCCACGGCAAGCGGGCGCGACGCGCCCGGAACATCGTCATTGCCGCCAAGCGCGCGGCGTTCGAGAGGATAAAGCGAACGGATCGCCTTCAATGCCTCGTAGATATGGTCCTCGCCGACCATGCGGTCGATCTGCTTCAGCGTGCGACAGATATCGGCGTCCTCGAAGCTGGCCAGGAATAGCGGCAGGGAGCGGCGGAACATCTCGCGCGCTTCGTCCGCGCCGGCCGGGTTCATCAGCATGACCTGCAGGATGAAGTACAGCTGCCTGAGCGGTGTCGAGGCCTCTTCGGCCTGGATCACATGGCTCTCGAGCAGGAATTGCACATCGTTCATCAGTTCGACGGTAACCTTGCGGTCGACTCGGATGACGGCGCCGTTGATGTAGATCTTCTCGTTCGGCTTCAACGAGATCTTCAGCGTGTTGGTCATTGAATGCCGTCGCGGATGATCTGGGATACTTCGATCAGCCCTTCGAAATTGTCGGTGCGGCCCTGGCGGATATCCTCCGCCTCGCGCAGCAGCCACAGGCCGATGGAAATCAGGTTGGCGCGCAATTCCTTGGGAAGCGCGTTGTCGCTGGAGCCGAGATCCTCGACGAAGGTCGTCCAGACACGGTTGGTGAAATGCAGCGCCTCCACCGCCTCCATCGAATCCTGGCCGGCGGCGGCCGCCGCCGACAGCATGTCGATCGAGCGGGTCAAGAGCTCACGCTCACGGTCCTTGGCGTCCGAGACGGAGGTGCTTTGGACGTCGGCGTAGGAGAATTGGTACATCGTTGGCTCTACCGTTCCGCTGGAGTTGTCAGGTCAGGTAATTCAACAGGCTGAGCTGCTGCAGGCGCGCTGTCAGAGCAAAGGACGTCTCGATATGCTGCGTCAGATCGGCGACGCGGGTCGCGGCTTCCGCCGGGTCGACGGCTTCGAGATCGAGAATGTGCCGTTCGAACAGGTCGACCTGCGTCTTCATGCGGTCGCTGGCGTCCGAGACGCGCTTCTGGACGATGCCGGTTTCCGACTGGACCTGGGCGATGCCGCTCAGCGCCTCGCCGACCAAGATCTGCGAGCGGCTAACGATCGTATCTTTCGCAGCCTGGCTGATGTTGCTGGACATCAGGCTGCTGACCATGGCAGCGGCCATGGCAAGCTTCTTGATGCCGTCGCTGTTGGCGCCGGTCGAGGTCTCGGTGGTTTCGTTGAGCGCGATGCGGCTGACGATCTGCTGGTCGGTGGCATTCGACATGTTGGTCTGCCAGCCAGAGCCGAGGAACTGCGGCTCGACGTCGTTGGTGATGAAGTCGTCCATCTGGGCAGCGGTGATGTCGGCCGCGAGCGGGTCATTGGGCGGGAAGCCGAAATTGGCGACGAAAGAGGCGTCGAAGGCGGCCTTGGCGGGTGAGCCGGGCGCGGTGAAATCGTTGATCGGCTTGACGTCGGTGTTGGTGCCGGCAAACAGGTATTCGCCGTTGACGCTGGTGTTGAGGATCGAGGCAAGCTGCTGGATCGTCGTCTGGCCGGTCGACTGGGTCAGGCTGTCGGAGTTGTCGCCCGACGATGCCGTGGTCAGGCTGGACAGGAAAGTCTGCGCGACGCTTGAGAGCTGGCCGAGCGAGGTCTGGGTCGATGAAAGCCGGGCCGCGACCAGTCCGTTCGAATCGACAATGACGTTGAGCCGGTCGAGATCGCGCGAAAAGGTGACGGACTGGGCGGTGCGTCCACCCAGCGCAAGTCCAACATCGGCGATCCTGCCGGTCGAGGATTCTTTCGTGGCTTTGACCAGATCGGCCTGCATGCGCATCTGCTGATAGCGCATGGCGTTCGAAAGGGCGGCAGAAGAGACGGAAGTCATGGCTTTATCCCACCGCGCTCAACAGCGCCGTCATCATGTCGTCGACAGTCTTCATCATCCGGGCCGATGCCTGGTAAGTGTGTTCGAGATCGAGCATCAGCGACATTTCCTGGTCGATATTGACCCCGGTCGCGTTGGACAACGCGTCGGCGCTGCGCTGGGCCAATGCCTCCTTGGCGTCGGCGGCGGTCGAAGCCTGCTGGCGCACGCTTTGGAGCCAGCCGATCGAATTGGCGGCGTAGTCGGAAACGCTGGACGTTGCCGAAATACCCGCCGCGGAATCGAACGTCATCGGCTTGTCGAGTCGGTCGCCATAAGCGATCAGGAGGTTGGAATAGGAGGCGCCGCCGGTGGTGTTGGCGACATAGGCCAAACCGTTGGCGCCGCCATCGCGCAGCAATGTCGGATTGCCGCCGACGCTTGGATCCATCGCGGCATTGATGCTGATCGTGCCGGCAAGGCCGTTGACGAGCGTGCCTGCCGCCGGTACGGCCGGCGCGCCAGACCAGGTGAACAGGCCGGCGGCGTTGGGCATCGACGGTGCGGTCTCGGCAAAGGCGGTGATCAAGCCGCGCGCGGTTTCGTCGAGCTGGCTCTGCATGGTCGAGGCGACGCCGTCGCGCAATTGCAGCAGACCGGCAAGCGTGCCGCTGGCGGTTGTGTTGCCACCGGTTCCCGCCGAAATCGGCACGTTGTCGATATAGACGGTGTTGCCGGCGGCTCCGGCGGCATAGCCGGCCGCCGGCGTGAAGCTCACCGTGCGCGGTATCGTCTCGAACAGCGTCGTGCCGTCGCCCGTGGTGATGACCATATCGTTGTCGCCGCGCGTGAAGGTCGAGATCGGAACATAGTTCGAGATCTTCTTCAGCAGCGCGTCGCGCTGGTCGAGAGCGTCGGAAACATCGGTGCCGGAACGGGTTCCGGACATGACTGCTTGGTTGGCGTCCTGGAACTGGCCAAGCAGCGAGTTGAGGTCCTTGACCGCCGTGTCGATCTGGCCGTCCGTCTGGGTTCGAAAATCCTGAACGGCCTTGGAGCCTTCATTCAGGGAGCGCACGACCTGCTTGGCCGCGTCGATGACGCTCGAGCCGAGATTCTGATTGGACGGCGATGTGGCGTAGAGCTGCAGCGCCTGCTGCAGATTGGCGATCGCCGTCGAGGGCGAGGACGCGTTGTCGACACCGTTGACCGAAACGTCCAGCTGATCCATGCCGCTGTAGAGCGCGTTCTGACCGCTGTACGCCGACAGGGCACCGAGGTTTTGGCGGAACAGCAGGTCGTTGGCCGCACGCTGGACATCAACGAAACGAGCGCCGGGCGCCGTGCTGGTGATGACGGAGATGCGGCGCGTGTAATCCGGATTGGAAGCGTCGGCGATGTTGCGCGAGACAACGCTGGTCTGCCGCGCGGTATTCATAAGCGCCGATTGGGCGATACTCAATGCGGAGGATAGCGACATGCTGGTCTTTCACGGGCGACGCCCGGTTTATCTCTTCAGGTTGACAAGGACGTCCATCAGGTCGGAACCGGTCTGGAAGACCTTCGAATTGGCGGTGTAGCTGCGCTGCGCCGCGATCATGTCGGTGAGTTCCTCGGCGATGTCGACATTGGAGTTTTCGAGCGCGCCGGAGATGATGGAACCGGCCTTGCCTTCATTGGCGAAGCCGACACGGACCGCACCGGAATCGGTGCCCTGGGCATAGACGTTGCCGGGAAGGGCCTTGAGCTGGTCCGGGCTCTGAACGTCGGCCAGCGGTATCTTGTAGAGCGGCTTGGAGGTGCCGTCCTTGTATTGGGCGTAGATGGTGCCGTCCTTGCTGATCTGGACCTTGTCGATGGTGCTCGGCGCATTGCCGTTGACCTGGGCGTCGGAAACGGTGAAGCCGGTCCCGAGCTGGGTCAGTGTCGACAGGTCGAGATTGAGGCTCGCGCCGCCCGGCACGGTGAATGAAACGCTGGTGGGCGTGCCGGTGAGTTTGCCGGTGGTGGTGTCGAAGGTCAGGTTGGCCGTGCCGAGTGCGCCGCCGGTGTAGGGGAACGATGTTCCAGCCGTCGCCTTCGACTGGTCGAAAACCGCCACCTGCCAGGTGCCTGTACCCGTGTTGGTGAAATAGACGTCGAGCAGCTTCTTGTTGCCGAGGTTGTCATAGGCGACCATCGACGATTTCGAGGTGTACTGTGCGGTGGCCGCGTTGGCGCCGGGCAGGTTGGCAGTGGCGACCGCTGTCGCACCTGCAGGCAGATTGCCGCTGAAGCTACCCGCGCTGCTCGGAGTCGCGGTCAATCCCTGGTCGGAGATGACAACCGGCTCCAGACCTTCGAAGCCGTTCACTGTCGCAGCCGGCGTGCCGTTGGCGTAGCTGTAGGCCATCAGCTGGAAGCCGGCCGCGTTGACCAGGCGGCCCTGCGCGTCGGGAACGAAGGCGCCGGCGCGGGTCAGATAGGGCGTACCGCTGGGATCCTGGACGACAAAGAAACCATCGCCGCTGACGGCAAGGTCGGAGACAGACGTGGTGTATTGGAGCACGCCCGGATCGCTGACCGCCTGCCGGATCGTCGTGGTGACGCCGCCGGAATTGTAGGCGCCACCCGTCGACGGCATGATCAGCGTCGAAAATTCGGCGGAGGATCGCTTGTAACCGGTGGTATCGGAATTGGCGATGTTGTCGGCTGTCGTCGACAGGCGGTTGGCCTGTGCGTTCATGCCGGAAACGCCGGTCCGCATCATTCCGTAGAGGCTCATCGAGATGTCTCCGCAATATCCATGCCACTGGCGGCGAGGCTACGCGCCTTGTCTTGCGCGAAGCTGGCGCGATACGGCATCAGAACACCAGCCGGTAGCCGAGGAAACGTTTGGAATCGATCGGGTCGGTGCCCAGCTTCTCGCGCAGCTTCTTGCGCAGTTTGCTGATGTGGCTTTCGACCACGTTCTCCTCGACCTCTTCGTCGAAGATGCCGTATATGGCGTTGAACACCTGGGTCTTGGTGACGCGGCGGCCGCGGTTGCTCGCCAAATATTCGAGGATGCGGCGTTCACGGCGCGGCAAGGGCAGCGGCTGGCCGTCGATCTCCGGATCGCGGCCGTCCATGAAGATGCGCATGGCGCCGATCTCGGTGTAGGCGACATCCTCCTGGGCGCGGCGGCGGATGGCGGTGATGCGGGCCAGGATCTCTCTGATGTGGACGGGCTTGCGGACGACGTCGTCAACGCCGCTCTCGAACAACCGCAGCGTGTTTTCCAGCGAATGCTGTTCGCTGAGAGCAATGACGGGAGCTCCGGTGCGGTCGCGGATATGGCGTGGAGAGATCGAGCCTTCGCGGCAGTCGCCGATAAGGAAGGCGCGGACCGAGCGCAGATCGGCGTCGGCGGCCGAGTTCACCCACTCGCCGAACTCGCCGGGCGCGAAACCTGCGCAGGCGACCCCCTCGCGGTCAAAAAGTGAGTTGTATCCCTCTGTTACGAGCTCTCGCTCGTCAACGATAACGATCATCGGCCCCGCCTCCGAATCAGCACATTTGCCCCGTGGAAAGAGGCGTAACCGGTGGCGGGAATCCTGAACACGGTCATTTCTTGTAACTAGTTTCTTGGGAGTCTGGAATCGTGCCGGTTGCATTAGCGTGCAGCCAGATGTGCTTGGGAGGCCAAGTCTTGTCGAAGTCAAAATGGCGCCCCGGTGCGGCGCGGCGAGCATATTGGAGGTTGAAAATACGCCTATGGGTTGCAGAAGGAGCGGGCGTTGGCTGTCCATTTGCCAAAACCGGTGGCAACCATGTTGGCGATGACCCGGCAGACATAGACCTTCTGCGCCGGATCGTTGTCGGGACCGGCATGATAGCGCGCGACGGCCATCGACCAGGTCTCGTGGCGGGCATGGAGATCCGCCAGGAAACGTGCCGCGTAGTCGACATTCTGGCGGGGGTCGAGCATGTCCTCGACGCTGCGGAAATGCGAGGCGTGGTAGTGATGATTGATCTGCATGCAGCCGAGATCGATCAGCGTCTTGCCCTCGCGCTGGGCGTTGGCGAAAGTGGCAAGTGCCTCGGTACGGCTTTTCGGGAAGACTGCTTTTCCTTCTATATTCAATGCATTAGGCTGAAGGCTGCCTTTCTTGCCGGTCTCTGTCAGGCCAACCGCGTAGAGGATGCCGGCGGGTATGCCGTAGCGGTCGGCGGCACGCAGGATCTCGGGCTCGCAGGGATTGGTGGCGGCGGCGGCGCCGCCCGCAAAGCTAGATAAAGATATCGCCGCCAGCGCGCTCGCGAGAAGGCGAAACGGCGCGGCCGTGTGCTTGCGCGTCATCGTGGTTACCCCTTGCGGACTGCTGGCCCGGTTGCTGGCCGCCGGCTCCGCCATTGCCGCCGCTGGAATTTCCGGGCTGAAAGGACGACTGGTCGCGGCCAGGCACCGCGGTCATCGACGCGGTTGCATCCGTCCGGCTTGCAGCCGCAACGGCCACCGACGGTTGCATGATGGTGACCTTATCAACCTCGAAGCCCAGGCCGCGCAGCGACTTGACGATAGCCTCGCTATCGCTGGAAAGCCGACGGTAGGCGTCGTGTGTTTCGGGCTTCAGTTCAATCGTGAGTTGTTCTCCGGAGAGGCGAAGGTGTGCCGTGACCATGCCCAGTTCGGCCGGGTGGAGTTCGATCTTCAACACATGTGTCGGAACGGCAACAGGGCTGGCCAGTTGGGTGGCCGCGGAAGCCGTCGAATGCACCTGCCGCGGGCCGCCATCGGCGGTTATGGCGCCGATCTCGCTGAGCGCTGCCTGGCTCATCGGCGCCTGCGGCGGGGCAGGGAAGCTGCGCTCGGAAACCACTTCGATGCGCCCGGCCGTCGAGAGCCGTTTTCCTGGTTCGGAATGCAACGAAGACTGAACGTCGGCGATGGACTTCAGCTGTGGCGTCGCCTGTTTCGGATCCACGCCCGGTACGTCGGCCGGGGTCGTCTCCGGCAATGGGCCGGCGGCGATCGCATTCTCGCCCCGTGGCGCGCCAGCAGCGGCGTCGCGCGCGGAAGGCTCGTCAAGTTTCGTCAACGGCCCATCGACGAGCGACGCCCGCTCAGGCTTCGACATAGGTTCGACGTCGCCATTCTCGGCGGCCGACTTCGGCCGGTAGCCCTTCGGCAGAACCTGCCCCTCGACAGCGGCGTCCTGGCCGGTTTCGCCGACGTCGGCCGACTTGGTCGATGTCGAGAAATGGCGCAGGTCATGAAATGCCATCAGAAGCGGCAGATGATCGTCAAGCGGCATTGAACCGGCATCGGACACTGGTGTTTCAGCGTCGGTGTCCTTGGCAGCCCGGGCATCCTTGCCGTCTTTCGTGGATTTCGCCGCCGTCAATCCGGTCGGTGCGGCCCGTGCGGCCCGAGCTTTGCCGTCCGGCATCGGCTTGTCCTCGCCCGCCTGCGCCGCAAGGCCAGCGGCGAGCTTGCTCCAGCGCGGATCGCGCGACCCGGCCTCGGTCGGCGGCTGCTTTTCCGGGCGGGCCGGGTTCGCGCCGGCGTGCACCATCTTGCCGAAACCGTCATCATCCTTCTTTCCCGGCGCGGCCGGCTGGTCCGCCGTGGTGCGCGCGGCGGTAAATCCTGGCAGGCCTGGGCCGAGGCTGGGTGTCATTTCGGGGCGGCTCCAAGCATCTGGTCGATTAGGTCGAGCTGTCGACGGGTTTTCATCATGGCGGCGTCGGTCGGGTCGGTCTTGTCAGGGCTGGCCGAGGCCGCGGGCGCCGAGGCCGGGAGGACGGTTGCGGTTTCGGCCGAAGGAACCGGCGCGCTTGGCGCACCGGTCGCGACGCCGCTGGCTGGCGCAACTGCGGGCTGTTCGGAGGCAGCGCCTTCGACGGGTGGCAACCCGGCGGTGTCGGCGGCCTGCGCGGCGGTAACTTCGGGTTGCGTCGGCGCAGTTGCCGCGGGCGCCGGACTTGCGGCTGGAAGAGAAGCGGGTGGCGCCACCACTTCACCGGCGATGGCCTGTGCGGCGTCGAGCAGGTCGCGGTCACCGTCCGACAGCTTGCTGCGATCGATCTTGCCGAGCTTGGTGCGCACATCCTCGATGGTGTCCGAGGTCACGGTGGACAGGCTGGAATAAAGCAGGGCGCGCGGATCGTCCTGATTGGTGTTGCCGTCGCGGCCCTGTTCGGCTCGCGTCGAGGCGAAGGCCGACAACTCGTTCAGGCCGTCGATCGCGGCACGGCGGGCGATGCGCAGATAGATCACCTTCTCGCGCTCGGGATCCATCATCGAGGTGATGTCGGCCAGCTTGTCCTGGCTGATCGACATGTGCAGTGCGATGACCCCGGAGACGAAAGAATCCGCGAACTGGCTGGCATAGGGCGAATAGAGGTAGCGCTCGACATACTGCGTGGAAGCAAGCGCGAAACGCGCCGCGTCGCCTTGCGCCACGGCAATGCCGACCGAGCGCCGCAAGGCCGCTTCCTCGACCAGCGTGCCGGGGCTGAGCAGCTTGGCCTCATCGAGCAATTTGAGTGCCGCCGCTGGATCGTCGCCGGCTAGAAGCGATCCCTTGACCAAGGCCAGGAATGCGCCGAGATCGCCGGGCAGCGCCATCGGATCGATCGGCCCGAGGGCTGTGATCGCGTCGCCGGGCCGGCCATTCAGATACTCGATCACGCCCTTGGCGATGGCCAGGTCACCCGGATCGGCGGCGGCACGTGACACGGCTGCCTCGACAGTCACCGGATTGCCGCCGCTCATGCCATAGACCAGGAGCGCGCGAAAGTTCTTTGGTTCCTGGAAATCCTGCGCATCCGCCTCGCGCAGACGCGCATCGGTCATCTCGAGCAGCTTGGCCTGCATCGGCATGGCGGCGTGATCGCCGGCGGCGATGCGGTCCTGGATGAGCTGCAGCGAGCGCACCAGCTGATAGGGCTGCAGCGCATCCTGGGCGAAGCCGGACGATGGATGTCCGGCGGCCAGCAGCAACAGGCCCATCAAGCGGCTGGTGACGGCCACCCGCCTCATCCGCCGGCCGCCATCAATATCTCGATGCGACGGTTGACCGCCGCCATGGGATCGGCCGGATCCTTTGGTTGGCGGTCGGCGAAGCCTGCGACTTCGGTGATGCGGCGTTCGTCGACGCCGCCGCGCACGAGCATGTAGTAAGCGGAATGGGCGCGCGCCGTCGACAGCCGCCAGTTGTCGTAGCTGTCACTGCGGAAGGGGCGTGCATCGGTGTGGCCGTTGATGCTGATGGTGCCCTTCTGGCTGTTGACGATGCGGCCGATCTTTTCCATCGCCAGCACCAGTTCGCGGCTCGGCAGGGCCGAGCCGACTTCGAACATGCCGAAGTCGAGCCGATCGGTGATGGAGATGACGACGCCTTTGTCCGTGGCCTCGACCGAGACGCCATCGTGCAGCTTGTCGCCGGGCTTGAAGGCATCGGCCAGCTGCCGCTTGACATCGGCCGCCGCCTTCAGCGCGGCGGCGGTCGGAGCTTTTTCCGCGGCTTCGGGCTTCGCGGCTTCTCGGCTGGCAAGGGTGGCGTCCGCCTTGGCCGCTTCCGCGGCGTTGCCTTCTCCAGCCTTTGCATCGCTGGCCTTGGTATCGCCGGCCTTGATATCGTCGGCCTCGACATCGCTGGCCTTGGCCATCGTCGCGGCCGCATCCTTGGCCAAGGGCTCGAGGGGCGCGTCCTTGAGAGGCGGTGCCGGCGGCACGGCCTTGACCTTGGCGACCTGTGTCTCGGCGGCCTTGTCGCCCGGCTTGACCGGGTCGCCTTCGATCCTGGGGCGCTGGGCACTCGCCTCGGCGCCCGGTGCCGCGACCTGCTGCGACCAGAAATCTGGCTCGAAGGGATCGCGATAGGACGCGCCACCGGAGGCGCCGGTCGCCGGGCCGGCACTTTGCGCGCCGCCGTCGCCCTTCTGGCTGACGTTCTGCATGACGCCGGTGTCGGTGGCGATCTCCGAGAGCACCGCGTAAGGGTCGGCGAAGAGATGCTCGTCGGACCTCTCCGACTGCTGTTGTTCCTGCTTGTCCTGTTTGCGTTCGGATGTGCCCGCGCCACCGGTGCCGTCCTGCCCGCTCTTGCCTGTCGCCTGTTGCGGGCTTTCGGCGGTCGCGCCGATTGCATTCGGACCGTCACCAAGGTCCTCCAGGCCCTTGCGGCTCGAGTTGCGGTCGACCAGCTTGACGGGGTTGAAATAGCTGGCGACAGCCGCCTTGGTCTGTTCGTTGGCGGCGTTGATCAGCCACATGACCAGGAAGAAACACATCATCGCCGTCATGAAGTCGGCGAAGGCGATCTTCCAGACGCCGCCGTGGTGACCTTCGTCGTGGTCGCCATGGGCATGCCGCACGATGATGATCTCGTGCCTGCCGTGATCGGCTTCAGCGACGCTCACGACAGAACCTCGGACAGAGTTTCCGACCACTCGGCCATGCGGGTCTCGAACACCGCTTCGTCGATGTTGACGGTCAGGTCGAAGCCGGGCGCCTCGGTGAAGTCGAGATTGGCAGTGCGCGGCCCGAGCGATGCCTTCAGTGTTTCGAACAGCGAGAGCGGCCCGCGCACGGCGATACGCACCGCTTCGCTGTCGCCGATAGCTTCACGAACCGCGCCGGCCAGCGCTTCAAGCGAACGCTTCTGCACGTCGTCGCTGACGACGCCGCCAAGGATGCGGGCGACCGTGGCGGCGACGAGATCGGTGACACGCGCCTCCATGGCGTCGATGCGCGACGACACGGCGTTGCCGACATCGCCGCCGAAGCTCTCCAGAAAGATCCTCGCTTCCTCGGCATTGGCCTGGCGCTCCGCTTCCAGCGCGGCTTCATGGGCGGCCGAGAAGCGTTCCGTGAGTGTGGCCTCCGCCTGGGCAACCGCCTCGGCGATCAGGGTGCCGATATCGGCCTGGGATGCCGCCGGTTCAGGGGCCCGCCGAGGGTCGACCGTGGCCTGAGGCGGGCTGACGCGCTGCGCGCGCGTACCGAAATCAGGGAGGAGATCGAAAAGGGTTGCGGAGGGCATGGTCTAGGCCGCGACTTCCTGGGCCGCCCATTTGCGCAGGATCTGCGCGGTGCGTTCCTCGTTGATGTCGACCATGCGGGCAAGCCGCTCCTGCGGCGCGGGCCTGATTTTCTGGCGAAGATCGTCGAGCGGGGTGGCGCCGGGCCTTGCACTGGGCAAGGCGCCGACGGCGGCATTGGCTGAAGCGGCTGCCTCCGGTGTCGGCAACGAGCGCTGGACCTCATCGAAGTTGGGGCCGGATATGGCGGGCGTCGGCGTCGCCTTTGCCGTCAGCGCGGCCGCCATCGGCCGCAGGCCGAAGAAGGCGACCAGGAACACCACGACGATAAAGGCACCGGCATTGATCAGCGTGCCGGCATGCTGGCCGATGGAATCGAGCATTCCAGCTTGCGGAACCGCCTCGCCGTCCAGCCCATCGATGAACTCGACCGCCGAGACGTCGATGACGTCGCCGCGCTTGTCGTCGAAACCGGTGGCCGAACTCACCATCTTCTGGATCTCGGCGACGCGCTTGGCGATCTGTTCGGGCGTTGCGTCCTTGCCCAGGATCGTTTTCAGCCGGTCCTGGTTGACGACGACGGCGATCGACATCTTGGTGACGGTGTAGCCATTGGAGACGGTGGCGATCTTCTTGGAGTTGATCTCGTAATTGGTGATCTCCTCCTTGCGGTCGTTCGCCGAAGAGGTCTGCGGACCCTCGGTGCTGGCCGCCTGGGTCTCTGGCAGGTTCTGCTCGACGCTGGCCGGGGTCGAAGCCTGCTTCTGGTTGCTGTTTTCGTTGGCCCGCACCGACTGCACAGAGCGTTCGACGCGGGAATTCGGGTCGAAAATGGTCTCTTCGGTCTGGCGGGTGTCGGTGTTGACCTCGGCCTTGACGCTGGCGCGGAAATTGTCCGGGCCGAGATAGGGGGTGAGCGCGCGGCGGATGTTGTCGCCGATCTGTGCCTCCACCGTCTGCTCGACGCCGAGCGTGCGGGCAGCACTGGTGTTGGACGGATCGTCGCCCGCGGCCAGCAAATTGCCGTTGGAATCAAGCACCGTCACCTTGTCGGCCGACAGGCCCGGCACGGCGGCGGCGACGAGATGGCGGATCGACATGGCGCTTTTCTCGGCGTCGATGCCGGCATAGCGGATGACGACCGATGCCGAGGGCTGTTGTTCGTCGCGGCGGAAGTTGGCGCGTTCGGACATGACGATGTGGACGCGCGCCGCCTTGATTCCTGCGATGGACTGGATGGTGCGGGCGATCTCGCCTTCGAGCGCACGCACGCGAGTGATCTGCTGCATGAAGGAGGTGAGGCCCATCGCGCCGACATTGTCGAACAGTTCGTAGCCGGCATTGGCGCTGGTGGGCAGGCCCTTTTCGGCCAGCAGCATGCGCGCCTGCGCCGTGGTGCCGGCCGGCACCAGCACCGAGGTTCCGTCGGCACCGACGTCGAAGCCGATGCCGGCCTCGCCCAGCACCAGCCCGATCTGGTTCACATCGGAGCGATCGAGCCCGACATAGAGCGTGTCGTAGGCAGGGCGGTTGAGATAGACCGAGGCGATGCCGATGACGCCCATCACCAGCACGGCGATGCCCGCAAGCATGGCGAGGCGCTTCACACCAAAACCGCGGAGATTCGAGATGATGCTCTGGATCTGTTCCGGCACGATAGAGCGACTCCCAGCATGACTGTTCCGCCGGAACACTAATCTCCGAAGCTTGTGCGAAAATGAAATCGGGCCGCGCTTGCGGCGCGGCCCGTGAATTGGAGGTGGGGTATCCGTCAGCTACGGCTGGATTAGCCGTTCTTGAAGAGCGACAGGATCGACTGCGAGGAGCTGTTGGCGATCGACAGCGACTGGATGCCGAGCTGCTGCTGGACCTGCAGCGCCTGGAGGCGCGTCGATTCCTTGTTCATGTCGGCATCGACGAGTTGGCCGACGCCGCGGTCGATGGAGTCCATCAGGCTCTGCGTGAAGGTCTTCTGCAGGTCGATGGAGCTCTTGGCGGCGCCGAGGATGGTGGCCTGGTCGGTCAGCTGGCTCATGACATTGTCGATCTTGCCGATCATCTGGGTGATGATGTCATCGGTCACGCCGGACGCCGTAATGTCGAGATTGAAGGCGGAAACATTGTCGATCTTGGTGGGCGTCGTGTTCGTCACGGCGGCCTGGCCGGCGGCGTTGGCGGCGATGTCGGTGCCGCCGGTGGCGAGCGCGGCCGCATAGGCGGAGTCGTACTGGGCTTGGTCGGCGGCGGTGGAGTAGACGGAGGTCTGGCGGTCGAGCGTGCCCTGGTTCTTGACGTCGGCGGCGAGGCCTGAATCGAACAGTTTGGTGCTCTCGACATTGATGTCGATCGTTCCGAGCGAGATGGCGCCCGACGAGGAGCGATTGAACGAGGACACGATATGGGCGTCGGGCTGGACGCCGTCATTATTCCCGGCGACCTGCTTCGACGTCACCGACAGGAAATTCGAGCCCGAGAAGGTTGCGGAATCGGCAAAGGATTTCATCTGCGCCTGGAGCGCCGTGATTTCGGTCTGCGTCTTTGCCTTGGCGGCATCCGTCTGGCCAACGGTCGAAAGCAGCTTGGTCTTGATCTTGCCGATCGCATCCAGCGCATTGTTCATGCCCGTGTAGGCGGTGTCGACCTTCGAGGCGCCGAGACCGAGCGCATCCTGAACGGTCGACAGCGCCTGGTTGTCGGAGCGCATCGTCGTGGCGATCGACCAGTAGGCGGCGTTGTCGGAGGCCTCGGAGACCCTGTAGCCCGTCGAAATCCGCGACTGCGTCTGCTCGAGCGACTTGTTGGTGGCGTTAAGGCTTTGAAGTGCTGTCAACGCCGCAGCGTTTGTCATGATGCTCGCCAAGAAACTCGCTCCTTTTTCCCGAGCCGGTCTCTCAAAACCGGCATTGCCCTCGCGAGCCGCTGGCCCGCCCATGGATTGCCATCGTGCCGACCAGGCCGATTCGCCAATCCATTGTAAGCTAATGGTTAACCATGACTAGCGCGTTATGGTTAACGGCCTGTTAATGGCTCGCTTTCGAGGGTTAAGGAACGAGCGTTGCGCGGGGCTGGAGCAAACGCAAATCGGGCCGCGCTTTTTGGCGCGGCCCGATATTCTAGTGCTGTTCGTGGTTGGTGAACGATCAGCCGCGGAAGAGCGACAGGATCGACTGCGACGAACCGTTGGCGATCGACAGCGCCTGGACGCCGAGCTGCTGCTGGACTTGCAGAGCCTGGAGGCGGGTCGATTCCTTGTTCATGTCGGCGTCGACGAGCTGGCCGACACCGCGGTCGATGGAGTCCATCAGGCTCGAGGTGAAGGTCTTCTGCAGGTCGATGGAGCTCTTGGCGGCGCCGAGCTTGGTGGCGGCGTTCGTCATGTCCTTGAGCGCGGCATCGACGACGGTCATCATCTGCGCGATCTGGGTGTCGCTGGCGGCCGTGGTGCCCGAGAAGATTTTCAGCGAGGCGACCGAATAGGTATCGGTGGCCGCCGCGGCAGCGCCGAGGGTCGGGGCCGAGGCCGCTGCGGCAACACCGCTGATGCCGAGGCGGTCGGTGTCGAGGATGCCCTTGGCGGTCGCCGAAGCACCGGCTTCATACAGCTTGATGCTTTCCACGTTCACGTCGATCGTGGAGATCGAAACCGCGCCGGCGGAGCTGCGGTTGAAGGCCGAAACGACCTTGACGTCGGCAGCCGTGGTGGCCGTGCCGCTGTTTACCGACAGCATGTTGGTACCCGAGAAGGTGGCGCCGTCGGCGTAGGCCTTCAGCTGCTTCTGAAGAGCGGCGATTTCGACCTGGGTCTTTTCCTTCGACGCATCCGTCTGGCCGTAAGATGCGGTCAGTTTCTGCTGGATCTGGTTGATGGTGGTGATCGCGCTGTCCATGCCGGTGTAGGCGGTGTCGACCTTCGAGGCGCCGAGGCCGAGCGCGTCCGAAACGGTGGACATGGCCTGGTTGTCGGAGCGCATCGTGGTAGCGATCGACCAGTAAGCGGCGTTGTCCGAAGCCTGGGAGACGCGATAACCCGTCGAGATGCGGGACTGGGTGGTGTCGAGGTTCTTCTGGGTGGCGTTCAAGCTCTGCAGCGCGGTCAACGCAGCGGCGTTCGTCATGATACTGGACATGGCTACTCGTACCTTGTTTTTACAGGTGTTTTTTTGACATACCGGCTTTCCCGGTATGACGGAGCGGCATCATGCCAATGACCGTTGTTTCGATCACCCGCCATCTGCGAGCGAATATGGCGGCAAGTCCCTACCAAAGGACTAAACCTGAGGGTTAACCGAAAATAATTTGGGAAATTTCGACGATGCCGCACACCCCGTCCAGCCTCTTCGGCGAGCGGTGCTTCTAGAGCATTTCACCGTTTCACGGAAACGGCGAACCGCTCTATCTCTTTGTTTTTACGCAATTCCGGACGGAAACCGTGTCACACTTTTCCTGGAATTGCTCTAGCGAGGCGTTACGGTGCGGACGATCAGTTGAACGAGCGCACCAGGCTGCCGACGAGCAGGTTCCAGCCGTCGATCAGCACGAAGAACAGGATCTTGAATGGCAGCGACACCACGGTCGGCGGCAACATCATCATGCCCATCGCCATGGTGATGGTGGCGACGATCAGGTCGATGACCAGGAACGGCAGCACGATCAGGAAGCCGATCTCGAAGCCGCGCCGGATCTCGGAGATCATGAAGGCAGGCACCAGGATGCGCAGGTCGACGGTGTCGCGCGAAACGGTCTGGCCGCGCTCGCGGGCGAGGTCGGCGAAAAGGTCGAAATCCTTGTCACGCACATTGTGCAGCATGAAGGTGCGGAACGGATCCGAGATCTTGTCGAAGGCCTCGGTCTGGCTGATCTGGTTGTCCATCAGCGGCTTGACGCCGGTGTTCCAGGCCTGGTCGAAGGTCGGCGCCATGACATAAAAGGTCATGAAAAGCGATAGCGAGATTAGGATAAGGTTTGCCGGTGTCGATTGCAGGCCGATGCCGGCGCGCAGGATCGAGAAGGCGATGACGAAACGGGTGAAGCTGGTCACCATGATCAGCAGGCCCGGCGCCACCGACAGCACGGTCAGCAGGCCGAACATCTGGATGATGTAGCCGACGGTGGTGCCGTCGGCCTTGCCGATGCCGCCAAGGTCCAACTGCTGGGCCGCGGCAATCGATGTGGTGGCGCCGATCAGCGCCGCGGCGAGAAGGAACTTTCTCATTCGAGCAGCAATGTCCTGATGAGTACTTGCTTGGCATGTCCCTGACTGCGGATCGACGCGCGTTCGTCGAGATCTGCCTTCAGGTGCTGATAGCCGCTGGCGCCCTCGATCTGGTGCATCTTCAAGGTGCGAACGAAGGCCAGAAGATCCTGATGGATGTCTTCCGACATGGCCGGCGGCTGCGGCGCGTCATAGACCACCGACACTTCCATCCTGAGCCAGGTTTCCGCAGGCGAGGCGATGTTGGTGGTGATCGGCGCCAGTACAACGAGCGTCGATCCCGCGCCAGGTTCATGCGTGGCGGCGGGCTCGGCCGTCTTGCCCTCATTCTCAGGCGCAGCCGGCACCGATGACGGTGCGCCGACACCCTTGAGATAGCCGCCCGACATCCAGCCCATGCCGATGGCGGCGGCCGTCACCACCAGCAGCATGGCGCCCTGGACGGCAAGGGAAGGACCCTTGCGAGGCTGAAGCTGTTCGACATTGGCCACGTTTTGCTTCCCAATCCTAGAACGGAAGAACCTGGTCGAGAACCTGCTGGCCGTAGGCGGGTTGCTGGACCTCGGTGATACGGCCGCGTCCGCCGTAGGAAATGCGCGCTTCGGCGATGCGTTCGTAGGGGATCGTGTTCTCGGCGCCGATATCGGCCGGCCGCACGATGCCGGCGATCGTCAGCACCCTGAGTTCGGCGTTGACACGCACTTCCTGCGAGCCTGTGATCATCAGATTGCCATTGGGCAGGACGTCGGTGACGATGGCCGCCACGTTGAGCTCCAATGTCTCGGATCGCTTTATCTCACCATCGGCGGTCGTGTCCGTTTGGGAATTCAGTGCTCCAGCGCCTTTGCCGGCAGTGCTGCCGATCTTGTCCCATTGCGCGCTGATATCGAAGCCGAGCTTGCGGTTGGCGGTACGGCTCCGGTCGTTCTGGTTCTTGAAGTTGGCGCGGTCGTTGATCTTGATCCTGACCGTCAGGATGTCGCCCTGCGACAGTGCCCGTGGGTCGGTGAACAGCCGGCTCTGGCGATCATCCCACAGCGAGAATTTCTTGACCGGCGCGCGTGGCGTCTCGGGATATTTGTAAAGGGAGCCGGTATCGCCGCCGTCTATGCCCGAGCCGACCGGAGAGAGCGCCGGTTCCTTGCCGACTTCCTTGAGGTTGGTGCCGCAGCCGGACAGCGCCGCGACCGCGCACAGGACAAGCATTCTGCGGATCATGACGGATCTACCCTTCGAGCTGCGCTGGCCATGATGCCGGTGAGCGCCGCCGCCGCCTTCTGGTCCATTTCATTGAGGATGACGCTGGCCTTGCGTGAATCGAGCTTCATCAGGATGGCCGCGGCGAGGTCTGCGTTGACGATTGCCAGACGCTCGGCCGCGGCATCGGGCTTCATGCCTGCATAGATCTTGACGACGCCGTCTTCTGCCCGGGCCAGGAAGACCTCGCGCCGCTTCAGCCAGGTCTCGTATTCGGCCTTCTTTGCGTCCAGAGCCTTCATGCGCTCGTCGATGCCGGCCTGGAGCTGCTTCAGCTCCTCGGCCTGCAAGGCATAGCGGCGGTCACGGGCGGCATCGGCTATGTTTGAGCAAAAGCGCTCGATCTCGCTTTGGTCCGGTGCCTTCTGCCGTGTCAATTGCTGTGGCGCCACGGCGGGCTGCGCTCCGGGCAGAACCTGGCGAACGGTGTCCTCGCCGCGCGCGCTGCCGGAAAAGGACATGGCCGCAAGGGCAGCTGTGGCGAGCAGGATCGCGCCGGAGCGGCGTCTTTCATGGGGTGAGAGGGAAAGGATCATCGGCATCGCCTATTGGAGAACCAGATCGGCTTGCAGGGCGCCAGCCGACTTGATGCCTTGCAGGATGGCAATGATGCCGTCCGGCTTGACGCCGAGCCGGTTGAGGCCGGAGACGAGGGTCTGCAGGTCCGGCCCGTCCAGCACGGCGACACGCGCGTCCGGCCGGCTGGCATCGATGGCGGTGAATGGCTCGACGGCGGTTTCGCCCTTGGAGAAGGGTTCGGGCTGCACGACGCGCGGCGCTTCGGTAATGCGCACGGTCAGCGTGCCGTGGCTGATGGCGACACGCGAAATCTTGACGTCGTTGCCGATGACGATGGTGCCGGTGCGCTCGTCGATGACGACGCGGGCCGGCGTGTCGGACTCGACCACCAGATTCTCGATCTCGGCGTAGAAGCGCGCCGCCGAAACATTCTTCGGCCGCCTGATCTGCACGGTTCGGGAATCGCGCTCGCCCGCCACGCGCATGCCGAAGCGCTGGCTGGTGTAGTCGTTGATTGCGTCGGCGATGCGGATGGCCGTCGAAAAATCGGGATTGCGCAATTGCAGCGTGAGGATCGCCTGGTCGTCGAACTCGGCTTTCACCGAACGCTCGACGATGGCGCCGTTCGGCACCCGGCCGGCGGTCGGCACGCCTTGCGTCAATTGCTCGGCCTGCCCCTGGGCGGTGAAGCCCGAAACGATGACCGCGCCCTGGCCTACGGCGTAGATCTCCCCGTCCGCCGCTTTCAGCGGCGTCATGATCAGCGTGCCGCCGGCAAGCGAGGTCGCGTCGCCCATCGAGGAGACGTCGATGTCGATGCGCGCGCCCGACTGCACATAGGGCGGCATGTTGGCGGTGACGATAACGGCGGCGACGTTCTTGGCGCGCGCGCTGCCGCCTTCGGTGGCGATGCCGAGGTTTTCGAGCATGGCGCGGATCGATTGTTCGGTGAACGGCGAATTGCGCAGGCTGTCGCCCGATCCGGCAAGCCCGATGACCAGGCCGTAGCCGACGAGCTGGTTGTCGCGCGAACTCTGCAGCTGGGCGATATCCTTGATGCGCGAGGCGACCTGGCCAGGCGGCAGCGAGCTCGGCCCGGGCGAAACGCGGAACATGCGGGTGGTGGTGGCCGGATCATATTCGGGATCGTCGTAGACGCCGCCATTCCTGGCCGCGAGTTCGCGCTTGGCCTTGGGCGTCAGGCCGTCAGCCAGCGCCGGCTGCAGGCCGAGCAAGGCCGCCAGTAGAAGGGCAAGCGGACGCATCATGAAGCGCTGACCTGGATGGTTCCGTCGGCCATCACCGTGCCGGAGAGGATCTTGCCACTGTCGCTGTTGCGAACCTTGATGAGGTCGCCGGCGGAACCTGGCTGCAACGTCACGGCTGTGGCCGATATCGTCAGGCCGCCCGAGATGAAGAAGACCTGCACGGCAGCACCCTGTTCGACCAGCCAGGCGTCGCGAATGGCCGTCGAAGGAATATAGCGGCCGGGCAGCAGCGTGCGCTTGGCGACCTTGCCCTGGAGTTCCTCGGCCACAGTCGCCATCGCCTCGGGCTTGTGCTTGCCCGGGATCAGGGTCACCTGTTTCAAGGCGGTGAGCTCGATGGTCTCGCCGGGATAGATGACCCGGTTGGGGATCAGCACGACCTCGCCGACGGCTTGATTGCTGGCGATCTGAGTGGCTGATTGATTTGCCGATTGACCTGCCGATTCCTGGGCGAAAGCCGGCATGCCACCGGTCACCAGCGCAAGGACGAGCGCGGTGCGGCGGAATGCGGAGCAGGAGATCGGCATGGCCATCGTTACCTGATGTTCTTGGAGACGACGGAGGCCATGTCGTCGGCGGCCTGAATGACCTTGGAGTTCATCTCATAGGCGCGCTGCGCCGAGATCAGCTCGGTGATTTCCTTGACCGGATCGACGTTGGAGGCCTCGAGGTAGCCCTGCTGGATGGTGGCGAAGCCGGGGTCGCCGGGGACGCCGACATTGGCCGGGCCGGAGGCGGTCGTTTCCTGGAACAGGTTGTCGCCGAGCGGGGCGAGGCCCGCCTCGTTGGCGAAGTTCGCGATCTGAAGCTGGCCCAGGTTCTGCAGGTCGGTCTGGCCATCGATGCGGGCGAAGACCTGGCCGGTCTTGTTGACGATGACCTCGACGGCGTCGACAGGCACGTTGATGGCCGGAATGACACTGGCGCCGTCCACGGTCACCAACTGACCGGTGGCGTTGGTGTTGAAGGCACCGGCGCGGCTGTAGAGCGTGCCGCCATCGGCGCCCTCGATCTGGAACCAGCCCCGGCCGGTGAGCGCCATGTCGAAACTGTTGCCGGTGCTGGTCAGTTCGCCCTGGGTGTGGACGTTGCGCACGGCCGTCGTCTTGACGCCGAGGCCGATCGAGACGCCTTCCGGCACCAGCGAGGCGTTGGAGCGGTTGGGCACGCCTTGCGTGCGGTCGACCTGATAGAGCAGGTCGGAGAATTCGGCGCGTGCCCGCTTGTAGCCGGTGGTGTTGATGTTGGCGATGTTGTTGGCGATGACTTCCAGATTTGTCTGCTGGGCATTCATGCCGGTGGCGGCGATGGCGAGTGCTTTCATGACCTACTCCTCAGATGCCCATACGACTGACTTCGAGATAGGCCGAAACGACCTTGTCGCGGATGGCGACGGCGGTCTGAAGCGCCTGCTGCGCGCTCATCACGGCATCGACGACCTGGCGGGTATCGGCGTCGCCCTTGAGCGCCTGCATGGACACCTGCTCGGCCTTCTGCATCGTGCTGACGGTCTTGGAGGCGGCCTGGCTCAGCGCCTCGGCGAAGGACGTGCCAAGGTTACCGGGCGCCGCGGGCGCAACGCCGCCTTGAAGCAGGTCCGTCGCCGTGTCGCCCAGCCCAGGCTTCAGGTTAAGCGCGCCGATGCCGTTTACGATCATTGGTTCCTCATCAGGTCGATGGTCATGGAAATGAGGTCGCGCGCCTGCTTCACGACTTGCAGGTTGGCCTCGTAGGAGCGGTTGGCCTCGGTCATGTCGGCCATTTCGATCAGCACGTTGACATTGGGCATCTTGACGTAGCCCTTCTCGTCGGCGGCTTCGTTGCCGGGCTGGAATTCGACGGGAAAGTCACTCGGGTCGCGGTCGATCGAGTTCACTTCGACGGTCGAGCTGCCCGAGGTCCTGTCGAGTTCGGAAACGAAGCTGATGGTCTTGCGGCGATACGGGTCGGAGCCGGGCGTGGTGCCGGTCGACTGGGCATTGGCGAGGTTTTCAGAAACAACACGCAGGCGCTCGGACTGGGCGCCAAGGCCGGATGCTGCGACTTTCAGGGCTGCGGTCAGCGCGTCCATGGTCAGCTCTTAACCGCCATCATCATCATCGAGTGGAACGCCTTGACGATGGCCGTGTTGAGCTCGAAGGAACGGCGCACCTCGCCGGCCTTGAGAAGCTGGTCCTCGAGCACCACCGAATTCTTGGACGGCATGACAACACCGTCGTCTTCCTGTGGCTTGATGGCGAAACCGGCATTGGTCGCGGCGCTGCCGAGATGGCCGGCCTGGGTGGCCTGCAGCGACACTGCGGCACGGTCGAGCACCTTTTCGAACGGCTCGACATCGTTTGCCGTGTAGCCCGGCGTGTTGGCGTTGGCGATGTTGCCGGCGATCGCCGACTGGCGCACGGCCAGCCACTGCGCTTGCTTGGCGGCGAGATCGAAAAGGGAAACGGGCTCCATGGGAATCTCCGGGCAGATGCCCAGAGACTAGGCCGCCAGTCTTGCGCGGACCTTGCGGACGACCGCTAAAGCGGGATGCCCAAAAGCGTGACCCGGTTTTCTCGGATAAACGGGCACTGTTTGTCCAGGCATCAGGCTTTACCCCTTTGATTTAAGACAAACCGCGTCGACTACCTGGAAAGCTCGATCACCTGGTTGGTGCTGGTGAGCATGACCCATTTGCCGTTGCGCTGTTCGATCGCCGACACCTTGCTGGAATCGGGCAATTTCGAGCCGCGCTGGACGAGCCACAGGCCGGTGTCGTCCTCGATCATGGCGCGGCCGTTGGCGACGTGGACCATACGGAATTTCGCGACGTCGGCCGGAAAGGGCTGATCGCCAGGCGGCGATGCCGGCCTTGAATCGTCCTGCACCGTTGCCGTGGCAAACAGGTCGAGATTGGCGTTGGGAACGTCCTTCGCCGTCAGCGGCGCACTGCGTTCGGCGACCACGCCGCCACCCTCGCGCCCCGAATTGGTGCCGGTGCCGCCGAACTTGATCGCCTGGACGCCGAACTGGTCCTGGTTGAAGAAGATGTACCAGGGAAACAGGGCGCAGGTGAGACCGAGCGCAATGCCGAGCGCGGCAATAACGACATCGCTTCGCCGGTCGGGCTTCTTGCCCACCCTGGGAAATTGCGCCTTTGGCGGCTGCGGCCACTCGGTGACGCGGAACAGGTCGTCGATCAGCAAGTTGCGGCTGGCCTGCGCCATCTCGGCAGCCTCTACATGAGGAACCTCGTGAAGGGTGGGCTCGAGAACCCTGGGCGCAATAGGCTCGGCTCTGCCAGCCCGGGGCAGGATCGGCTTGACAGCCCTGGCCAGAACAGCCTCGGCCTTGGCGGCTATGGCGCGAGCGGCTTTTGTCTTGGCCGCATTCGCTTCCCGTGTCCTGGCTTCCTCCGCGGCGTTCGCGTCGGCGATCATCTCGCGCAGGACGCGCTCGGTGTACTGTCGTTCACTCTCCTGGTTCGGCATTCTGCTTTCCCTTGAGATGACGGGCAAGGTCGGAGAACGGATCGGTCGAAGGACGGTCCCTGGGCGACTGCGTCAGCGCCTCGTAGATCAGCGGCACCTGGCGCACGGCGATGTCGAGCTCGGCATCGACGCCACCCTGATAGGCGCCGAGCAGGCGAATGTCGCGTGTGTCCTCGAAGCGCGAGATCATCGACTTCAGCCGGGTCACCAGGGCGCGCTGCTCGAGGCTCCACGCCTTGCCGGCTAGACGCGATATGGACGACAGCGGATTGACCGGCGGATAGCGGCCCTGTTCGGCGATCGCGCGGTCGAGCACGACATGGCCGTCGAGGATGCCGCGCACGGAATCGGCGACCGGATCGTTGTGATCGTCGCCATCGACCAGCACGGAAATGATGGCGGTGATCGAGCCTTTTCCCTCAGCTCCTGGCCCGGCTCGCTCAAGCAGCTTCGGCAGTTCGGTGAAAACCGAGGCGGGATAGCCGCGGGCGACCGGCGGCTCGCCGGTTCCCGTCGCCACTTCACGCAACGCATGGGCGAAGCGGGTGATCGAATCCAGCACCAGGAGCACGCGGTGGCCCTGGTCGCGAAAATGCTCCGCGACCCGCATGGCGGTGTCGGGTGCGCGCCGGCGCATCATGGCGCTCTCGTCGCTGGTGGCGACCACGGCCACGGTCTTGGCCATGCTGTCGCCGATCGTATCCTCGAGGAATTCGCGGACCTCGCGGCCGCGTTCGCCGATCAGCGCCACGACGACGGTGTCGAAAGCGTCGGCACCGGCGAGCATGGCAAGCAGCGTCGACTTGCCGACGCCGGAGCCGGCAAACACGCCGAGGCGCTGGCCTAGGCACAGCGGCGTGAAGATGTCGATGACCTTGACGCCGGTCATGAACGCCGTGCCGACACGCTGCCGGGCCATGGCACCGGGCGTGGTGGCGCTGGCCGCCATGTCGTCACCCCTGACGAGCGGCGGGCCTCCGTCGATCGCCCGGGTCAGCGCATCTATGGTGCGGCCGCGCCACGAGCCGTGCGGAGCCACGGCGAGCGGGCCGCGGCGGAAGACGGCATCGCCGATACCGGCATCGGCACTGCGTTCGAAGGGGGCTACGACAACCTCGTCGCGGCTGATCTTGACGATTTCGCCGCGGCGCGCGCCGGCCAGGCCGCGCTGCTCGACGATGTCGCCCAACCGAGCGAAATCGGAAAGGCCGCGCACCTTGTAGTGCGTGGGCGTAACTTCGGTGACGAGGCCGCCACGCTTGACCAGCGCGTCGGCGCCGCTGAAGCGGCGCCATACACGCTCGAGCGCGGCCAGGCGGTCTTCCGGCGCCGGCTGCGGCTGTCTCTCGGGTGCGCGGATGGATGGCTGTTCGAGCGACATGCTACTTCGAGCCGAGCGTCTTGATCGCCTCGTCTGTGGAGGAATCCGTCTGCCGCATCAGGGCCGCGGTGTTTTCGAAGGCACGCTGGACCATGATCAGCCGCGTCATCTCCAGCACCGGATTGACGTTGGACTCCTCGACGAAGCCCTGGGCGATGCCGACATCGGAGCGATCGGTGACCGGTTCGGGCGTGCGTGCCGGCACGATGCCCGAATTGCCGTAGCGCACGAAGTTTACGCCCGGATCGAAATTGTAGAGGCCGATCGAGCCGACAAGCTGATCGTTCTGGCGCAGCGAGCCGTCGGCGCCTGCCTTGGGCGGGCCGTTGCGCGGGTCGAGCTGGATCGGCGCCCCGCCGGCATCGAGCACCGGATGGCCCTCGATCGACATCAGCTCACCATTCTCGTTCATGGAAAACCGGCCGTCGCGGGTCATGACGGGGCCGGCGGGCGTGTCGATGGCGAACCAGGCGTCGCCCTGGATGGCGAAATCGAATGGGTTGCCGGTCTCGTTCAGGGGGCCGTGGGCGCCGGAAAGATAGGTCTTGCCGGACGAAGCGAAGGAGACCGATTTCTGCCCGGTGCCGGACACCACGTCCTCGAATTTCACGCCCGTGGCGCGAAACCCGACGGTATTGGCGTTGGCGACATTGTCGGCGATCGTGTCGAGCCGGCGCTCAAGGGCCATTTGCGCGGAAAGGGCGACGTAGAGACTGTCCCGCATGGTCAGAACTTCAACTTCTGCATGGCCATCATCAGGTCGGTGGAGATGCCCGACGTGACCGGCTTGGCGAAGAGCACGCTGATCGACGACACCGCGGTCGAGGTCGGGTTGTTGATCTCGTACATGCTGGTGAAGCGGGTCAGGAACTTGGTGAGCTTCGCGGGATCGGTGAAATCCGTGAGGTCGAGCTTCTGCTCGAACAACTGCGCCTGCTTGTCGATATTGGCGGTGGCGAAGGAATCGGGCAGGCCGAGCGCGGTGCGCACGACGCTGGCAAGAGCCGTGTCGGCCAGCACGTCGTACCAGCTGGTTATGTCAGGCGCCTTGCGTTGGAAATAAAGGGCCAGCCGCACGCCCTGATTGGTCTGGCCGGCATCCTCTTCGAGCGTCTGGCGCAGATACTTGTCGACGGTGGGCTGCTGCGCCGGATTGATGGTGGTGGCGTTCTCGCCATTGGCTTCGAAATTGAAGGCCAAAGCCAGTCCCGCGTAAGCTGGGTTCGTCTGCTTGTTGGCGACACTGTCAGGATCGCTCACCTTGCTTTGCAGAACCTGCTTGATCAGGTCCTTGTCCTCGGTCGCGGAGTCTAGACCATATGCAGCCAGCGCGTAGGTGTAGAGCCGGCTGTTCGACATCAGATCGTCGACGGACTTCACCTTGGTGATGTTGGCGAGATAATAGGTCGTCTCGCCCTTCACATAGTCGGAATTCGGATCGAGACCGGCGATCTGCGCCTGCGTGGCGTAGTTCTTCGTCACCAGCTGCTGCGCCTTGTTGTAGATCGTCGCATCGGCGCCGTTGGCGGCAAAATTAAATGCGCTGACGAACTGGGCGTAGCGCTTGTCGGTCAGCTTGTTGGCGAAGCTGTCGGGATCGGTGACGCCTTCCTTGAGCGCCTTGACCATGAACGCCTTGGCGTAGTCCATGTCTTCAAGCCCGTAGGCCTTCATGGCATATTTGAACAACCGATCGTTTTTGACGAAATCGTCTATCGATTTCACCTTGGTGATGTTGGCGAGATAATATTGCGTGTCGCGATCGACCGTCGGCTGTTTCTCGATCCGGTCGATCGACTTCGAGATGTCTCTGGTGATCAACTGGTAGCTGGTAAAGGTATTGAGCAAGGACGCGCCTCCGGCCGAAGCAATGCCAGCACAATAGCGCCACTTCCTTGCGCGAAACTGAATCGCCTCAATTCGGTTCCATGACGGCTCCGATTCAAGCCTCACACAAGGCACGGGGACTATCCCTTGCACCTGATGTGAAATGCGGAAGGACCTGTCGTGGGCATTCTGATTGGACTGGTGGTAACGCTCGGCTGCGTCCTCGGCGGCTTCATGGCCATGGGCGGGCATCTGCACGTGCTGGTCCAGCCGTGGGAAGCCGTGGTCATCTGCGGCGCCGCACTGGGCACCTTCCTGGTCGCCAACCCGATGAAGACGGTCAAGGATACCGGCAAGGGCATCCTTGAGGCCTTCAAGCAGGCGGTGCCGAAGGAACAGGATTACCTGGAGACGCTCGGCGTGCTGCACAGCCTGATGCGCGAGCTGCGCTCGAAATCGCGCAGCGAGGTCGAGGCGCATATCGACAATCCGGAAGAATCGGCGATCTTCCAGGCCTTTCCGACCGTGCTCAAGAACCACGATTTGATGGCCTTCATCTGCGACTACTGCCGCATCATCATCATCGGTAATGCCCGCTCGCATGAGATCGAGGCGCTGATGGACGAGGAAATCCAGACCATCAAGTCCGACAAGATGAAGGCCTATCACGCGCTGGTCGCGGTCGGCGACGGCCTGCCGGCGCTGGGCATCGTTGCTGCTGTGCTTGGCGTGGTCAAGGCGATGGGCGCGCTCGACCAGTCGCCGGAAATCCTCGGTGGCCTGATCGGCGCCGCCCTGGTCGGCACGTTCCTCGGCATCTTCCTGTCCTACGCCGTGGTCGGGCCTGTCGCCACCAAGATCAAGACGGTGCGCGAGAAGAAGAACCGCCTCTATATCATCGTCAAGCAGACGCTGCTCGCCTACATGAACGGCGCCCTGCCGCAGGTGGCGATCGAGTTCGGCCGCAAGACCATCTCGTCCTATGAGCGGCCGACCATCGACGCCGTCGAGCAGAGCACGATGAACACCGGCGCCGCCGAGAAGAAGGCCGCCTGAGCGATGCACGACAGATCGGTGCCCACACGGTCATGACCAGTCCAGGCAGCCCCGCGCAAGCGCGCTCGCTGATCATAGAGCGTCTGGTCGGTGACAGCGGCGAGGCCGATCAGGTCATCGACGCCGGCCGTGCCGTGGCCGAACGCGCCGTGCCGCTGCTGCAGAAGGGGCTGTCGAGCGGGCTTGGCGTCCCCGTCATCGTCGATCTCAAGGCGGTCGAGGTCAGCCGCGTTACCGAGGCGCGCTCGCGCGCCGGCGACAATTTCGCCATGACCGTGGTCGGCTCGCCGGCGTCGTCGGACGCGATGACACTCGTCATCGACGCAGCCGCGATCGCGATCATGGTCTCCACGTTGTTCGGCGGCGACCCGGACATGCCGGTGTCGCCGATCGAGCGCGACCTGTCGCCGCTCGAGGCCGATGTCTCGACGATGGTGTTCCAGGAGGTGGCGCAGGCGCTGAACGGATCGGGGCAGCGCTCGCTCGAACTGCGACTGCCGGCCCCGCGGGCCATGTCCGGCATCGAGGCCAGGCGGCATGTTTTGCGCGACGGCGCGGCAATTCGCATCGTCCTTGGCATCTCGACGCCGGCCGACAGCGGCAGCATCACGGTGACGATGCCGCAGCGTATCGTGCTGGCCGGCCGCGACGGCATCGCCAGCGCCAGCGAGGCCGATCCTGGCACCAGTTGGCGCGCACGCTTTTCTGAAGAGGTGATGCGCTCGACCGTGGCGCTCGAAGCCACCATGCCGCTGGCGCGGCTGACGCTGGGCGACCTTGCGAAGCTGGAAGTCGGCCAGGTCATCGATTTCGAGGAAACGGCGCAATCGCGGGCTCGCCTCAGTGCGCGCGGCCAGACGCTGTTCGTATGCGACTTCGGCAAGCTGGGGCAGAATTACACCGTCCGGATCAGGCATCCCTTCGATGCCGGGCAGGACTTTATCGATGGGTTGATGCCGGCTGGCGCCGGGCGCGCCTGAGCATTTTGGAGACGATTGATGGCCAAGACCAAGGCAGAACCAGACCTCGACCAGCCGGACGAGCAGCTCGACCGCGCCATCGAGGAATTGCGCGGGGTCCTGCATGAAGAGGAACAGCGCCCCGACGCAGCCTTCCGGGCCGCGGCAGGAGCCAATTCCAGCGTCATCATGAACATCCCCGTCGATGTCCAGATCATTCTCGGCAGCACCGAGATGGCTGTGTCCGACCTGATGGCGTTGCAGAAAGGGTCGACGGTCGCGCTCAACCGCCGCATCGGCGAACCGGTCGACGTCGTCGTCAACGGCCGCAAGATAGCGCGTGGCGAGATCACGGTGCTGGAAAGCGATCCCTCGCGCTTCGGCATCAGGCTGACCGAAATCATCGCCGGTACGAAGGGCGCCTAGACATGGTTTGCGGGGCTTGCCGGTGGCAGCGGAGGCGAGAGGCAATATGACGACGCCGGCGACCCTGACGCGCGCGCAGAAGGCGGCCGCCATCCTGGTGGCTATGGGCAAGCCGTCGGCCAGCCGTCTCCTGAAATTCTTCAAGCAGGAAGAGCTGAAGGCGCTGATCGAGGGTGCGCGGCTGCTCAGGACAATTCCACAGAGCGATCTCGAGCGCATCGTCGCCGAATTCGAAGCCGAGTTCACCGAGGGCGCGGGCTTGCTCGATTCCGCCGATAGGATGGACACGATCCTCAATGAATCGCTCTCGCCCGAAGAGATGAGCGCGATCATGGGCGACAAGAAATTCGAGGTCGCTCCGGAAGGCCCACCACCGATCTGGCCCGAGCTCGAGAAGCTCGAGCCGGCGCGACTGGGCACGTTCCTGGCCGGCGAACATCCGCAGACGGCGGCCATGGTGCTGTCGAAGCTGGCGCCGCAGACGGCGGCGGGGGTGCTTTTGACCCTGACCAAGCCGATGCGTGGCGAAATCATCAAGCGCATGGTGACCATGGCCAATGTTCCGGATGCCGCGGCCAGGATTGTCGAGAACCGGCTGCGCACCAGCGTGCTGGCCGAAACCTCGACCAAGGACACGTCGGTGGGGCAGGCGCGCGTCGCCAGCGTGCTCAATGAACTGGACAAGCCGCTGCTCGAGGAGGTCATGCAGGATCTGGAAGCCGCCGGTACGCCTGATCTAGACGGCGTGCGCGCGCGACTGTTCGCTTTCGACGACCTGCCGCTGCTTACGCAGAAGGCACGCGTGCTGCTGTTCGACGGACTGTCGACCGAACTTGTCACGCTGGCGTTGCGCGGCACGTCTGCGGCGCTCGCCGAGGCGGTGCTGTCGGCGATCGGCGCACGGTCGCGACGCATGATCGAAGCCGAACTCGGGGAGGGGTCGGAAGGCATCCCCGCCGCCGACATTACAGCGGCACGCAAGACCATCGTGACGACGACGATCCGTCTGTCGCGCGAAGGGGCGTTCGAGCTTCCTTCGACGCAGGACGCCGCCTAAGGCATGTCCGACGCCGTCGACAAGGATTCGAAAACCGAAGAGGCGACGGAAAAGAAGATCCGCGACACCATCGAACAGGGCAAGCTGCCCCATTCGAGGGAAACCGCGCTTCTCGCCTCCTTCGTCGCCATACTGGTGTTCACCGTCTTCTATGCCAAGGATGCCATCATCGACCTCGGCATGTTCCTGGCGACATTTCTCGAGAAGCCGGAAGCCTGGCCGATGGACACCGAGACCGATGTCATCGCGCTCTACAAACTCGTCATGCTGGAAGTGGGCCGCGCCCTCGTCAGCCTGCTGGTGCTGCTGAGTGTCGCCGGCATCGGCGCCTCGGTGCTGCAGAACATGCCGCAGATCGTCGGCGAGCGCATCAGGCCGCAGTTTTCGCGCATCTCGATCGTCAAGGGCTGGAACCGCATGTTCGGCGTTCAGGGCTGGGTCGAGTTCCTGAAGTCCCTGGGAAAGGTCGGCTTCGCCATTGCCGTGCTCTCCTTCACGCTGTCGGAAGATCACCGCAAGCTGCTCGCCGGGATGATCACCAATCCCGTTGCCTTCGGCCTCGTCATCCGCGGCATCGCGGTCGACATATTGGTGGCGATCGTCTTCGTCATGGGGCTGATCGCGGCGATCGATATCGTCTGGTCGCGCTTCCACTGGAAGCAGGACCTGCGCATGAGCAAGCAGGAGGTCAAGGACGAGTTCAAGCAGTCCGAGGGCGACCCGATCGTCAAGTCGCGGCTGCGCTCGCTGGCGCGCGACCGCGCGCGCAAGCGGATGATGACGGCGGTGCCGCGCGCGACGCTGATCATAGCCAACCCGACCCACTTCTCGATCGCACTGAAATACGTGCGCGACGAGGATTCGGCGCCGCTCGTGGTGGCCAAGGGGCAGGACCTGGTGGCGCTGAAGATCCGCGAGATCGCCAGGGAACACAACATCCCGATCTTCGAGGACGTGGCGCTGGCCCGCTCCATGTACAAGCAAGTTTCGGTCGATAATGTGATCCCGTCGCAATTCTACCAGGCCGTCGCCGAACTGGTGCGGATCGTCTACTCGAAAAAGGCTGAGCGCAGACAGATTTCATGAACCGCCAACCGCACGCAAAATCCCGCGAGATCATCGTCGCCAGCGCCATCGAGCAAGTGGTGGGCGAACTGAGGCTGATCGATGTCGCCGACTATATCGCCTTCATCCGGCTGGAGCATTTCGCCTGCCTGTCGGACCTGGTCGATTCAGCGGCGGAGCTGTTTTTCATGCCCGGCACGCTCAGGCTCGGTCATGGCGGCGAGGCGCATGTCGACTGGAGCGGCAGCCCGCGCATCGTGCTCGACCTTGAGCTGCGGCCGCCTGGGGCGACGGTCTATTTCCAGCTGACGCTGAGCGAGAACGGCAACTCGGTCGTGGTCAACTACGTCTCGTTCGAGAAGCCGGGCGAAGATCCCGAGCACAATACGGCCTTGCTCGAGACTGTGATCGAAGAGGCTCGTATCCGCAGGGTCGAGCCGCTGGCCTTCTGATATCTACTTGAACCTCAACAGACCTCGACCGCTCTGATCGTTTCACTATTCGATCAAACCGAGCCGCAGCGCCTTGGCCACCGCCTGGTTGCGGTTGACGGCGTTGAGCTTCTGCGTCGACTGGGTCAGGTACTGGTTGGCGGTGTGCACCGACAGTTTCAGCAGCCGCGCGATCTCTTCGCTGGTGTTGCCGTTGGCGGTCAGCTTCAGGCATTCGAGTTCGCGCTTGGAGATGGCGCGCATCCTGCCGGCATCGCTCGGAAGGATCCGGGCGACAGCGGCGAACAGCGAAAAACAGCGGGCATGGATTTCGTAGAGCGTATCCTGGGGGAGGGCGATCTCCGATCCGAGGAAGACGACAAGACCGCACTGGCCGCGATCGGCATGGACGGGCAAGGCGATACCGCTGGTGCCGGGCGCCAGCGGCGCCATCTGCTCGGTCCAGGCGAGTTTGCCGAACATCTCAGCCATAGCCGCGACGCCGTCATCCGCCCACCAGCGCGGCTCCGTCGAGTTTCGGGTGTGACGCACGATCTCCTCGCCATTGGCGCCCGAGATGAACTTCGTCGCCACCGCGACGCCGGGATAGTCGGAATCGAAACACGGGACCAGCCGTGCCCGCTCCGGTGACGGGCTGACGAAGAACAGGCCGAAGGCCGAGGCGTTGATGTCGACCGATATCCAGCGGCAGCGGCGCACGGCATCGGGAATGGTGACCGCGTGATGCGTTTCGGAGCCGAGCGAGAAGGCGCCGAACGGGTTGCGCTGCTCGTTGAAAAGGGCTTCGGCTGCTTGCTTGATGTCGGCGTTTTTCAAATGATGCCACTCCTGATCGCCGTGGCGATGGCCATCGCGCGGTTGCTGGCGGCAAACTTCTGGATGGCGTGGGTGATGTAGCTGTTGACGGTGTTGGACGAGACGCCAAGGATGACGGCGACCTCATCGGTGGTCTTGCCCTCCGAGACCCAGAACAGGCATTCGCGCTCGCGGTCAGACAGCGGATCCTGCATGGCGGCGGCGGCGATCAGCTGCGGAATGTGCGAGAGCGCATAGCAGCACTTCAGTTGCGCCTTCATCAGTGCCGGCTGGTCGATCTTGCCGGCACTTGCCGCCGAGAACAGGGCGAACAGGCGCTGACGACCGACATTCAGCCGCAGCGAATAGATCTCGGCATGGCCGAGCACGTCGAGCAGGCGGGCCTCTTCGCCGGAGACCAGTCCATCCGCATCCGGCGCCTGCGCCGCCACCAGCGGTCTTGGACGGGTACCGGGCGCAACGGTGAGCGTGCCCTGGGCAAGGCCGGCGATCAGCCGCTTGCCGATCAATTCGATGGCGTCGAAGATCCAGTTCGAGGAGACGATGCGCGCGTCGTTGCGGTCCTGGTCATGGACCATGGCGACCAGCATGTAGCTGTCGGCGCCGATCTCGGCGGTCAATTCCATGAAAAAGCTGGTGAGATCACCGCGCGACGTCAGGCGCGAGCCTAGTGTGTCGGATTGAAGAAGCGCGGCGGGACTGCTCATCTGATGCTTTTGGCCGGAATCGATTCTGATGTCCGGATGCTGGAGAGCCAGCCGCCGAACCCGAAAACGCGTTACTTTTACGAGACACACACGAGGCGCGGGGCCGCGCCCAATCAGACGGAATCCATTCAGGGAACGCGAAGCCGTCCGCGTCTGGCGCCGGAAAATTTCCGGAACGTGAGACTTTGGGTGGTCGCCGCGCCCCCCGAGGACCGGCTGATTCGGTTCTAATCTACCCGCAGATGAATCCGACATCAAACGCGATTTGACAAAATCGAATCTGATGGACTCAGGTGCGACTCAGGAGGCGATTTTCGTAGCCTTCGAGGCGTGAAAATGTCGGGACTGTGCAAGCCGGCCATATCGGCGGCCGGCCCGTTGCGATAGATTCGAAAATGCCGAAGGGATGGGCATCTCCGGCAATCGAGCCTGTAGACGGCATGAACGACGAAGTCGTCGGGGCAGTCGTACGCAGGCTCATGGCATGGTCGGTTTCGGGGGAAACAATGAGCGATTCATTTCGGGAAGTTACGTCCGTCTCGTGGTTCGGGCGGATCAAACGCGCGGTCGGCGGGGTCATATTCGGCCTGCTTCTGGTCGTGCTGATGGTGATCGGGCTGTTCTGGAACGAAGGCCGCGCGGTGCAGACGGCGCGCTCGCTGGCCGAGGGCGCCGGCGCCGTCGTCTCCACGGGCGCCGACAGTGTCGACGCCGCCAATGACGGCAAACTGGTGCATGTCAGCGGGCCGGTGACAGCCGATAGCGGGCTGTCGGATCCGGATTTCGGGATCGCGGCGCAAGGCCTGCGCCTGTCGCGCAGCGTCGAGATGTATCAGTGGAAGGAAGACTCCAAATCCGAGACCACCAAGAAGCTCGGCGGCGGCGAGGAGAAGGAGACGACCTACAGCTATTCGAAGGTGTGGGACGACAGCCAGATCGACTCGTCGGATTTCAAGAAGCCGGATGGCCATCAGAATCCGCCGATGGCGATCCACAGCCGGACCTTTCAGATTCCGGAAGGCAAGCTCGTCGCCTTCGATCTCGATGCGCCAGTGCTGGATCGCATCGAGGGCGACAAGGATCTTTCGCTATCGCCAAGCCAGTCGGCCGCGATAAAGGCCGCCTATTCCGGGACGAAGCCGCTCAGCATCGTCGACGGCAGGATCTATCTCGGTACCGACAACACAACGCCGGCGCTCGGCGACTACCGCATCGGCTACGAGCTTGCGCCGCTCGGCGTGATCAGCATCGTCGCGCGCCAGGCCGGCAGCCGGTTCGAGCCTTACCAGACGGAAGCAGGCGATGCGCTGCTGATGGTCGATACGGGCCAGGTGCCAGCCGACAAGATGTTCGCCGAGGCGGTCAGCGCCAACACGCTGATCACCTGGCTGCTGCGTGCCGCCGGCCTGCTGCTTTTGACGATCGGCTTTGCGCTGTTCCTCAGCCCGATCGGCGTGATCCTCGACGTCATCCCGTTCCTCGGCAGCATGGCGCGGATGGGAACCGGCATCATCGCCTTCTTCCTGGCGATCCTGGTCGGCACGACGACGATCGCGATTGCCTGGTTCTGGTATCGGCCGGTTCTGGCGGTTGGCATCCTGGCCGCCGGCGTCATCGCTGCGGCGGCGGTCTATTATCTCGGGCGGTCACGCAAGCCAGTGGCGCCGATGGCCGCGCCAGGCACTGGCACCGCGGCGTAGCCTGCGAACAAGGGCGGCCACGCGCCCTTTTCTTTCGTGCCTGTCGCTGTGCTTGCGAGAAGGTCTACCGATCCTCGAAACCGGTCAGCACGCCGACGGCGTTGATGCCGATCTCCTCGACGGCATAGCCGCCTTCCATGACGAACAGCGTCGGCAGGCCGAGCCTGGCGATGCGGCGGCCGATCTTGGGATAGTCGGGGCTGGTCAGCTTGAACTGGCTGATCGGGTCCTTCTCGAAGGTGTCGACGCCGAGCGAGACGATGACGATGTCGGGCGCGTAGGCGGCGAGCTTCGCGCAGGCGTCCTCCAGCGAGGCGTTCCAGGCGTCCCAGCCGGTGCCGAAGGGCATCGGATAGTTGATGTTGAAGCCTTCGCCCGCGCCGACGCCACGCTCGTCGGCGTGGCCGAGGAAGAACGGATACTCGACCATCGGGTCGCCATGCAGATTGAGAACCTGTACGTCGGCGCGATCATAGAAGATCTCCTGCGTACCGTTGCCGTGGTGGTAGTCGACGTCGAGGATGGAGACACGGCTTGCGCCCTGGTCGCGGAACCATTGCGCCGCGACGGCGGCGTTGTTGATGTAGCAATAGCCGCCCATGAAGCCGGCGCCTGCATGATGGCCGGGCGGACGGCAGAGCGCGAAGGCGGACCTTTCGCCGGCCTTGACGAGGCCGGCGGCGGTGAGCGCCACGTCATAGGACGACTTGATCGCCGCCCACGTGCCTTCGACGAAGGTAGCGCCGGCATCGAAGGAATAGTAGCCGAGCAGCGCATCGACACGCTTCGGCGGCACGTCGCCGCGCAGGCCGCGCGTCGGCCAGGTGAAGGGCATGGCCGTGCCCTGGTGACCGGAAGCCACCCATTGCGGCCAGACTGTCGGCAGGAAGTCGATATAGTCCGATTTGTGAATGCGTTTGGCGGCCGCAAGATCGTGCTCGAGCGGCAGGACGATCGGACCGAGCTTCTCGCTTTCGACCCGCGCCTTGATGAATTCGGCGCGCGAGGGCTTTTCAAAACCCGGCACGATCGCTGATGTGACCAGTTCCATCTGGCCGGCATGGCCGGCATGAAGCGGCGAATAGACGGTCTTCATAAAATTCCTCTCGAAATGCGAAATCAGTCAAGGTTGAGGTAGGGGGTCACCAAAGCGAGCCACATTCTTTCCACATCGTCCTCGATGAGGTCATATGTCTTGCGATCTCTTTTCAGCCCCACGAGCCGGCAGGCGTGCCCGACGTCCATCATCAGCACGCCGAGCCGGCTGGCGATCTCGTCTTCAAGGGCCGGATTCACATGCTGTAGCCATGCGGCGTATAGCGCGATGATCTGCTCGTCATATTCGTCCTGGATCGGCCTGAGGTCGGCGTTGCCGGAAATGGCCTCGATCACCGGCATCAGGGTGGCGTTGTCGCGATAGAGCGTGGACGTGTCGATGAAGAGCTTGCGCACTTCCTGGCGAAACTCGTCGCGGTTGGTGGGCGGCACGACCTCGATGCGCCTCGCGATCACCTCGGGAAAGGAGGACAGCCAGCGCCGGGCGAGGTCCAGGAGAATGGCTTCCTTGTTGGGAAAGTATTGGTAGACCGAACCGACCGACAGGCCGGCGCGCCGGGCAATGGCGAGCGTCGTCGGCGCCTTGGTTCCCTGCTCCCGCGTCAAGACCAGCGCCGCGTCGAGAATCCGGTCGACCACCTTGCTCGACCGCTGTTGCCGCGGCTGCTTGCGCGGTTCGAGCGCCATCCTGGTTTCGCGGCTGAGACTGCGCTTCACTGCTCGATGTCCTCGTTCCCTGCCGGGTCTCAATACGGGTGCAGGTGCTGTCCAATACATTCGAAATTCGGTACGTTGACAAACGCGAATAATTAGTCGCATTCTTTTATCCACGCTGTTTTCAGGGATCACAAGGGGAATTTCCAGAGACAGCGCACTGGCATCATTTTTCGTCCGATAGCGCCGCTGCGGTGACGTGGCAGGTTGTCGGACAAGAGGATTGCCGGTCTCAGTCAGTCGTCAAAGCGCGGAGTCGCGATGTCTGTCACAGGTGCGGGTCACAATGCGGATCTGATCGTCATCAATGGTCATGTGCTGACCATGGACGATGACAATCCCACCGCCGAGGCCGTTGCCGTCAAGGACGGCACCATCATCGCCATCGGCGGCCGTGCCTCCATCGAAGAGCTCAAAGGTCCGGTCACAAAGGTGATCGACGCCAAGGGCGGTTCGGTGATCCCGGGCTTCATCGAAGCCCACATGCATCTGTTCTCCGGCGGGGCCGAGCTCGCGCATCTTCAGCTTGGCGGTGTCCATGGCTTCGAGGCGTTGCAAAAGGCGATCCGCGACTATGCGCCGACACGGCCACATGCCACGATGCTGGTCGGGCAGGGCGTCGACTATACCGTGCTTGGCCAAGAGCGGGTGACGCGCCACCATCTCGATCAAATCCTGCCGGACCGGCCCTTCTGCATGGCTGCGCCCGACCATCACACGATGTGGGCCAACACCAGGGCGCTGGAGATGGCCGGCATCCTGCACGGCCGCACGCTTGGTCCGGGCAACGAGATCGTCATGGGTGACGATGGGCTGGCGGCGGGTGAATTGCGCGAGGGCGAGGCCTTCGGTCCGGTGCTCGACCTTGCCGGCGAGAGCCGGGTGCGGCTGGGGCTGGCGACAGGCGGCGAGCCGGACCCGATGCCGTCGGCGGAAGAACGCGCCGCCGACCGCGACATCATGCGGCGTGGGCTTGCCTGGTGCACGCGCCACGGCATCACCTCGATCCAGAACATGGACGGCAATCTCTACCAGCTCGAGCTGCTGGCCGAAATCGACGCCGCGGAAGGCTTGCCCTGCCGCGTCCAGATCCCGTTCCACTACAAGAATTTCATGACGCTCGACATGCTCGACAAGGCGTCCGTGATGAACGAGCGCTACAACAGCGAGTGGCTGTCTTCGGGCATGGTCAAGGTGTTCTACGACGGCGTGCTCGATTCCTGGACGGCGGTGATGGTCGAGCCTTATGCCGATCGCACCGACTGGGTCGGCGAGCCGCTGTTCACGCCGCAGCAGTTCATCGATCTGGCGGTTGCCGTCGACAAACGTGGACTGCAAATCGCCGTGCACTCGATCGGTGACGGCGCCGTCCGCGCCGTGCTCGACGGCTACGAGGCGGCGCAAAAAGCCAATGGCAAGCGCGACAGCCGGCATCGCGTCGAACATATCGAGGTCACAACCGCATCGGACGTGCCGCGCTTCGCCGAACTCGGTGTCATCGCCTCCATGCAGCCGCCGCATCCGCCCGGCGCCATGGATTTTCCGCTGGAGCCGACCGTGTCGCGCATCGGGCCGGCCCGTTGGCCGCTGAGCTATGCCTGGCGGACCTTGAAGAATGCCGGCGCGCATGTCGTGTTCGCATCGGACTGGCCGGTATCGCCGATCGATCCGATCCTGGGCATTCAAGCGGCAGTGATGCGCAAACCATGGGCAGAAAGCGACCCGGACCAGAGCTTCTCGCTGCATGAATCGCTTGCCGCCTACACGGTGGAGGGTGCCTATGCGGAGTTCGCCGAGCACCGCAAGGGTATGCTGAAACCAGGCTATATGGCCGATCTGGTGGTTTTATCTGCCGATATCGAGAGGACCGCGCCGGCCGAACTGCACGGGCTGCGGCCGGTGACGACGATCTGCGGCGGCAAGGTCACCTATCAGGCCTGACAATGGCATGCGGCTTGCTAGCCGAATGAATGACTACTGAACTGTGATTCAATGCCGGACTTGCCAACCTACCGGCCGTGTGGTCACATCCAACAGGGGAAAAACCTCGCCAGCAAGAGCGGGGTCAACAGTGAGGCGTATCGTGCCGGAAAAACCGGATCGGAATGCAATTGAAGTCGTAAACGTCAGTAAAATTTTCGGATCAGGGGAAGGGCAGGTCGCTGCCCTCGATACGGTCTCGGTAACCATCCGCGAAAACGAGTTCTTCACGCTGCTGGGACCATCCGGCTGCGGCAAGACCACGCTGCTGCGGCTGATCGCCGGCTTCGATTTTCCAACCGCCGGCGAGATCCTGCTTTACGGCCAGGACATCGCACCGTTGCCGCCCTTCAAGCGGCCGGTCAACACCGTCTTCCAGTCCTACGCGCTGTTTCCGCACATGACGGTGGCCGACAATATCGGCTTCGGCCTTGAAATGCTGGGCAAGCCCAAGGCCGAGATCAAGGCACGCGTCGCGGAGATGCTGAAGCTGGTCAAGATGGAAGCGCTGGCGGGCCGGCGCACCAGCCAGATCTCCGGCGGCCAGCAGCAGCGCGTGGCGCTGGCCCGAGCGCTGGCGCCGCAGCCCAAAGTGCTGTTGCTCGACGAACCACTATCCGCACTCGACTACAAGCTGCGCAAGGAGATGCAGATCGAACTGAAGCGACTGCAGCACGAGACCGGCATCACCTTCATCTTCGTCACCCACGACCAGGAAGAAGCGCTGACGATGTCGGACCGCATCGCGGTGATGTCGTCGGGCAAGATCCTGCAGGTCGGCTCGCCCTGGGACATTTACGACAAGCCGGCGGAACGCTTCGTCGCCGACTTCATCGGCGAAACCAACTTCCTCACCGCGGCGATAACGGGCATCGGCAACGGAAGGGCGCGCGCGACGCTCAAATCCGGCACGGCCATCGAGGCGACCATTGCCGAAGGCTTCCAGCCAAAGGACAACGCCACCGTGGTGGTGAGGCCCGAGCATGCCAAGCTGACGAGGGACAAGGGCGACCTCGCGGGCACGGTCGAAAACATCGTCTATTTCGGCACCGACACGCATATCCATGTCCAGCTCGACAGCGGCGAGGCCTTCACCGTGCGCCAGCAGAACACGCGCAGCGCCGGCTGCGGTTTCGAACGTGGCGACAAGGTCGGCATCATGATCGGCAACGACGCCGCGCAAGTGCTGAGGGACTGATGGCCACCGCGGAAGAAGTCGCCAAGGCAGCGGAGCGGCGCGATGTGCGTGACCGCTGGCTGTTGTCAGCACCGGCGCTGCTGGTCATTCTGTTTGCCGCGACCGGCCCATTGCTGATCGTGCTTGTCTATTCGTTCCTGACGCCCGGCGCCTATGGCGACGTGAAATGGCAGTTCTCGTCCGACGCCTGGACATCGGTGCTGCTGGAGCGCGACATTTTCGACGACACGCTTTCGCTCGCTGCGGCGCATGTCACCATCTTCTGGCGTTCGATAAAGCTTGCGGTGGTGACGACGCTCGCGACCTTGGCGCTCGGTTTCCCGACCGCCTATTTCATGGCGACGCGCAGCGAAAAGACCAGGGATCTCTGGCTGTTCCTGATCACTATCCCGTTCTGGACCAACCTCCTGATCCGGACCTTCGCCGTGCTGCAGATCATTCGCAACGAAGGCATCATCAACACGATCCTCCTGAAGCTCGGCATCGTCTCGGCGCCGGTCCAGATCCTCTACACCGACACGGCGATCCTGGTCGGCATGGCCTATGTCTACCTGCCGCTGATGGTGCTGCCGATCTACGCCAGCATGGAGAAGCTCGATTTTCGTCTGGTCGAGGCGGGCTATGATCTCTACGCGACACGCTTCAAGGTGCTGCGCAAGATCATTTTCCCGCTGGTCAAACCCGGCGTCATCGCCGGCTCGATCCTGGTTTTCATCCCCGCACTTGGCGCCTATGTGACGCCGAGCGTGCTTGGCGGCGGCAAGAACATGATGCTGTCCAACCTGATCGAACTGCAGTTCGGCCAAGGCCGCAACTGGCCGCTCGGCTCGGCGCTGTCGATCACGGTGATGATCATCGTCATGGTGGCGCTGCTGGCCTATGTGCGCAATGCCGGCAAGTCGGGGGTGCGTCATGGCTGACAACTTCTCCATCAAGCACCAGCCGGGGTTCACGGCGATCGCCGCGACCTGCTTCGTCGTGCTCTATCTGCCCATCATCGTGCTGGTCATCTACGCCTTCAACGCGGCCAGCTCGACATCGGAATGGGGCGGGTTTTCGTTCAAATGGTTCCAGTCGGCGTACCAGAACACGCAGGTCATCGATGCGACGCTGCGATCCTTCCAGATCGGTTCCATCGCGGCGGTGCTTTCGACCATTTTCGCCACCATGGCCGCGCTCGCCACCACGCGCACGGCATCCTATCCCGGCCTCACCTTCAAATACGCGGCGATCAATCAGCCGCTGATGGTGCCCGAGATCGTCACCGGCGTGGCGCTGCTGATCTTCTTCTCGCGCATCAAGATCTTCACCGGCTATTCGGGGATAGGCTACCTGGTCGCCGCGCATACGGCGTTCTGCATTCCCTTCGCCTACCTGCCGATCCGGGCGCGGCTGGAGAATATGGACCTGACGCTGGAACGTGCCGCAGCCGACCTCTACGCGACGCCATGGAAGACCTTCCGCCGCATCACGCTGCCGCTTTTGTGGCCCGGCATCCTGGCCGGACTGATGCTGGCCTTCGTCATCTCGCTAGATGACGTGGTCATCACCGAGTTCGTCAAATCGGGCGGCCAGGACACGTTGCCCACCTACATGCTCGGCCAGATCCGCCGCGGCATCACACCCGAGATCAACGCGATATCGACCGCTTTCCTGCTGCTTTCGGTCGCGATCGTCACGTTGTTTTTCTTCGTCAGCAGGAAACGAGACTGAAACCTGAAATGGGAGTTAGAACGATGAACTGGAAGACAACAGCGACCGCCATGGGGTTGGCGTTGCTCGCATCGACGGGGCTTGCCCGCGCCGAGGGCGTGCTCAACATCTACAATTGGGGCAACTACACCAGCCCCGACGTGATCAAGAAGTTCGAGGACAAATACAAGGTCAAGGTGACCATCACCGACTACGATTCCAACGACACCGCGCTTGCCAAGGTTCGCCAGGGCGGCACCGGTTTCGACATCGCGGTTCCGTCGCAGACCTATGTGCCGATCTGGATCAAGGAAGGTCTCGTGCTGGAGACCGATCCAGGCAAGATGGAGAACTTCAAGAACGTGGCGCCGGAATGGGCCAATCCTGAATTCGACCCTGGCCGCAAATATTCCGTGCCATGGGCCTGGGGCACGATCGGCGTCGTCGTCAACACCGATGCCTACAAGGGCCCGGCCGACACGTGGGGTATTGTCTTCAACACGCCGGACGAACTGAAGGGCAAGGTCAATGTCGTCCCGGAAATGGGCGACGTCATCTTCGCGGCGATCAAATATGTCGGCGGCCAGCAGTGCACCGATGACAAGGCGGTGCTGAAGAAGGTGCGTGACCTCTTGGTGGCGGCCAAGCCGAACTGGATCGCCATGGAATACAACACCATCGAAAAGATGGGCGCCGGCGACTTCAAGGCAACCAGCGACTGGAACGGCTCGGCGCTGCGCCAGCGGCTGGCCAACCCGGCCATCCACTATAATTATCCGAAGGAAGGCTTTGGCCTGTGGAGCGACAACGTCGTCGTCCTCAAGGAAGCCAAGAACGTCGAAAACGCCAAGCTGTTCCAGAACTTCATCATGGATCCGGAAAACGCGGCTGGCCTCTCGGCCTTCCACCGCTATGCCAACGCCATCACCGGCTCGGACAAGTACATGCCGGCCGACATGAAGGACGCGCCGGAAGTCGTCATTCCGGCCGACGCCAAGCCGAAAGGCGAATTCCAGAAGATGTGCCCGCCTGAAACGCAGGAACTCTACACCAAAATCTGGACCGAGCTGCAGAAGTAATCACGACGCGATGGACCCGGCGGCACACGCCGCCGGGTCTTTTTTGTTCCGGGAATGGCTTTCATGGACTCCTATCGCAACAGCGATCCGCGGCCGCCGATCATGCAGGGCTCGCCGCCCGCCATGGTGCCGCCGAAGCTCGACTGGGACAGGCCGCCATGGAACCGCTGGGCGTTCCAGCACATCAGGGAAATTCTGCCGACCGCCGAAGTCTGGCGCGGCAATGGACATCGCCACCGCCTCGAACGCGCCGACGTCGATCTCGATGGGCTGCCGGTCGAGGGCAGCGAGGGCCAGCCTTCGACGCTCGCCGGGCTGCTCGACGAGACCTACACGGATGGCATCCTGGTGCTCAAAAACGGCAAGGTCGCCTATGAGCGCTATTTCAACGGCATGGACGAGCGCACGCTGCATCTGTCGCAGTCGATGGCGAAGTCCGTCACCGGATCGGTGTTCGGCATATTGGCCGGCCGTGGCCTGATCGATCCAGCCAAGGTGGTGACCGACTACCTGCCAGAGCTGAAGGCAACGGGATGGGCCGGGGCCAGCGTCCAGCATGTGCTGGACATGACCACGGGCGTGCACTTCTCCGAGGAATACGCCGACCGCTATTCCGACATCGGCCAGGTCGATGTCGCGACCGGCTGGAAGCCGGTGCCGCCAGGCAGCGATCCGGATTTTCGCTGGCCCTCGCACATGTTCGAACTGATCCTGGGCTTGAAGGACATAATCCGTCCGCACGGAGCGAAATTCGAGTACCGCTCGATCGAGACCGACGTGCTCGCCTTCATCATGGAACGGGTGACGGGCAAGCGGCTGGCGCAGTTGGTCTCGGAAGAGCTCTGGCAAAAGCTCGGCGCTGACGAAAGCGCCTGCTTCACCGTCGACAGCGCCGGCTATGCGCTCGCCGATGGTGGCTTCAATGCTACGTTGCGCGACTATGGCCGCTTCGGCCAGATGATCCTCGGCAATGGCGGCGGCATCGTGCCGGCCGAATGGATCGAGACGACACGCAATGGCAGGCACGGCCCCGATTTCTCCGCCAGCCTGCCGGATGGCAGCTACCGCAACCAGTTCTGGATCGAGGATCCCCGCTCGCGCGCGCTGATGTGCCGGGGCGTGTTCGGGCAGATGATCCATATCGACTGGAACACGGGAATGGTCGTGGTGAAGCTGTCGAGCTATCCGGACTTCAACAACCTCGCCTACTCCATGGCGACACTGAAGGCCGTGCATGCCATCGCCGCCGCGTTGAGCTGAGCCCCCCTAGACTCCAAGAGGAAACGCCATGACCGGTACGACCGTGTTCGAGACCCGCTACGGCTTCCGTCGCAACGAGGTGCTGCTCGCCAACTGGCGCGAGAGCCCGTTCAACCGATGGTCGTTCCAGAACCTCGGCGAACTGGTGCCGACGGCGCGCGTCACGGCGGCCGGGGGCATCGAGGCCCCGATGCAGGATCTCGGTGGCCTGCTTGGCGAAAAGGTCTCGGTCGCCAGCGCGCCGGAAACGGTGGCCGAATTTCTCGTCCGCTCCAGCACCGATGCGCTGACGGTGATGAAAGGCGGCAGGACCATTGGCGACTGGTTCGCGCCGCACATGGATTTCGGCGCCCGCCACATCATCTTCTCGATCAGCAAGTCGGTGACCGCCATCGTTGCCGGCATACTGGAAGCCGAGGGGGTGTTCGATCCGGAAGCGCCGGTGACGCACTACATTCCGGAAGCCGCCGGTTCGGCCTATGGCGATGCCAGCGCACGGCATGTGCTCGATATGAGCGTCAGTCTCGATTTCGAGGAAGCCTATCTCGATCCGGAAAGCGCCTTTGCCCGCTATCGCCGGGCGACGCTGTGGAACCCGGGCGGCGGCACCGAAAGCCTGCGCGAATTCATCCTGACCTTGCAGCGGCTGGCCGAGCCGCATGGCCAGACCTTCCGCTACCGTTCGCCCAATTCCGACCTGCTCGGCCTGCTGCTGGAGCGCGCCTCGGGCCAGCGCTTCAACGATCTGATGCGCGAGAAGCTCTGGCTGCCGCTCGGCGCCGTCAGCGAGGCTTCTATCGGCGTCGACATGGAAGGCACGGCACGCACCGCCGGCGGCATTTCGGTGACGCCGCGCGATCTGGCGTGCATCGGCGAATTGATGCGTCAGGGCGGGGTGGCCAATGGCCGGCGCATCGTGCCGGAGGCCTGGGTGCGCGACACGACCAGCACCGGCGGCAGTGCGGAAGCCTGGCAGCGCGGCGCGATGCTGCCACTGTTCCCCAAGGGGCGCTATCGCAACAAATGGTACCAGACCGGACACGAGAACGGCGCCTATTGCGGCATCGGCATCCATGGCCAGTGGCTCTATATCGACCCCAGGACCGAAGTGGTGATCGCCAAGATGTCGTCGCAGCCGGAGCCGGTCGACGATGCGCTCGATCTCGAGCTTGTGGCGTTTTTCGAAGCGCTGAGCCGGATGGTCTAAGCGCTTCCTGCCACCAAATTAACGTGCGCTTTCCTGTGGACCCGCCGGGCTGACGAAAGCGCGGCGGTTGGCGGACCGGATGTCAGCGCCTATGGTCGCCGCTGTTTTCGAAGCGAGTGGGAATGACATGGCATCCGATATCAAGCGCATCGCAGCCATCATCGCGACCGAGATCGCCGCGCGGCCCGAGCAGGCGGCAGCGGCGATCGAACTGCTCGATGAGGGCGCTACTGTGCCGTTCGTTGCGCGCTACCGCAAGGAAGTGACCGGCGGGTTGGACGATACGCAGCTACGCGACCTTGCCGAGCGGCTCGCCTATCTGCGCGAACTCGATGCACGGCGTGACACGATCCTGGGCTCCATCCGAGAGCAAGGCAAGCTGACCGACGAACTCGAGGGCAAGATCATCGCCGCCGCCACCAAGGCGGAGCTGGAAGACATCTACCTGCCCTACAAGCCCAAGCGCCGCACCAAGGCCGAGATCGCTCGGGAGCGCGGGTTGGGGCCGCTGGCGGAGGCCATCCTCGCCGATCGTTCGCTCGTGCCTGCCGAACTGGCGCTGGCCTATGTCAGCCAAGAGGTGGCCGATGCCAAGGCCGCATTGGAAGGCGCGCGCGACATCCTGTCGGAACAGTTCGCCGAAAATGCCGATCTTGTCGGCAAATTGCGGACCTACATGAAGGAACGCGCCTTCATGCGCGCCAGGGTGGTCGACGGCAAACAGGAGGCCGGCGCGAAATTCTCCGATTATTTCGACCATGTCGAACGCTGGGCAAATGTGCCGAGCCACCGCGCGCTGGCCATGCTGCGCGGCCGCAACGAGGAGGTGCTGTCGCTCGACATCGAGGTCGATGCCGATGACACCTCGCCGGTGAAGCCGGTCGAGCGAATGGTCGCCAATGCCTATGCCATCGGCGGCAGCCTGCCGGGCGACCGCTGGCTGATGGAGGTCGCGGGCTGGACGTGGCGGATCAAGCTTTCGCTGCACCTGACGCTCGATCTGATGCGCGACCTGCGCGAACGGGCCGAGGAAGAGGCGATCCATGTCTTTGCCCGCAATCTGAAGGATTTGCTGCTCGCCGCGCCGGCTGGCTCACGGCCGACGATGGGGCTCGACCCCGGCATCCGCACCGGCGTCAAGGTGGCGGTGGTCGACGGCACCGGCAAGGTGCTGACGACGACGACCGTCTACCCGTTCCCGCCGAAGAACGATGTGAGGGGCACGCAGGCGGAACTCGCCAGGCTCGTTCGCCTGCACAAGGTCGAGCTGATTTCCATCGGTAACGGCACCGGCAGCCGCGAGACGGAGAAGCTGGTGGCGGACATGCTGTCCGACATGCCGTCCGACGGCGGACCGAAGCCGCTGAAAGTGATTGTCAGCGAGGCGGGCGCCTCCGTCTATTCTGCATCGGCGACGGCGGCGGCGGAATTCCCCGGTCTGGACGTGTCGCTGCGCGGCGCGGTGTCGATCGCTCGACGTCTCCAGGATCCGCTCGCCGAACTGGTCAAGATCGAGCCGAAGTCGATCGGCGTCGGCCAATACCAGCACGATGTCGACCAGTACCGGCTCGGCCGGTCGCTGGAAGCGGTGGTCGAGGACGCGGTCAACGCGGTCGGCGTCGATCTCAACACCGCCTCGGCGCCATTGCTGGCGCGGGTTTCGGGTCTCGGTCCCTCGCTGGCCGATGCCATCGTCGCGCATCGCGACGCGACCGGTCCCTTCGCCAGCCGCAAGGATTTGCTGAAAGTAGCGCGCCTTGGACCTCGCGCATTCGAACAGTCCGCCGGCTTCCTGCGCATTGCCAATGGCAGCGAGCCGCTCGATGCCTCCTCGGTGCATCCGGAAGCCTATGGCGTGGCCAAGAAGATCGTCGCCGCCTGCGGCCGTGATGTGCGTTCGCTGATGGGTGACAGCGCGGCGCTCAAGGCGCTCGATCCGCGCGTCTTCGTCGATGAGCGTTTCGGCCTGCCGACGGTGCGCGACATCCTGGCCGAGTTGGAAAAACCCGGCCGCGACCCGCGTCCCGGCTTCAAGACCGCGACTTTTGCCGACGGGGTCGACGACATCAAGGATCTGAAGCCCGGCATGCTGCTGGAAGGCACGGTGACCAATGTCGCCGCCTTCGGCGCCTTCATCGATATCGGTGTCCACCAGGACGGGCTGGTGCATGTCTCGCAACTGGCCGACCGCTTCATCAAGGACGCGCATGAGGTGGTCAAGGCCGGCGACGTGGTCAAGGTGCGCGTCGTCGATGTCGACATCAAGCGCAAGCGCATCGCGCTCTCCATGCGCAAGGATGGCGGCGAGGGCGGCGCATCGAGAGGGCCACGCGACGATGGTGGCGGCAAGCCGGCGCCACGTTCGCCGCTGCCGCAGCGCCAGCCGGAACGGCCGGCCCAGCAAGGCGCGTTTGGCGCCGCGCTGGCGAATGCGCTGAAGCGGAAGTAGCTACCACGCCAGAACAGCCGGCTCCTTTTCGAGCTGGCCCAGCAGCCAGTCGCGGAAACTGGCGACGGGCATGTGGCCGCGCTTGCCCTGCGGGACGACGAGATAATAGGCGCTGCGGCTTTGCATGGGCTGGCCGGGCGCCGGCACGAGCTGGCCGCGCTGCAATTCGCCGGCGATGAGGATCAGCGGCAACAACGCCACACCGAGCCCCGCCATGCAGGCCTGGGCGGCGGTGCCGAACTGCTCGAACTGCATGCCCGGTCCGGTCGGCGCGCTCAGGCCCTGGTGCTCGAACCATTCGGTCCAGGCGCCGGGCCGCGTCGCCATGTGCAGCAGCGGCTGACGGCCGATATCGGCCGGCGTGGCAATGGCTCGGCCGGCGAGGAATTCCGGCGACACCACCGGCGCCACCGTCTCGCGCACCAGCAGCGTCGAGTCCGCCTCCGGCCAATCCGGCAGGCCGTAGTGGATGGCGGCGTCCAGCCTCTCCCGGGCGAAGTCGAAGCGGCCGACGCGGGTGACGAAGTTGATGGTGATATCGGGATTGTTCTCGACGAAATCCGGGATCATCGGCATCAGCCAGCGCGTGCCGAACGTCGGCAGAATCGCCAGGTTCAGGATACCACTATGCCGGTTGCTCATCAATCCAAGGGCTGCGTCGCGCAACTGGCCGAGGGCCGAACGCACCGCGTCGGCATAGATTTCGCCCGCTGTCGACAGCCTGACGTTGCGGCTGTCGCGCTCGAACAGCCGGTGGCCGAACTGATCCTCGAGTAGCTTGATCTGCCTGCTGACCGCGCCCTGCGTCAGATCAAGCTCCTGCGCGGCGGCGGTGAAACTGCCAAGCCGGGCCACCGCCTCGAAGGCGGCAAGGGCGCTGATGTTGGGCAAAAGGCGGCGTTGGACACTCATGATCCATTCCTAACGCTCATTGATTGGTGAAGCAATTTCGTTTGATTTTTTGGCGCCACGGGCCGATAAGCCGGACTTCACCCGTTTTGAGGATCGAGACGCCATGGCCGCCGACAAGAATGCATTCGTCTGGGAAGACCCGTTCCTGATCGAGAACCAGCTTTCGGAAGACGAGCGCATGGTGCGGGACGGCGCGGCGGCCTTTGCCGCTGACAAACTCGCGCCACGCATCGAGGAGGCGTATCTCGAGGAAAGGACCGATGCCGGCATCTTCCGCGAGATGGGCGAGGCGGGTCTGCTCGGCATCACCATCCCAGAGGAATATGGCGGGCTCGGCGCCAACTATGTCACCTACGGGCTGGTCGCGCGGGAAGTCGAGCGTGTCGATTCCGGCTATCGTTCGATGATGTCGGTGCAGTCGTCGCTGGTGATGTATCCGATCCATGCCTATGGCTCGGAGGCGCAGCGCAAGAAATACCTGCCGAAGCTGGCGTCGGGTGAATGGATCGGCTGCTTTGGCCTTACCGAGCCGGATGCCGGCTCGGACCCGGGCGGCATGAAGACGCGCGCCGAGAAGATCGCCGAGGGTTACAAGCTCACCGGCTCCAAAATGTGGATTTCCAACGCGCCGATCGCAGACGTGTTCGTCGTCTGGGCGAAGTTGAAGGGTGACAACGGCAAGGACGAAATCCGCGGCTTCGTGCTGGAAAAGGGCATGAAGGGGCTGTCGGCGCCGAAGATCGGCGGCAAGCTGTCGCTGCGCGCGTCGATCACCGGCGAGGTGGTGATGGAAGGCGTCGAGGTCGGCGAGGACGCCTTGCTGCCCAACGCCAAGGGCCTTGGTGGCCCGTTCGGCTGCCTCAACCGGGCGCGCTACGGCATTTCCTGGGGCGCCATGGGTGCGGCCGAGGATTGCTGGCACCGGGCGCGCCAATACGGCCTCGACCGCAAGCAGTTTGGCAAGCCGCTCGCCGGCACGCAGCTGTTCCAGAAGAAGCTCGCCGACATGCAGACCGAGATCGCGCTTGGCCTGCAGGGCTCGCTCAGGGTTGGGCGGCTAATGGACGAGGGCAAGATGGCGCCGGAGATGATCTCGATCGTCAAGCGCAACAATTGCGGCAAGGCGCTCGACATCGCCCGCCAGGCCCGCGACATGCACGGCGGCAACGGCATCCAGATCGGCTACCACGTCATGCGCCACGCGCAGAATTTGGAGACGGTCAACACCTATGAGGGCACGCATGACGTGCATGCGCTGATCTTGGGACGGGCGCAGACCGGGATACAGGCGTTTTTCTGAGCCGGTCAGCACCATGCAGGCAATGTACGCGCCTGAATGGATTGCTGATCGCGTTACCAAAGGCCGCGCGATTGAGGGCCGCCTTCCCCCACTCCGTCTCGGCTTCGCCGAGCCACCTCTCCCCCCTCCGGAGGGAGAGGAAGGGAGCCAGCCGGAATAGGTCGCGCCTTTCCTCTACCCCGTCGATCGGGGGAGAGGTGGCTCGGCGAAGCCGAGACGGAGTGGGGGTCGAACTGCTCGGGGTCGGGAAGGCTTGGGGCGACGAAACAAGGCGTTCGATTGGGTGCACCGCAACATCCGCTTGGAGATCGGCTACTATCTGTGTCAGGGTCTAGCGTTCGTTTGAAACGCTGAATTCCGGGGCCCTATGGCAATTCTGGCAGCCGTCTATCACCTGACCCATTACAAATACGACCGGCCGGTGGTGCTCGGTCCTCAGATCATCAGGCTGCAACCGGCGCCGCATTCCCGCACCAAGGTGCTGAGCCATTCGCTGAAGATCGAGCCGGCGAACCACTTCGTCAACCTGCAGCAGGATCCCTACGGCAACTTCCTCGCTCGCTTCGTGTTTCCGGAACCGGTGAGCGAACTGAAGATCGAGGTCGATCTCGTCGCCGACATGACGATCTACAATCCGTTCGATTTCTTCGTCGAGCCGTCCGCCGAGGCATTTCCGTTCGAATATCCGGAAGAGATCCGCGACGACCTCGCCATTTACCGCACGCCGGAGCCAGCGGGACCGCTGCTCTCGGCCTTCCTCAACACCATCGACCGCAGCGCGGAAAATACGGTCAATTTCCTCGTCGATCTCAATGCCAGGCTGCAGCGCGAGATCGCCTATATCGTGCGCATGGAGACCGGCGTGTTCTCGCCGGAGGAGACGCTGGCCGCGGCCAAGGGATCGTGCCGCGATTCGAGCTGGCTGCTGGTGCAGATCCTGCGCAATCTGGGCATCGCCGCGCGCTTCGTTTCGGGCTATCTGATCCAACTGAAGCCGGATCTGGTGGCGCTCGATGGGCCGGCCGGCACCGCTGTCGATTTCACAGACCTGCACGCCTGGTGCGAAGTCTATCTTCCCGGCGCCGGCTGGATCGGCTTCGATCCTACCTCGGGCCTGCTCACCGGCGAGAGCCATGTGCCGTTGGCGGCAACGCCACATTTCCGCAATGCAGCACCGATTTCCGGCATGGCGAGTTTCGCCAATGTCGAGTTCGGCTTTGACATGCGGGTCGACCGCATCGCCGAGCATCCGCGCATCACCAAGCCGTTCTCCGATGAAAGCTGGCAGGCGCTCGACGCTCTCGGCAACAAGGTCGATGCCGCACTGGCGACGGGGGACGTACGGCTGACCATGGGCGGCGAGCCGACCTTCGTGTCGATCGACGATTTTGAATCCGCCGAGTGGAACACCGCCGCCGTCGGGCCGACCAAGCGCGAAAAGGCCGATGCGCTGATCCGAAGGCTGCGCGAACGCTTTGCGCCCGGCGGCTTCCTGCATTATGGCCAGGGCAAATGGTATCCCGGCGAAAGCCTGCCGCGCTGGACCTTTTCGCTCTACTGGCGCACCGACGGTCAGCCGGTATGGAGCGACCCATCGCTGATCGCGCACGAAAAGAGCGCGGCCGATAATGTCGGCCCGCAGCAGGCGGAAAACCTGCTGACGGCGATCGCCGATGAGCTTGGCATCGACACGTCCATGGTCAGCGAAGCCTATGAGGACCCGGCCGAATGGCTGCTCAAGGAAGGCAAGCTGCCCGAGAATGTCGATCCGTCGAACTCCAAGCTGGAAGACCCGGAAGAACGCAGCCGCATGGCAAAGGTGTTCGAGCGCGGGCTGACCAAGCCGTCTGGCTACGTGCTGCCGGTGCAGCGGTGGAACAGCCAGGCCTCGGACCCTCGCTGGCGATCCGAAAAATGGACGACGCGGCGCGGCCGGCTGTTCCTGGTGCCAGGCGATTCACCGGTCGGCTATCGGCTGCCGCTCGGCACGCTTCCTCACGTGCCGCCGGCGCAGTTCCCCTACATCGTGCCGGTCGATCCGTCGCTGCCGCGTGGACCGTTGCCCGCGCGTGAAGCCATGTTGCCAGGGCCCGCGCCAGCCGAGCTTGAAGGCGCCGACGAGATGGCGCGGCGCCAGCAGGCTGCCTCATTTACCGCCGCGACCGGACAGCAGGACCGGGTCGAGCAGGAGATCACCGAGATCGGCGGCGCGGTGCGCACGGCGCTCTCGGTCGAGCCGCGCGATGGACGGTTGTGCGTCTTCATGCCGCCGGTCGAGGCGCTGGAGGACTATCTCGAACTGGTCGCCGCAGCCGAGAATGCAGCAAAGGCGATTGGTCTTCCCGTGCATATAGAGGGCTATGGCCCGCCGCATGATCCTCGCCTCAACGTCATCCGCGTGGCACCCGATCCGGGCGTCATCGAGGTCAACATCCATCCAGCTGCCAATTGGCAGGACTGCGTGGCGACAACTACGGCGATCTATGACGAAGCGCGGCTGACGCGGCTTGGCGCCGACAAGTTCATGATCGACGGCCGCCATACCGGCACCGGCGGCGGCAACCATGTGGTGGTCGGCGGCGCGACGCCCAATGACAGTCCGTTCCTGCGCCGGCCCGATCTGTTGAAGAGCCTTGTGCTGCAATGGCAGCGGCATCCCTCGCTGTCCTATCTGTTCTCCGGCCTGTTCATCGGACCGACCAGCCAGGCGCCGCGCTTCGATGAAGCGCGTCACGATTCGCTCTACGAGCTCGAGATCGCCATGGCGCAGGTGCCGCATCCGGATACCGGCTCCGCACCTCTGCCGTGGCTGGTCGACCGGCTGTTCCGCAATTTGTTGACCGACGTCACCGGCAACACGCACCGCTCGGAAATCTGCATCGACAAGCTGTTTTCGCCGGACGGTCCGACAGGGCGTCTTGGGCTGGTCGAATTCCGCGGCTTCGAGATGCCGCCCAACGCGCGTATGTCGCTGGCACAGCAATTGCTGGTCAGGGCGATCATTGCTCGCGCGTGGAAAAACCCGCTCGACGGGCGCTTCGTGCGCTGGGGCACCTCGCTGCACGACCGTTTCATGCTGCCGCATCATGTCTGGGCGGATTTTCTCGATGTGCTGGACGACCTCAACCTCAATGGCTTCGAATTCCGTCCCGAATGGTTCGACGCCCAGCTTGAATTCCGCTTTCCCTTCTGCGGCGAGGTCCAGCATGCTGGCATCAAGCTGGAGCTGCGGCAGGCGCTGGAGCCGTGGCATGTGATGGGCGAGCAGGGCGCCATCGGCGGCACCGTGCGCTTCGTCGATTCCTCGGTCGAGCGGCTGCAGGTCAAGACCGAGGGTCTCAACCCCGAGCGTCATGCGATCGTCTGCAATGGCCGTGTCGTGCCGATGAAGGTTACCGACAACCGCGAGATCGCGGTGGCGGGCGTCCGCTTCAAGGCCTGGCAGCCGGCCTCCGGCCTGCATCCGGCGCTGCCGGTCAACACGCCGCTGGTGTTCGACATCTATGACCGCTGGTCCGGCCGGGCGGTCGGCGGTTGCGTCTACCACGTCGCCCATCCCGGCGGGCGCAATTACGACACCTTCCCGGTCAACGGCAACGAGGCGGAGGCACGGCGGCTCGCCCGCTTCGAACCGCGCGGCCACACGCCATCGGGCTATGTGCTGCGCGAGGAACAACCGGCGGAAGATTTCCCGATGACCCTTGACCTTCGGCGGCCGGCAAGACTCTGATCAGCGATGGCAAAGGGGAATCACAGAAGGGTACGCGGCAAGCCGCAGACCCACAGCTTGCTGGAGCACTACCAGCCGATTGACGGCGTCGTCGATGAGATGGTCGATGCGTCGGGCAATCCCCGCCCGGTCTGGAAGCATTTCATCGAGGCGCTCGACGAGCTCGGCGCCGAAAAGCTCGGCCAGCGGTTCGCCCGCGCCGACCAGTATCTGCGCGATGCCGGCGTCTACTACCGCGTCTATGACAAGGCCGGCGCCAATGAACGCGAATGGCCGCTGGCGCATGTGCCGCTGCTCATCGAAGACGTCGAATGGGCCGACATCAGCGCCGGCCTTGTCCAGCGCGCCGAGCTGTTCGAGGAAACCATCGCCGACATCTATGGGCCGAACCGGCTCGTCGAAAAGGGCATCCTGCCGGCGGGACTGATTGCCGCCAGCCCGGAATATTTGCGGCCGGTGGTCGGCACCAAGCCGGCCGGCGGCCATTTCCTGCATTTCTGCGCCTTCGAGCTTGGCCGTGGACCAGACGGAAGCTGGTGGGTGCTGGGCGACCGCACCCAGGCGCCGTCCGGCGCCGGGTTCGCGCTGGAGAACCGCGTCGCCACCACGCGCGCGCTGTCCGACATCTATGGCGAGATGCATGTGCACCGGCTCGCGGGCTTCTTCCGCCGCTTCCGCGATGCGCTGATCGGCATGGCCAAGGAAACCGACGGCCGCGTCGCCATCCTGACGCCGGGGCCGCTCAATGAAACCTATTACGAACACGCCTATATCGCCCGCTACCTCGGCATCATGCTGCTCGAAGGCGAGGATCTGACCGTTTCGGGCGGCCGGCTGATGGTCCGCACCGTGTCGGGCCTGATGCCGATCAGCGTGTTGTGGCGACGGCTCGATGCCGCTTTCGCCGATCCGCTGGAACTGAGATCGGATTCGCAGATCGGGACGCCGGGGCTGGTCGAGGCGATCCGCCAGGGTGCGGTTGCGACGGTCAATGCGCTGGGCTCGGGGCTGATGGAAACGCGGGCGCTGCTCGGCTTCCTGCCCAAGATCGCGCGCGAGCTGCGCGGGGAGGAACTCAAGTTGCCCAGCGTGGCGACATGGTGGTGCGGGCAACAATCGGAACGGGCCCACGTGCTTGCCAATATCGACCGCATGGTGATCGGCCCGGCACTGTCGACGAGGCTTGCCTTCGAGGATGACGGCCAGACCAGGCTCGGCTCGGCGCTGTCGGCCGGCGAGCGGGCGGAGCTGGTGGCGCACATCGAACGCGAGGGCGCCGCCTTCGTCGGCCAGGAAGCGGTGACGCTTTCGACGACGCCAGTCTATGTCGGCGGCTGGCTGGAGCCGCGGCCGGCGAGCCTGCGCGTCTATCTGGCGCGCACGCCCGAGGGCTGGACGGTCATGCCGGGCGGTTTTGCCCGCGTCGGCCTGTCGCTCGACCCGACGGCGATTGCCATGCAGCGCGGCGGCCAGGCGGCCGACGTCTGGGTGGTCAGCGACCGGCCGGTGGAGCGCGAAACGTTGCTGCCGCAGGAGGGCGACAGCTTCAACCGCACCAGGCCAGGCAGCCTGCCCAGCCGCGCTGCGGAAAACCTGACCTGGCTCGGCCGCTACATCGAACGCTCGGAAGACACGGTGCGCATCCTGCGCGCCTATCACGTGCGGCTTGCCGAAACATCCGATCCGGACATGCCGCTGCTGGCCGACATCAGGGATTATCTCGAACCGTTCGGCATCGACGTCGAAACGGCTATACCGTCGGGACTGATCGGCACGCTGGACAGCGCCGTCTATAGCGCCGGGCAGATCCGCGACCGCTTCTCGCCGGATGGCTGGCTGGCGCTCAAGGACCTGTCGAAGACCATCCATCAGTTCGCAACGACGGTGTCGCCGGGCGACGACGCGACGCGGGCAATGACCGTCATCCTGCGCAAGCTTGCCGGCTTCTCCGGCCTGCTGCACGAGAACATGTACCGCTTCGCCGGCTGGCGCTTCCTCGAGATCGGCCGGCGGCTGGAGCGCGGCATCCAGATCGCCCGCACGCTCGCCCGGCTGACCAGCACCAAGGCGCCGGACGGCGCGCTCGACATGATGTTGGAGATCGGCGACAGCGTGATGACCCATCGCCGGCAATATCCGGTGCAGGCTGGCCGTCGTACGGTGATCGATCTTCTGGCGCTCGATCCGCTCAATCCGCGCTCGATCCTGTTCCAGCTCGAAAGGCTGAAGGCCGAGATCGGCCTGTTGCCCTCGGTCGGCGGCGAGGGACACATGTCGCCGGCGGCGAAGGAGATCCTGCAGCTCAACACGGCCATCGCCATCAAGGAGCCGTCGGACATGACGGCAAAGGCTCTGGACGATCTCGCCAGCGAGATAGGCGGCCTCTACAGCAGCCTTTCGAAGGCCTATTTCGGCTAGGCCCGGATCGCACGGTTTTGCGACCGGAACCCGAGCCAAGACAAGAAAAGTGGCGCATGCTTTACGACATCAGGCTTCATCTCCATTACGACTACGCAGCCGCGGCCGGCGGCGGCCGTCATCAGATCCGTGTTCTGCCGTCGACGATTTCCGGCGTGCAGCGCGTCATTGCGGCATCCCTGTCCTTTGCGCCGGCGCCCAACGAACGGTCGGATTTCTCTGACTTCTTCGGCAACAGCGTTACCTCGATCGCCTTTCGCGACGCGCATGACGCGCTCGACATCAGGATGAGCGCACGCGTCTCGGTGTCGCGGCCCGAGCCGGGGCTCGATGTGTCGCCCGATATCGGCCGGCTCAGGCAGGAACTCGCCGTGGTGCGGTCGTTGGCGTCTGCCTCGCCGCATCACTTTCTGACTGCCAGCAGCCATGCGGGCATCGATGCCGCGATCACCGCCTATGCGCAGGACAGCGTCAGCAATTCGGCCGCCGGTACTGCGATGACCCTGTGCAACCGCATCCATCGCGATTTCACCTATGATGGCGAGGCGACCACGGTGCGGACCCGGGCCAGCGATGCTTTCCGGTTGAAGCGCGGCGTTTGCCAGGATTTTTCGCACATCATGATCGCCGGACTGCGCGGGCTCGGCATTCCGGCCGGCTATGTCAGCGGCTTCCTGCGCACCATTCCACCGAAGGGGAAGCCGCGGCTGGAAGGCGCCGATGCCATGCACGCCTGGGTCAAGGTGTGGTGCGGGCGCGACGCCGGCTGGCAGGAGTTCGACCCGACCAACGGCATGCGGGCCAGCAACGACCATATCACGGTCGGCTTCGGCCGCGATTATTCGGACGTGGCACCGATCGTCGGTGTGTTGAAGACCACCGGCGGGCAGGTCGGCGAGCAGGCTGTCGACGTCATTCCGGTCGCCCTTGAAAAGGCGTGAGGCGGACCGAAACAGGAGGCGCACCCTGTCGCTGCAAATGCGGTGGATGAAGCGGCTTCTCAAACATCGAAGGGGCCGCTATTCTATGTTCGTTTCGAGGGCACAGCCATTATACTGCTAGAGCGCGCAGGCGCGGGATTTTGTAATTGAAAGCGGTCAGCGTCGTCATTCCTGCCCACAACGCGTCGGCTACCATTGGGACAACGTTGGCGTCGCTGCGGGGCGAGGCCGAGGTCATCGGCGAGATCCTGCTGGTCGACGACGCATCGACGGACGACACGGCGGCGGTCGCAAGGCGGGCGGCGGCGCAACTGTCGCTGCCGCTACGCGTGTTGCCGGCCGACTGCCGCGATGCCGGTGGCGCCCGCAACGGGGCGCTGGCGCAGGCGCTTCATCCCTGGGTATATCTGATCGACGCCGACGACCTGCATCTTCAAGGTGGATTGCGCGCGCTGCTGCGGCAGGCCCAGAGCCAGCCGAAAGCCGACATGATCGTTGGCGCCTACCGCCGACGCGTGAATGGCCAGGACCGGCAGATCAAGGTGCCGAACGGCTATCAGGACGCCTGCCTCGCAAACGCTTCGGCCTATGTCAAAGGCGATATACGTTCGGTGGCCGTTGGCAGCGTGCTGGCATCTCGGCGCCTGATCGGCGAAACACGGTTTCCGGTCAGCCTTGCCTATGACGAGGACACGCTGTTCTGGGCGCGGCTGATGAGCAAGGCGTCGCTGGCCATGATCCCGCAGCCCGTCATGGTCTATGAGGTTTCGCCGGCCCGTTCCGACGATCGTTTCGCGATCAACCCGGTGCGGCGCTTCCTGGAGTGGCGCCGGGAATTGCGCACGCTCACCGATTGCAACATCCCAGTCTCGGCACTGAAGACGAGGGAGGGGCTTGTCGCCCTCAAGATCGCGCGCGTCCACTATGCACGCGGCGATCTCGACACCGCCGCGCGCTTCCTGGCGGTGGCCGCAGCCGCGCCGAAGCGGCGGTCGGAAGCCTGGCGCTGCCTGCGCTACAGGCTGAAGCTCGCCGTACGGTGCCGTCTGTCGGCACCACGGATAGAGCTGCAAGGCGCCCTCTAACTCTTTCTTTTGACGCAACTCCCAAAGGGAAAGCGCTGCGCTTTTCCCGGGAAACCGTTTCATACTTTTCCTGGAATTGCTCTGGATTCCCCTGCATCTCGCCGGCCGACGGATGTCGGTTACCATCGACTTTGCGGCCGGCGGTGGAACCAGCGGTCAGCCAACGGCTTATGTACGGGTATTTGCGTGGAGCCGTCATGCTGCGGAGATCCGGATTATCGCGCGGCATGTCGGCCGACAGCGGCGCTGCGCCGAAGAACGGGGCACAAACCTCGGCCGAGCACGCTGCGCTGACCTATGTCAGCGATGCCGAGCCCGGTATTCGCCGGCTGAAGGCAGGCAAGGGATTTTCCTACGAGCGACCGGACGGGCGACCGGTCTCGGATGCCACCAGGGCACGTATCGAGGCTATCGTCATCCCGCCGGCGTGGACGGATGTCTGGATCTCGCCCGACGCCAATGGGCATATCCAGGCGACCGGAAGGGATCAGCGGGGGCGCAAGCAGTATCGCTATCATCCACAATGGGCCGAAGAACGCGACAGCGCCAAATATTCGAGCCTCGTCGCCTTCGCCGAAAGCCTGCCGGAATTGAGGCGCAGGATAGACAGCGACCTGCGCCGCCACGGCCTGCCGCTGGAACGCGTCGTCGCCGCGGTCGTCTGGCTGCTCGACAACACGATGATACGCGTCGGCAATGCCGCCTACGCCCGCGACAACAAGAGCTTCGGACTGACGACATTGCGGGATCGGCATGTCGACATCAAGGGATCGAGCCTGCGGTTCGCCTTCAAGGGCAAGTCCGGGAAGGAATGGAAATTGAAACTGGTCGATCGCCGCATCGCCGGGATCGTACGGGGCGCGCAGGACCTGCCTGGCCAGAAACTGTTCCAATACCTGGACGAGGACGACAACAGACGGCCGGTCCGTTCGGAGGACATCAACCTCTATATCCGGCAGGCCGCGGGCGACGCATTCACTTCGAAGCATTTCCGCACATGGGGCGGCACCATCCGTGCCGCTTCGCTGTTTGCGCAGACGGAATTGCCCGAAAGCCAGGCGCAGCAAAAGCGTGTGATGAACAGCGTCATCGACAAGGTGGCCGAGCGGTTGGGCAACACTCGCGCCGTCTGCCGAAAATGCTATATCCACCCGCGGGTCCTCGAAGCCTGGTCACAGGGGCGCCTACTTGCCGAAATAGCCGAAGCCAACAGGCGCAAGCGTTCCATCGACTGTCTCGACGAGGAGGAAGCGCTCGTGCTGAGATGGTTGAGGGCACATGAAGGTTGATTGCGGTTGCCAGCGGCGCCAAATCCAAAGCCGTCGGATTTTTTTATCGACGTCATGTCGGGATCGGCCTTACTGTTTCGTCCTTTGATACAGAAAAGGACCGCCCATGCTTTATGCCATCCTCTGCTATGCCTCCGAAGACGTCGTCTGCTCCTGGAGCAAGGAGCAGGACGACAAGGTCATGACCGATCTCCTCGACGTTCAGCAGAAATACGCCAATGCCGGCCGGCTCGGCCCGGTGGCACGGCTTTTGCCGACGACGGCGGCGACGACGCTGCGGAAGGTCAAGGGCGAATCGGTCGTCATCGACGGGCCGTTCGCCGAGACCAAGGAACAGTTCCTCGGCTTCTACACGCTTGATTGCGCCGATCTCGACGAGGCGGTCGAATTCGCGCGCGAACTCTCCGAGGTCAACCCGAGCGGCGGTTCCTACGAGATCCGGCCGGTCTCCATCTTCAATCCCAGCAGGATTGCCGTATGACCGAACTTGCCTGGATCAGCTCCGCGATCAGTGCCGCCCGCCCGCAGGCGATGGGAGCGCTGCTGCGCTATTTCCGCGATCTCGATACCGCGGAGGAAGCTTTCCAGGATGCCTGCCTCAGGGCGTTGAAGAACTGGCCGCAGAACGGGCCACCGCGCGACCCGGCGGCCTGGCTGATCTTCGTCGGCCGCAACAGCGGCATCGACGCGGTGCGCAAGCGCGCCAAACAGGCGCCGATGCCGGAAGAGGACCAGATCTCCGATCTGGAGGATGCCGAAAGCGATATCGCCGAGCGGCTGGACGGCGCGCATTACCGCGACGACATCCTGCGGCTCCTGTTCATCTGCTGCCACCCTGACTTGCCCGCGACACAGCAGATCGCCGTCGCGCTGCGCATCGTCTCCGGTCTCACCGTCAAGCAGATCGCGCGCGCCTTCCTGGTCGGCGAAAGCGCCATGGAACAACGCATCACCCGTGCCAAGGCACGCATCGCGGACGCCGGCGTGCCGTTCGAGACACCGGGCGCGGTCGAGCGCTCGGAACGGCTGGCTGCGGTGGCGGCCATGGTCTACCTGATCTTCAACGAAGGCTATTCGACCAACAGCGGCGAGGCGCCAGCCCGTGCACCGCTCTGCGAGGAGGCAATCCGGCTGGCTCGGCTGCTGCTCAGGCTGTTCCAGGCCGAACCGGAGATCATGGGGCTGACGGCGCTGCTTTTGCTGCAGCATGCGCGCGCGCCGGCCCGTTTCGACGAAGACGGCGAGATCGTGCTGCTCGAGGACCAGGATCGCGGCCTGTGGAGCCGCAAGATGATCGACGAAGGGCTGGCGCTGGTCGACAAGGCGTTGCGCCATCGCAAGCCCGGTCCCTATCAGGTGCAAGCGGCGATCGCGGCGCTGCACGCCCGGGCTACGAAGGCCGAGGATACCGACTGGGTGGAGATCGATCTGCTTTACGGCCTGCTCGAACAGATGCAGCCATCGCCGGTGGTGACGCTCAACCGCGCGGTTGCGGTCTCCAAGGTGAGCGGCCCGGAAGCAGCCCTTGCCATGATCGAACCGCTGGAGCCGAGGCTTTCCGGCTATTTCCACTTCTTCGGCCTCAAGGGCGGGCTGTTGATGCAGCTCGACCGGGGCGACGAGGCGCGCATCGCTTTCGACCGCGCCATCGCGCTTGCCAATACGGCGGCCGAAGCGGCCCATATCCGCATGCATATCGACCGCTTGATGAAGGACGGCGCCGTGCGCGCGCCGGCAAAAAAGGCAAACTGAGCTCCGTCTGCCTGGCTCAATCGTGCAGGTTGGGCTTGGACCATGCCGGGGTGGCGATTTCCCCCTGAAACGCGTAATGCCACGCCATGACTGTGCCCGAGATGCCAGCCGGCAGGCGGGTAACTGGGCGCGAAGCTCTGACCGAAGCCATTGGAGCAACGGGATCTGAAAGGGACAAAAATGACCATAGCGAAGGAAACGGCCGAACTTCTGGCGAAACTGGGTGTCGCCAAGGACGCGCTTGTTGGCGGCGACCTGATCGTGCGCAGCCCGGTGACGGGCGAGGAGATCGCGGCGCTGAAGACCATCTCGCCGACTGAGGCGGCCAAGACCATCGATGCCGCGCACAAGGCATTCCAGTCCTGGCGGCTGGTTCCGGGTCCGAAGCGAGGCGAACTGGTGCGCCTGCTTGGCGAGGAACTACGCGCGCACAAGGCCGAGCTCGGCCGGCTGGTGTCGATCGAGGTCGGCAAGATCCCGTCCGAGGGCCTCGGCGAAGTGCAGGAGATGATCGACATCTGCGATTTCGCGGTCGGTCTGTCCCGGCAATTGTACGGCTTGACCATCGCTACCGAGCGTCCAGGCCACCGGATGATGGAAACCTGGCATCCGCTTGGCGTCGTCGGCGTCATTTCGGCCTTCAACTTCCCGGTCGCGGTGTGGTCGTGGAACGCAGCGCTGGCGCTGGTCTGCGGCGACGCGGTGGTGTGGAAGCCGTCGGAGAAGACGCCGCTGACCGCACTTGCCTGCGAGGCGATCTTCAAGCGCGCCGTCAAGCGCTTCGGCGCGGACGCGCCGCAGGGGCTGGCGCCGGTGTTGATCGGCGATCGTGCGGTCGGCGAGATCCTGGTCGACCATCCCAAGGTGCCGCTGGTTTCGGCCACCGGCTCGACCCGTATGGGCAGGGACGTTGGGCCGCGCCTGGCCAAGCGCTTCGCGCGCGCCGTGCTGGAGCTCGGCGGCAACAATGCCGGCATCGTCTGCCCGACGGCGGACCTCGACATGGCGCTGCGCGCGATTGCCTTTGGAGCGATGGGCACCGCCGGCCAGCGTTGCACGACGCTGCGGCGCCTGTTCGTGCATGACAGCGTCTATGACGCCCTGGTTCCACGTCTGAAGAAGGCATACGAAAGTGTTTCGGTCGGCAACCCGCTGGAGACCTCTTCGCTGGTCGGGCCGCTGATCGACAAGGCTGCCTTCGACAACATGCAGAAGGCCTTGAAGGAAGCGGTGTCGCATGGCGGCAAGGTGACTGGCGGGGCGCGGCTCGAGAACGGTCATCCGGACGCCTACTACGTGCACCCGGCGCTGGTCGAGATGCCGAAACAGGTCTCGCCGGTGACGGAAGAGACCTTCGCGCCGATCCTTTATGTGATGAGATATTCGGATTTCGATACCGTGCTCGACGAGCACAACGCGGTTGGCGCCGGCCTTTCGTCGTCGATCTTCACCCGTGACCTGCAGGAATCCGAGCGCTTCCTCGGGGTCGACGGTTCGGACTGCGGCATCGCCAACGTCAATATCGGCACGTCGGGGGCCGAGATCGGCGGTGCTTTCGGCGGCGAAAAGGAAACCGGCGGCGGCCGCGAGAGCGGCTCCGATGCGTGGAAGGCCTATATGCGGCGCGCCACCAATACGGTGAACTATTCCAAGGCGCTGCCGCTTGCCCAGGGTGTCTCGTTCGACATTGATTGAGACAGTCGGGGCTTACCCTAGATCAGTGTCGGTGCTCGGCGAGCATCAATCGACACAGGTGGAGGGCGTACACAACGCCGTAACGCTGGAGAGTCTTTCGCGCTTGTCCGGCGTTGGCCTTTCGTAGCGTCTTTTCATGCGGATTTCTCACCGATCGCAACGCCGCACAGGCGGCGGCAATCAAAGCGTCTACCTGCCATGCCGGATTTGTGCATCTCCCGTATGGGGGATGCCGCCCGGATCATCCGCCTGCCGGAGAGGTGACGCAAGCGGTCCGGCGTTCCACGAAAACGCCGAACCGCACGATCTCGTTGGTTTGTGGGAGGGAAGCCGTCTCACACTTTCCCTGGAATTGCTTCGATGCCCGGCATTGCTCAATTGCCTTGCGATGGCGGGAAGCAGGCTTTGAAGGCATCGTCGACGACGGCCAGCTTGGCGGCCTGGACGGTCATGTATTCCTCGTAGAATCCGTGTGATACCCACATCACCGAATGGCCTCGCTGGCCGAGCCAGCCGATGCTGCCGAGTTCCTCGGCGGTGCGCAGTTTGCGGCCGAGATGGGTCCGCGACAGCTTGAGCCATTTGGCGAAGTCGCCGATCGAAACCACGCTGGTCGGAATCCGCTCCAGGTCGGCATGGTCGGGATCGATGCCTGACATCAACCAGTCCATGACGATGCCGCCATTGTTGAGCCAGATGAACAGGGAAAAGGTCTGGTTGGGTTCGCGCACTGGCTTTGAGGCAAGCAGGCCGTCAGCCACCAGGGGCTGCAACGTGGCAAGCATGTCGGGCCGATCCAAGTATCTGGCCAGCCGGTCGCCGCCGTCGATATGGTCAAGCGTGCGCAGATGGGCGATCACCCAGCCGGTGAATCTCTCGATGGTGGCCGCCGTCGGTTGCAGGGGATGGGTGCGACCGTCTCCACCCGCCACATACTCGGCGATGTTGTAGTGCAGCATCTCCTTGATGAAAGCGTCTGCCGTGTTGCGGCTGGCTACCTCGTTCTTGTGCACAACCTCGATGAAGCGCGATACGGTCAGTTCCTTGCGGCGGTCGTTAGGGTCGCGCCTGAAGTGCATGGCCAGGCCGGCATGACCCATCAGCCAGCGCTGCTGCGTGGCAAAAATGGACGCCAGCCGCGGGCTCTCCTCATAGATTCGGATCAGCGCCTTCGACTGTTCTTGAACGTAGCGGTGCAGGGCCGGATGTCGGGCTATGTCTTCCAGATTCAGCGCTGGTCTCCTGATGCTTGAATCAAACTCGCATGGCGAAGTTACGTTTCCCATTTTTCAGTCTTCAACACTTCTGTCCAGACGTACCAATTGTGGAGAACAGGCCAGCCAAGGCATGGAGCTACGGCGATGGGGCATGGTCCAGTCGCTAACTGATTGCTATGGCTTGGAAAACCCCTCCCAATGATAGTCAGCCGAACGGCCCCCCGTTGAATTGACCTTCATCAGGGCCAGGCATAGTTTCCGCGTCATTCCGAGCGGCGGGGCACGCCTTTCGGACATGGGTGCAGACCAGCCGTGGTTTTGACGAGCGATAAGACATCGCCCGGCGGCGAAGCTTTGCCGCGTTCTACTCCGAAATGCGAGTGACTGAGTGGACTATCGAAAGAAGATCGTGATTGGCAAAAATGCCGGCGACCTGCTTGTTCTTGGCGGGCCGCCGGCGCGTGGAACATGGCTGATGCTGCTGGCCGCTTCGGCATGTTTGCCGGTTCAGGCCAATGCCTTCGCAGAGACCGCCAGCCAGATCACGCCGCCAAGCCTCCGGCCGCTACCGCAGACCAACATGACTGAAGTTTCGATTCCAGAGGGCTGGAGGCTCCAAAGCCGACGCCACCGAAGTTCACCGGAGGCGCCGCACATTCATTGGCGGCCTGCGTCAGCCGTTCGGGTAGTAGCCGCCATCGGCGCCGTCGCCGATGTAGAAGCCGCCGCCCGAATCGTTTTGCAGCTGCTGGTCCAGCTTCTCGATCTGGCTGAGCAAGACCCGGTAGTCGCTGCCGGTCGCCGAGCGTTGAATGCTATTGGCCTGCATCATCAGGTCGTGCTCCTGCTCAGGGGTGATCGCTTTCGCAACCCTTGCCTCGACAATCCCCTGCTTGACGCCCTGCAACTGATCCAGGACCACTTTTGCCTCGACGGACATGCCGCTCGGTTCGACCCGGTGGCGATGCACCGCGTAGGCACTCGATAAAGGGCATCGCCGCCAGAAGCGATGCGATTGCTATGATCTTCGGTGTGAAACTGCGCGTGGTCGCGCCTCCCTTCAGCGGAAAAGCGGTAAAGGTATCGCTTTCCAATCGCGGGCCATCCACTCCCGTCGCGTCGCGATGATCCTCTCATCGCCGGCGGTTCGTGGCCCTGCAATCCATATAGAGGGCGTTCCAACTCGTTAGAGGGCAAGGAACGCAAAGTTGACAGATTGTGATCGGCGGCCGGTCAAACGCCTTGGACGCAGCTCATTCGGCGGCCTGGACGCGGTTGGCCAGGATGATGGCGCGGATCTCGGACCGGCAGGAGCCGCAATTGGTGCCGGCCTTCAGGACATCGCCGATGGCTTCGACGGTCGTGCAGCCGGCCGCCACGGCGGTCACGATCTGGTTGACGCCGACGGTGAAGCAGGAGCAGACGGTCGCGCCGGCATCGGGCCGTTCGGCGCCGGCACGACCGGCGACGATGCGGAAGCGTTCGCGTTGGCCGGCGTGGGATATTTCCAACTGTTCAGCCGCCCAGACGCGCGACACAGCGACCGGACCGGGCGCGACGAACAAGGCGCCGGCGAGGTGCTCGCCATCAAAAGCGGCAATGCGATGCTGGCCGGCCTCGCGGTCGTGATAGGCAAGCATTTCTGCTCGCGGCTCCAGACCAAACAGTGACCGGGCAAAGCCCGTCCAATCGACCTCGGCCCCGGCGAAAGCAAGCTCGACCCGCCACCCACCCTTGCAGCGGGCTGCCGCCCAATAGGGAGCGGCTATTGCCTGGGGATGTTGCCGCGTCACCGCGAAACCAAAGGCCCTGGCCGCAAATTTCTCAATATGGGCCGCGACGTGTTTCAGCGCCGGCTGGCCCGAGATTGGATCGGTGAGCGGCGCGGTAAGCGTGTCGAGCCGTCCTTTGGCGGCGAACTGATCGGTCCAGTGCATCGGCGCGAAGAGGCTGCCACGGCGCTGGCGGGCCGTGATCAGCGCACGCGCGAACACTTCGCCACGCGGGCTGGAGATGCGCACGATGTCGGCATCGCCAATGCCATGGTGTTCTGCATCCGCCGGATGGATTTCGACGAAGGGCTCGGCGATGTGCTGGGACAGACGCGGGCTTTTGCCGGTGCGCGTCATCGTGTGCCAATGGTCGCGGATCCGGCCGGTGTTGAGGACGAGTGGGAAGTCAGGTGTGGTGCGGATTTCCGTGGTGGCGCGGATGGCGATGAAGCGCGCCTTGCGGTCGGGGGTATAGAAATTGCCGTTGGCGAAGAAGCGGGTGGTGGAGGGGCCAGGTCCAGCTTGAACACCCCCCTCTGTCCTGCCGGACATCTCCCCCGCAAGGGAGGAGATTGGCAGCTTCGACGCCGGCAGGTTTCCTGCGTCGCTGGTGATTGGCGAAGGCCGCGACAATAGGTGATCTCCCCCCTTGCGGGGGAGATGGCCGGCAGGCCAGAGGGGGGTGCCTGGGCTCGGCGCTGGCCACTGGAAAGGCGCCAAGTCCTCGTAGGCCTTTGCATCAATTGAGCCACAAGCACCAATATCGAAATCCCGCGCGCCATCGTTCTCGAAGCCCGACAGCGCGGCATGCTCGCCAAAAACCGCCGCCGGCGTCTCATGCGCAAACGCTTCGCCAAATCCCATCCGACGCGCCACCTCGGCAATGATCCACCAGTCGGGCCGCGCTTCGCCGGGCAGGCTGAGAAACGCGCGCTGGCGCGAGATGCGGCGCTCGGAATTGGTGACAGTGCCGTCCTTCTCGCCCCAGGCGGCGGCCGGCAGCCGGACATGGGCGTGGCGGACGGTGTCGGTGCTCACCAGCACGTCGGAGACCACGACGAACGGGCAAGCCTTGATCGCGGCCTCGACGGCATCGGCGTCCGGCATCGAATCGACCGGGTTGGTGGCTATGATCCACAGCGCCTTGATGCGCCCGTCGGCCACGCCTTGAAACATCTCGACCGCCTTCAGGCCAGGCTTTTGCGCGACAGCAGGTGCATTCCAGAAGCGCCGCACGCGGTCACGGTGTTCGGGGTTCTCGATCTCCATATGGGCGGCGAGCATGTTGGCCATGCCGCCGACCTCGCGGCCGCCCATGGCGTTGGGCTGGCCGGTCACCGAAAATGGTCCGGCGCCCGGCCTGCCGATGCGGCCGGTGGCGAGATGACAGTTGATGATGGCGTTGACTTTGTCGGTGCCGGAGGACGACTGGTTCACGCCCTGGCTGTAGACGGTCACCGTCTTGGCGGTCGCGGCAAACAGGCTGTAGAAACGGACAAGCTCGTCTTCGCCGAGGCCCGTCGCTGCGGCAACGCCCGCCAGATCGAGCGCCGAGGCGGCGAAAAGCGCTTGTCCGAAGCCGGTGGTGTGCGCGGTGATATAGCCGCGGTCCAGCGCATTGTGCTGGCCGAGCCAGGCGAGCAGACCGGTGAACAAGGCGACGTCGCCGTCCGGCGCGATCGCCAGGTGCATGTCGGCAATGTCCGATGTCATGGTGCGGCGCGGGTCGACCAGCACGATCTTCATGTCCGGCCGCTTTTCGCGGGCCGCGGCGATGCGCTGGTAGAGGACGGGATGGCACCAGGCGAGGTTGGAGCCGACCAGCACGATCAGGTCGGCAAGCTCGAGATCGTCGTAGTTCCCCGGCACGGTGTCGGAGCCGAAGGCGCGGCGGTGGCCGGCGACCGACGAGGCCATGCAGAGCCGCGAATTGGTGTCGATGTTGGCCGAGCCGACAAAACCCTTCATCAGCTTGTTGGCGAGGTAATAGTCCTCGGTCAGCAACTGGCCGGAGACGTAGAAGGCGACCGCATCCGGTCCGTGCTCGGCGATGGTTTGCGAGAAGGTCGACGCGACAAGGTCGAGCGCCTCGTCCCAGCCGGCGCGGCTGCCGTGGATTTCAGGATGAAGCAGCCTGCCGTCGAGGTCGATGGTTTCGGCCAAAGCCGAACCTTTCGAACAGAGCCTGCCGAAATTCGCGGGATGGTCGGGGTCGCCGCGGACGGACACTTGCCCGTCCGCGGCAACCTTCGCCAGCACGCCGCAGCCTACCCCGCAATAGGGGCAGGTGGTCCTCACCTCGCGCGCTGCTTCAATGTCCATGTTCAGGCCGCGCGGCTGGCCAGCGCTTCCAGCGCGATGAACAGATGTTCGCCTTCCCGTTTCACCGGGATGGTGCGGACCGCGCCCTCGTCGGCGCCGAGCGCCTTGCCCGTCTCCAGCGAGATCACCCAATTGTGCAGAGGGCAGGTCACCGCGGCGCCATGGACGATGCCCTGGCTAAGCGGCCCGCCTTTGTGCGGGCAATGGTCATCGATGGCATAGACCTGGTCGTCGGCGGTGCGGAAGACAGCGACCTTGCCTTCAGGCGTGGCAACGCAGCGCGCGCCACGGCGCGGGATGTCGGAAAGGGTGCCTATTGCGATCCAGTTCATTGCGCTGCCTTTGCTTGGTAGGATTGCGCCTCGCGCAAACATCTCCATCACTCCGCCGCCTCGGCAAACCCGACCGAAGCCATCGGCCGGAATTCGTGCTTGTCCTTACCCGAAACGCGCTCCGACCAGGGATCGACCTGGGCGGATCTCTGCGAGAAGACGAAGCGCTCGTAATAGGCCTTGCGCTTGTCCGCATCGTCCATGATCTGGCGCTTGATCTCGGGGATGCCGATGCGCTTGGCCCATTTGTAGATGCGCTCGAGATAGCGGCCCTGCTCGCGGTACATCTGCGTCAGCGCCACGATATGCTCCAGCGCCTCGTCTTCCGTCTTCACGAGGCCGAGCACTTCGGTGCCCTTGATGTCGAGGCCGGCGGCACCGGCGAAATGGATCTCGTAGCCACTGTCGACGCAGATGACGCCGACATCCTTGCAGGTCGCCTCGGCGCAGTTGCGGGGGCAGCCCGACACCGCCATCTTGACCTTGGCCGGGGTCCACGAGCCCCACATGAATTTCTCGATGCGGATGCCGAGGCCCGTCGAATCCTGCGTGCCGAAGCGGCACCAGTCGGAACCGACGCAGGTCTTCACCGTGCGCAGGCCCTTGGCGTAGGCGTGGCCGGAAACGAAGCCGGCCTGGCCGAGATCGGCCCACACCGCCGGCAGGTCCTCCTTGCGGATGCCCAGCATGTCGATGCGCTGGCCGCCAGTGACCTTGACCATCGGGATCTCGAACTTGTCGACGACATCGGCGATGGCGCGCAGCTCGGCCGCATTGGTCACGCCGCCCCACATGCGCGGCACCACCGAATAGGTGCCGTCCTTCTGGATGTTGGCGTGGACGCGCTCGTTAATGAAACGCGATTGATAGTCGTCGGCGTACTCGTCCGGCCAATCGCAGACGAGGTAGTAGTTGAGCGCGGGCCGGCATTTGGCGCAGCCGCAGGAGGTCGTCCACTCCAGTTCCTGCATGACGGCGGGAATGGTCTTCAGCCCCTTGGCCTTGATCAGCCGGCGCACCTCGTCATGGCCGAGCGTGGTGCAGCCGCACATCGGCTGTACGGCGGCCGGGTTGTAGTTGTCGCCAATGGTCAGCACCATCAGCTTCTCGACCAGCCCGGTGCAGGAGCCGCAGGAGGCCGACGCTTTGGTGTGAGCCCTGACGTCGTCGAGCGAGGTCAGGCCCTTGGCTGTGATCGTACTGGTGATCTTGCCCTTGCAGACGCCGTTGCAGCCGCAGATTTCCGCATCATCCGGCAAGGCTGCAACGGCCGCCATAGGGTCCAGCGGGGCACCCCCCTGGTAGGACTGGCCGAAGATCAACGTATCGCGCATTTGCGATATGTCGGTCTGTTTCTTCTTGAGGTCGTTGAACCAGGCGCCGTCCGCCGTCTCGCCATAAAGCACGGTGCCGATGATGCGGTCGTCCTTGAGCACCAGCCGCTTGTAGACGCCGGCGGCGGCGTCGCGCAGCACGATCTCCTGGCGATCCTCGCCTTCGGCGAAATCGCCGAGCGAGAACAGGTCAATGCCGGTAACCTTGAGCTTGGTTGGCGTGTCCATGTGGACGAAGGCAGCGGCCTCGTCGCCGGCGAGCTGGCTCGCGGCAACGCGCGCCATCTCGTAGAGCGGCGCCACCAGCCCATAGACCATGCCGTTGACCTCGGCGCATTCACCGAGCGCGAAGATGTCGGGGTCGTTGCTGCGCATGCCGGCGTCGACGACGATGCCGCGATTGACGGCAATGCCCGCCTCCTTGGCCAGCGCCGCATTGGGCCGGATGCCGACCGCCATCACCACCAAAGTCGCCGGGATGACGGTGCCGTCGGCGAGTTCGACTTGCTCGACCTTGCCGTTGCCGGTGATTGCCTGGGTGTTGGCCTTGGTGACGACCTTGATGCCGCGTTCTTCGACCGCGCGCTGCAGGAGATAGCCGGCGGCCGGATCGAGCTGGCGCTCCATCAGCGTCGGCATGACGTGCAGCACGGTGACGTCCATGCCCTGCGCGCTCAGGCCGGCCGCGGCCTCGAGCCCAAGCAGGCCGCCGCCGATAACCACGGCCTTGGACCTGGACTGGGCGGCAAGCATCATCGCCTGGACGTCGTCGAGGTCGCGATAGGTCAGCACGCCGGGCAGATTGTGGCCCGGGACCGGGATGATGAACGGCACCGAGCCGGTGGCGATGACCAGTTTGTCGTAGGGTTCGGTGACGCCGTGGTCCGAGGTGACGGTCTTCGCTGCCCGATCGATAGCGACGATCTTGTGGCCCTTGTACAGCGTGATGTCGTTGGCGATGTACCAGCCATCGCCATGGATGATGATTTCCTCATACGCCTTTTCACCGGACAGCACCGGCGACAGCATGATGCGATCGTAGTTCACCCTGGGCTCGGCGTTGAAGATGGTGACCTGGTAGCGGCCCGGCGCTTGCTCCAACAGGTGCTCCAGCATGCGCCCAGGGGCCATGCCGTTGCCGATGATGACGAGTTTTTCGGTCATTGGTCTACTCCGCGGCTTCGACGAAGCGGTGGCGTTCGTAGAGGAATTTCAGCACCGCCTCGCGGCAGCGCAGGAAGGTGCGATCCGAGGCGAGTTCGATGCGCCGGCGGGGGCGGGCCAGCGGCACGGGAAGAACCTCGCCGATGGTCGCGGCCGGGCCGTTGGTCATCATGACGATGCGGTCGGAGAGCAGCACCGCCTCATCGACATCATGGGTGATCATGATCGTCGTCGAGCCGAGCCTGGAATGGATGTCCATCACCGCGTCCTGCAGATGGGCGCGCGTCAACGCGTCGAGCGCGCCGAACGGCTCGTCGAGCAGCAGGATCTTCGGCTCCATGGCCAGCGCGCGCGCGATGCCGACGCGCTGCTTCATGCCGCCCGAGATTTCCGCCGGCCGCTTGTCCCTGGCATGCGCCATCTGCACGAGGTCGAGATTGCGCATGATCCAGTCATGCCGCTCGGCCTTGCTCTTGGAACGGCCAAAGACTTTCGACACCGCCAAGTTGATGTTCTCGTAGACCGTCAGCCACGGCAAAAGACTGTGGTTCTGGAACACCACGGCGCGCTCGGGTCCGGGGCTGTCGACCTCCTTGTTCTCGAGCAGCACGGCACCAGCGGACACAGTGGTCAGCCCGGCGATCAGGTTGAGCAAGGTCGACTTGCCACAGCCTGAGTGACCGATGATGGAGACGAATTCGCCCTTGTCGATGGTCAGCCGGATGTCCTTCAGGACCTCGCTGACCTGGCCGCCGCGGGCGAAGGATTTGTCGATATGGTCGAGTTTCAGGTAGGCGGTCATCACGCTCTCCTCACTTTGCCGTCGTGCCGCGGGTGACGAAGACGCCGACCGCGGCGACCAGACGGTCGAGGCAGAAGCCGGTGACGCCGATATAGGCGAGCGCGACGATGATGTCGGGCAGCCGCGACGAGTTCCACGCGTCCCAGATGAAGAAGCCGATGCCGACGCCGCCCGTCAGCATTTCGGCGGCCACGATGGCGAGCCACGACAGGCCGATGCCGATCCTGAGGCCGGTGAAGATGTAGGGTGCCGCGGCCGGCACCATGATCTTGATGAAGAATTCGAGCGGGTTGAGCCGCAGGATGCGGGCGACGTTGCGGTAATCCTGCGGGATGTTGCGCACGCCGACGGCGGTGTTGATGATGATCGGCCAGATCGAGGTGATGAAGATGACGAACAGCGCCGACGGGCTGGAATCGCGGAACGCGGCCAGCGACAGCGGCAGCCAGGCGAGCGGCGGCACGGTGCGCAGGATCTGGAACACCGGATCGAGGCCGCGCATCGCCCAGATCGACTGGCCGACCAGCGCGCCAAGCGCAACGCCGACGACCGCCGCCATGCCGAAGCCGATGGCAACACGCTGCAGCGAGATCAGCACCCGCCAGGCCAGCCCGATATCCTGCGGGCCGTTGTTGAAGAACGGATGCGCGATGAGGTCGTAGGCCTCGTTCCACACTTGGCTGGGCGGCGGCAGGCTCGATGTCGGCGACGAGCAGGCGATTTGCCAGACGACGAGCATCAAAGCGATGACAACGACCGGCGGCACCAGGGTGCTCGCCAGCTTTCCGACGATCGCGACCGGATCGAAGCGGCGTCGTGCCTTGACCGTGAAGGCGATGACTTCGGCCGGCTTGGCGGGAAAGGCCTTCACCTTGGTGTCCTCGATCGTCTGGATAGACATGTCTGGGAAAAACTCCGTGGGCAGATGGTGAGGGCCAGGTGCGACGGCACGAACGGTGCCGTTGCGCTGGGGACGACAACGGCGCAACGCGCCGTTTGCGCTGGTCAGGCCGAAGCCTTGATCTTGAGGCTGTCGAGATAGGCTGACGGGTTGGCCGGGTCGAAGACTTTGCCGTCGAAGAAGGTCTCGACACCGCGCGAGGAGGACGCCGGGATATCGGCGGCGGCAATGCCGAGATCCTTGGCCGCCTCGCGCCACAGATCCTCGCGGTTGACCTGGTCGACCAGCACTTTGATGTCGGTGGTCGGCGCGAATTTGCCCCAGCGTATGTTCTCGGCGAGGAACCAGCTGTCATGGCTCTTGAAGGGATAGGAGACGCCGCCCTTCCAGAACTTCATGTAGAGATCGGTGCCGGTGGCGACGCGGCCATTGCCGTAGTTGATGTCGCCCTTGAGGCGGCCGATGATGTCGGCGACCGGCACGTTCATCCATTGCCGTTTGCCGATGATGGCGGCCATCTCGTCCTTGTTCTCCGTGGCCTCGCACCATTGCTGGGCTTCCATGACGGCCATCAGGATCGCCTTGGTGGCGTTCGGGTACTTGTCGATGAACTCGGCGCGCAGGCCGAGCGCCTTTTCCGGATGGCCCTTCCACAACTCGCCCGTCGTGGCGGCGGTGAAGCCCACGCCCTGGTGGACGAGCTGCTCGTTCCACGGCTCGCCGACGCAGAACACGTCCATGTTCCCGACCTTCATGTTGGCCACCATCTGCGGTGGCGGCACGACGATGGTCGAGACGTCCTTGTCGGGATCGATGCCGCCGGCGGCGAGCCAGTAGCGCAGCCACAAATCATGGGTGCCGCCCGGGAAGGTCATGGCGGCCTTGATGTCCTTGCCGGCCGCCTTCTTGGCCGCGAAGACGTCCTTCAGCTTCGAGGCATCGAGGCCGACGCCGGTGGCGGCATATTCTTGCGCCACCGAAATGCCCTGGCAGTCGTAGTTGAGCCGCGCCACGATCGCCATCGGCATCGGCTGGTTGTTCTGGGTCACCTTGCCGGTGTGCATGAGATAGGGCAGCGGCGTCAGTATATGGGCGCCGTCGATGCCGTTGGCGGCGCCGCCGAGCATCAGATTGTCGCGCGTCGCGCCCCACGAGGCCTGTTTCAGCACCTCGACATCGGGCATGCCGAATTTCGCGAACAGCCCCTTCTCCTTGGCGACCATCAACGGTGCGGCATCGGTCAGCGCGATGAAGCCGAGCTTGGCGCCAGTGACTTCCGGGGCGGAGGTAGCGGCATGGGCGCCGGACGGAAAGAGCTTGCGGGCGGCCACGAACAGGCCGGCCGTCATCGCGCTGCTGACCAGAAAATCACGACGTGTCACATCCCCGAGCGATGTGCCGGTGCCGATTAATTTCTTCATTGTCTTCTTCATCGTCGTCTCCGGTTGAACGCGATCCGCGCCGTCGATTGACCCAAAACAAAAAAGCCGCCGGCCAGGTCGTCGCGTCCGGGAATCCGGATCGCGTCTTGACCTGAGCGGCAGCTTTGCCTGTGGCGCCCGCCATTGGACGCCTGTTCCGTGACCCGCGAAGGGCCTGATTATTTCAAAGCAGGAACCATGCCAGTTTGACGATGAGGGAAAAATATCAATGAAATCATTGATAAACGCCGGTCGTCGACGCGTCAGGCGCTATGGCGAGCAGACCAAAGATTGTTCAGTAGAGCAATCGCGCGCACAATTTTTGTGCAATGCACAAGAATGGCGCGGAAACGATCAAGCTTTCGCGCGGGCCGATTTCTGCTTCTCGACATACGCTTCGATCTGGTCCGGATCGAAGATCTGGCCGTCAAAGAAACCGTCGGGGCCAAGCACCAGGCCCGCCCCGGTCGCGCCGACCGCGGTTGCGGCCTTGAGCGCGCCCTCGACCTTCGAATTGGCGCCCGGCAGCGCCACGCCCAGCGGCTTCAGCGCCGAACGGTAGAGGTCGGGACGGTAGCAGTCGCGGGCAATGGCGAGATTGTCGGGCGTGTGCGCGACATGCCCCCAGCGCACCATCTGCGTGTAGAACCACAAGGCATGGCTCTTCCACGGGAAGTTCGCCGCCTTGTCGAAGGGCACGAAGAAGTCTTCGATATCCAGGTCCGCCCCGCCACCCAACTGGAGATGGCCGGTGAGGATCGGCATCTGGACAGCCGGCGGCAGGCCGAGGAAACCAGCTTTGGCCATCACATCGGCCAATTCGGCGCGGTTCGCCGGATCCTGGCACCAGCGCGCCGAATAATGCAGTGCGCGCAAGAGCGCCGCCAGGGCTTCGGGGGACTGCTCGGCCCAGGCTTTGCGCACGCCGACCACCTTCTCCGGGCTGTTGCGCCACAACAACGCCTTGACGGTGACGATATGGCCGGTGCCGGCCGCCACCGCGGCACTGTTCCAGGGCTCGCCGACGCAATAGCCGTCGATGCGGCCCGCGGCCAGCGCGTCGGCCATGAACGGCGGCGGCACGATGACGATCTCGATCTCGCGCTGGGGATCGATGCCGCAAGCGGCCAGCCAGTAGCGCAGTTCGTAATTATGCCCCGAATGCGGGTGCACGACTGCAAAGCGCAGCGGATCGTGGCCAGCGGCCGCGCGTTCGCGGATAAGCGCGCCAAGTGCCGCACCCGCGCGCGCCGGATCGAGATCGGGCGCCGCGCCGTGCGCCGCCATGCCCTCCCACACCGCGTTGGAGATGGTGACGCAATTGCCGCCGAGCCCGAGCGAGAACGGCACGATGGTCTCGGAAGCGAGCGGCGTCAGCCCGAGATTGCAGGCGAGCGGCATCGGTCCCAGCATATGCGCGAGATGGAAGTGGCCGATAGCGATGCGGTCCCGGATATTGGCCCAGGAGGTCTCGCGATGCAGCGTCAGGTCGATGCCTTCGCGCCTGGCGAAGCCAAGCTCGCCGGCGGCGACCAGCACGGCGCTGTCGAAAAGCGGCATGAAGCCGGCGGTGATCTGGTGCTCGGCGCCCATCGTCATTCGTCCTCCGCCGGTCCCAGCAGCCCGGCGGCAGTCACCAGGCTCTGGGCGATGTCGCCGATCTTGCGGTTCTGGTTCATCGCGGTCTTGCGCAGCAGCGTGTAGGCGGCTTCTTCCGTCAGCCCGCGCGACTTCATCAGGATGCCCTTGGCACGGTCGATCACCTTGCGGCTCTCCAGCTCGCTGCGCGCCTCTTCCAGTTCGCGCGCCATGCGCGAGAAGGCGTTGAAGCGGCTGACGGCCATGTCGAGGATTGGCTTGACGCGTTCTTGCCGCAGGCCGTCGACGACATAGGCCGAAACGCCGGCATCGACCGCGGCCTCGATCGAGGCTTGGTCGGAGCGGTCGACGAACATGGCGATCGGGCGCTTCACGGCGCGCGACAGCTGGAACATGTTTTCCAGCATGTCGCGGTTGGGGTTTTCGAGGTCGATGACGATGACGTCAGGCTCGATCTCGGCGATCCGCCGCGCAATGCCGGTGACATCGTGGATGACGGTGACCTGCTGATGGCCGGCCTCGCGCAGGCCGGCCTCGATTATCGAGGCGCGGATGCGATTTTCATCGATCACCAGGACGGCTAGAGCGGGGCGGATCATGCCTGCATTGTGGGCATGGCCGTCAAATTGTGCAATGCGGCATAGCCATGTCCATCAATTAGACCGCAGCCATGCGCGTCATGGCATTCGCCGCACGAGATCAGCCGCAGACGCGAACGTCTTCAACCACCTTGTGGTGGTGGCGCCAATGCACGACCGTTTCGACGTGGCAGCGATGGTGCCGGTGGTGGCGCCGGTATGCGCGATCCCGGTAGTCGCTATCACTGTCGTACTGGACGCTCTGGTCGTCATCATACTGGTTGTCATAATGTCGATTGTGGTGACGGCGAATAACAATTCCGCTGTCGGAATCATCGTCCGATGAATATCGGTTGCCGTCGTCGGACTGGATAGTCACGCTTGCGGCTCGCGTTGGTGCAGTCACTGCCGCTGTCGCGGCAAATGCCAACATGGAAGCCAAAATCAGTTTTTTCATCCCATCCTCCTGCCTGTCCAAAACGTATGAACTCGACCTATAAACTCATGGAAGAACCGGGCGTTCCCTGTCAAATCTACACGCTTTGCTACGCCGGAGACATCATGGCGTTATCAGCGGCGGCCATACGATCAAGGCGAACAAGCGCCGTGAGCGGCAGATGGTCGGAGGCAACGCGCGAAAGCGGCGTATCGTGCGCCTCCACCGCCGCGATCATTCCGTGCCGATTGGTCATGATCCGGTCGAGAGCCAGCAGCGGCAGGTTTGACGGGAAGGTGGGAACCGCCGGCGGCTGCGGACCGAACGTCGCATGCAGCGTGTTGAGCGCCGAGCGGTTGCCGAGCCGCCATTCGTTCAGGTCGCCAAGCAGTAAGGTCGGCTTTTCGTCCGGGCTGTTCATGAGATCGAGCACGACACGTGCCTGCTGGGAACGCGAGTGGCGCAACAGGCCGAGATGAGCGGCGATGACGCGCAAAGTCTGGCTTCCATCCATCTCGATCTCCGCCACGACGGCACCGCGCGGCTCCAGCCCCGGAAGCTTGATCTGATGCACGTCGCGAACCACTCCCTTCTTGAACAGCAGGACATTGCCATGCCAGCCATGGCCCTTGCCGGTAGCCGAAATCGGCACGGGGACAAGGCCGGTTTCCCGTTCGAGCCGGGGCAGGTCGAGAAGCCCGTCACGGTCGCCGAAACGATTATCGGCTTCCTGCAAAGCGATGACATCGGGATCGATTTCGCGGATGACGCGGCTGGTGCGCTCGGGATCGAATTTGCGGTCGACGCCGATGCATTTGTGGACGTTGTAGGAGGCGACCAACGTGCCGGTGGTGCCGGTCGTCTTGTGCGCGGCGGCGTTTGCCTTCTGCATCCGACGGTCGCGGATGGACAAAAGCATGCTTGCTGGCAGGCTGCGTCCGTTCATCCGCATCGCGTGCCCGCCATTTCAGCCGCTTTCATCATGCACATCAAATAGAGTCTTTCGGTCTGTGTTCCATGATCGGCGTCAAACTATCTGGCAAACACGTCGTTTTGTTAAAGATAGGGCAAACCCATCTAGAGATAGGGTGAACCAAGCCAAAGGACCCGGTCGAACAGCCTGATGAGGAACGGCCGGGCGCGCAAGGCATCGAGCGTCACCGGCACGGCGGAGGTCATTGCCGATCCGATCCGCGCTTCGATCTCACGCGCAAAGCCTGCGTCGAGGATTTCCAGGTCGATCTCGAAGTTGAGCCGCAACGACCGGGCATCGAGGTTGGACGACCCGATATAGGCCCATGCGCCGTCGATCGACAGCAGCTTCGAATGGTCGAACGGCCCTTCGGTGCGCCAGACGCGGCAATAGTGCTTCAGCACCTGATCGAATTGCGCGGTCATGGCGCGATCGACGAGGAAAAGGTTGTTCACCGCCGGCACGACGATGTCGATTTCGACGCCGCGCCGGGCGGCGGTGATCAGCGCGCTGACCAATTCGCGGTCGGGCAGGAAATAGGGCGACATCAGGCGGATCGACTTGCGCGCGACGGAAAACGCGCCGATCAGCAGCTTGTGGTTGGTCTCGTTGCTGGCGTCCGGGCCGGAAGCGACCGCTCGCACCAGCATCGGGACGCCGGGCGCCGGCGACAGTGACGCTATGCGCCATGCATCGCCCTTCAACGCCTCTTTGGTGACAAAACGCCAGTCCTCGGCGGCGACCGAGAAGAGGTCGGCGACGACTGGGCCGGTTACCCGGAAATGCGTGTCCCTGGCGCTCTTCGAGCCAGCGAACTCCGCGGAAAAACCCTTGCGGATGTTCATGCCGCCGGTAAAGGCAACCGTGCCGTCGACCACCAGGATCTTCCGGTGGGTCCTGAGGTTGGCGTAGGGCAGCCGCAGGCCCATGACGATGTTGCCGTTGAAGAGATCGGCGGGAATCTTTGCGTCGCGCAGGTGCCCCAAAATGCTGGGGACCGAGTAGCGGGCGCCGACGGCATCGATCAGCACGCGAACGGTGACGCCGCGCCGGACGGCATTGGCCAGCGATTCGACGAAGAGCAGGCCGACGGCGTCATTGTCGAAAATATAGGTCTCGAGCAGGACACTGCGCTCGGCGCCATCGATCGCCGCGCACATGGCGGTGTAGGCCTCGTCGCCCGTCTCCAACACGTCGATTGCATTTCCCGGGTTGAGCGTGCGTCTCGCCACCCGGTCGCCGAGCGTTCTAAGACCCGTGAAGCGCTGTCCGTAGCGCTCGACGATCAGTGCCTCCTCGGCGACGAGGTCGCGCTCATGCTTGGCCGACACCGCATCGCCGGCAAGCGGGCGCTGTGCGCTGATGGTGGCACGACGGATGCGGTTTATGCCGGCGACGGCATAGATCAGCACGCCGAGGATCGGCGACAGCACCATCACGCCGACCCAGCCGGTGGCAGCGCGGACGTCTTCCTTGGTCATGACGGCGTGGGCGATGCCGACGGTTGCCATCGCCACTGAGATGATCGCCAGGATTGTGGTCCCGTGAGTCGCAATAGTCTCGAACATTGCCGGGACTATCCAGCGAGCGATTGCAGAAGGCAATGCATCAGCTCATGCCTCGCAGCGCGATGGCGTGGTATCGCTGGCCAAGGATTTGAACCGAGGTCGGCCAGGCGGCGACGCCAGAGCCCGCACGAGGTGGGACGCCTGGCCGAACGAATCCTGCTGCAGCAACTCGACGGAGGCAAACCGGGCAGCGCGATAGAAGGGATGCCTTCCCTGGCGCCATTGCGATGGCACGCGTGATGTTGACGGGGCTTGCAGGGCTGCCAACGGTATGCGGTTCGACTGAAGAATACCATCCTTCACGTCAGAGAGTGAGCCGACCAAGCTCCGATAGAATGTCGTCGTGCAAAGCCCTCCCTGACCTTGGGTAAAGCATAGAACTGGCGCGATCCGGCATCGTCCTGAGCTGTTTTGATACTCCAAGGCTTCCTGTACTTTGGTGCCACATCTATTGTATATCAAGAGGAATGAAATTAGCGATATAACACTTTGATCGGAGCCGAGGGGGAGCGCCGAATGATGACATTCAACTTCAAGGGGCCTCCCGTGGGGGACGGCGACGTGTCGGCCGAATGCCAGGGCCAGCTGCTGCCTTTCATCCATGAAATCGTCCAGGCAGCGGTCGCGGCGGGGTGGAGCCGGGACGATGTTCTTCTGGCTTTTGTGGAACTCTCCTGGGATCTCTACGAGAAACGTCGCGGTGATCTGTAAAATTACGCCTCAGTTTGAAGTTCGCAGCGGCCAGGGGCGTGTTTTTACCCGTGTTCTTGCCACAGGCCGCTATTGCCGGTCAGCCTGACACTGGACGTCACGACGCCAGCTTAGGCGCAGCAGGCCCTGTTTGACAATCAATGAAAATCGCGGAATCGCTCTCGCCAGGCTGATACGCGGAACTCGCGCATGGCGAAGGCTCGCCATGCGGCGGAAATGGAATGCTCGCCAACTTCCTCCACCGGTCACTTCTTTGTTTTCTCGAACAAAAATTTTTCTTTGCACGTGGAAGTTCTTTCCTATCCAAGGCCTGTGCGTTACGCTGGTTGCGGGTCGGGCAAGGGGATTTCAAGCTACAGCAAGACGGCTGAGGCGGCATGCATGAACAAAGCGGACGAAGCTCGGGAAAGCGGCGTTTCCCGGGGCGTCGATCGGACAGCCCGATGCATCTTGAACATCATTTCGGAAAGTGCCGGTCCCAGGCATACCCCGGCGCGCGGGAGCGTCATCTATTGCGTCCGCAATCCCGGGTCGCAGAAGTTCCTGTCCTGGACACACGAGGGCGATTTCCCCGTTACATCGTTTGAGCCGCCCCCGTTCGGAATGGGTGAGCTGCAGATCGTCGAGATGAGGCCGGCCAGCAATGCCGTAGAAGTAATCACGAATTGTTTTTCAGGGGAACGGGGAGATCAGCCTCGGGTTGTGTTCCAATTGGGACGTATCAGGAGGCGAGAACATGCGGCGGCGTGAGGATGACCCGGCAGGGTCTGCTTCGGGGGCGGGTTCCGCGCAAGAGCCGGCGCTGCAACCAAAAGGCGGGCTTTCCGTCCGCGGCGCACGCAAGGTGCAGGAGTTCCTGGATGAGAACTTCACGCGCAAGCTGGCGCTTGCCGACATGGCCGCGGTTTGCGGGCTTTCACCCTATCACTTCATGCGAGCCTTCTCGAGGACGTTCGGAATGCCGCCGCACCAATATGTTATCGATCTGCGGCTTGATTTCGCCGAAAGGCTGCTTGCCGAGAGCCGGATGACGATCGCCGACATCGCCCATCTGGCCGGCTTTTCCAGCCAGAGCCATTTTACCACCCTTATGAAGAAATACCGGCAGACGACGCCATTGCAGGCGCGGGTGGGCAAGCTTAACGCCAAGATTAGATGAAACGGAACTTACGAAATTGCTTGACTACTTGGCTTATAAGCGTCTCCTAAAGTAACTCGCCGTTAACCTCTGTCGGTTTGCTCCGATCTTTTCTCACAAGACAGCAATTTCGTGAAATACTGCGAGCAGGAATCATGCCTTTCTGGTGGCGAACGGAATTGTCAGACATTTCGTGCCGGCCAGCGGAGAGGGAACCATGACCGACAACCAGATTTCGAGCGGCCAGATTGCGAGCGGCTCACTTCTTGTTCAGCGTCGCGCGGCGCATTTCGCCGGGCAGTGGATCGCAGGGGCCGATCATGGTTCGCGCTCGGTTCGCCGCCGCCTGATGGCGGTGCTGCGGATGGCGCATCGCGCGCTTAGCATGGGGCGTAAGCGCCTGGGTTTGGGAACGTTGGGCGTCGGCGGAGCTGCAGCCGCAGTGCTGAGCGCCTTCGTGATCGGCATGGCCGCGACGCCGGCTCTGGCACAATATCAAGCCGGTGGTGGTTCCGCGACTGCTCCCGAGGCCGTAGCGATCGGAAATGGCTCAACCGCCAGCCTTAACTGGGCGGTAGCGCTCGGCTTCCAAGCCCAATCAACGGCTCAATACTCGATCGCCATCGGCCGGACTGCGTCGGCCACGGGCACTGGCGGCGCGGTGGCGATCGGGTCCGGCACGATCTCGAACAACATCAATACGGTGGCGATCGGTGTTGCCGCCAGTGCCGCTGGAGCCGGGGCTAGCGCGCTGGGCACCAACGCCAACGCTTCGGGCGGGAATTCCACCGCAGTCGGCGTTTCGGCTACAGCCAACAACAACTATGCGTTCGCCGCCGGCTACGGATCCGTCGCCAGCGGGCTGCGCAGCACTGCGATTGGACAGTTCGCAGCGGCGTCCGGGCTGGATACTGTCGCACAAGGCACCAGCACTGTTGCTAGCCAGCAGAACGCCGTCGCCGTCGGCTTCCAGGCGACCGCAACCGCGATAAACGCCGTCTATCTCGGTTCGCGCACCGCCGCCGGAACGGGAGCGCTGGCCCAGAGCGCCATCGGCATCGGCACCGATGTTACAGCTTCTCAGGTTGATGCCACTGCGATCGGGCGCCAAAGTAAGGCAACGGGGACGGGCGCCACGGCGATGGGTCGGAACGCCAGCGCCTGGGGCAATCAGTCCATCGCATTCGGCCTGGGTGCGCAGGCGGGCGTGCAAGCCAATACGGCCCTGCCCAACAGCATCGCCATCGGCACCAATTCGCTCTCTTCCGGCGCTTTCGCCACTGCCATGGGCGCTACCACGGTTGCGAGTGGCGACGCCAGCACGGCGGTTGGCAATACGGCCGTTGCCAGCGGCGCGAACGCCTCCTCGCTGGGATCCGGGGCGAATGCGGCAGGAGACAATTCTCTCGCTGCTGGTGTCAATGCCAATGCCGGGGGTGTCGGCAGCACCGCACTCGGCATCGGCACATCGGCGGCCGGCGCCAGTTCGGCCGCCGTCGGCTTCCAGGCCCAGGCTGCCGGCGCCAATGCCATCGCCGTTGGTCCCCAGGCAAATGCATCAGCGCAAAACTCGGCAGCGCTCGGCAACGTCGCCGTGGCCTCGGGCAATTTCGCGCTGGCCCTGGGCAATTCGGCCACGTCGAGTGGCGTAGGCTCGGTCGCGGCGGGCTCGGGAGCTCAGGCCACGGACGTTTCCGCCACGGCGCTCGGCAACAACGCCACGGCGACCGCCGCAAGCGCGAGCGCTCTGGGCCTGGGCGCCACGGCAAGCGGCATAAACAGCACTGCGGTCGGCAAGTCGGCCAATGCGAGCGCGCAGGACGCCATCGCCATGGGTACGAGCGCCAAGGCCAGTTCGGCCGAAGCGGTCGCGATGGGCACCAATGCGGTGGCGGCCGGCGGCAAAGCGGTCTCGATCGGGTCCGGCAACACCGCCTTTGGCAACGGCGCGGTCGCCATCGGCGATCCGAGCTACGCCAGCGGCACCGGCGCCTTCACCGGCGGCGCCAACAACATCGCCAACAGCGACGGCACGGCGACCGCCACCGCGGCCAATATGGCCAACGGTGCCGTCGCCATCGGCAACAGCAACAAGGCCATCGGACAGGGCTCCGTCGCACTGGGCAACGGCTCGACCGCCGGCGCCTCCGGCCTGGCAGGCAATGTCGCGCTGGGCGACGGCGCGACGGCGGCGGCAAGCACCGGCGACGTCGCACTCGGCTCGGGCTCGGTGACCGCCACGGCGGTCGGCACGGCCAGCGGTGTGGTCAACGGTACCACCTACGCCTTCCAGGGCACCAACCCGACCTCGACAGTCAGCATCGGTGCACCCGGCGCGGAGCGCACCATCACCAACGTCGCCGCTGGGCGGATCAGTTCGACGTCAACCGACGCGATCAACGGCTCGCAGCTCGCCGCCACCAACCAGGCCGTCGATGCCATCGGCGCCGTCGTCAACAATCTCAACGTCGGCGGCGGCATCAAATATTTCCACGCCAACTCGACGGCGGCGGACTCCCAGGCGCTGGGCACCGATTCCGTCGCGGTCGGACCGAACGCGGTGGCCAACAATGCCGGCGATGTCGCGATCGGCCTGAATTCGACGTCGGGCGCAACGACCAATGTCGGCGGCGCCACGATCGGCGGCACCGCCTATACCTTCGCCGGCGGCACGCCGGCGGGCGCCTTCTCGGTCGGTTCGGCGGGCGCCGAACGCCAGATCCAGAACGTCGCGGCTGGACAGTTGAATGGCGGCTCGACCGATGCGGTCAACGGCTCGCAGCTCTTCGCCACCAACCAGCAGGTGACGCAGAACACAACCGACATTGCCAACATCGGCAGTGGCGTGACCAATCTCGGAAACACGTTCAACACCATCGCCGGCGACACCTCGACCGCCTATACCGACGCCAACGGCATCGGTATCCGCTACGCCCGCACCAACGAGGCCGGGCTGGCGCAGACCGATTCCTTCGCGCAAGGGGTAGGCTCTACCGCCGTCGGCTACCAGGCGACTGCGACCGGCGACAGCGCGCTCGCACTCGGCCGCGCCACACAGGCCAGCATCGACGGCAGCGTGGCGCTCGGTTCCGGCTCGGTCTCCGATCGCGCGATCGCTCCCGCTTCCGGGCAACTGCCCGCCGGCCCGTCCAATTTCATCCAGTACAACACCACCGACAAGACGCTGCTCGGCGCCGTTTCGGTCGGCACCGCCACGTCTTACCGGCAGATCACCAACGTTGCCGACGGCACGCAGGATCAGGATGCGGTGACGGTGCGCCAGCTCGCTGGCGCTATCGCTTCCGTGTCGGCGACGTCGACCAAGTATTTCCATGCCAATTCGACGGCGGGCGATTCTCTCGCCGTCGGCGCCGAGTCGGTCGCGGTCGGCCCGACGACGGTCGTCAATGGCGACAATGGCGTCGGCATCGGCAATGGCGCCATCGTCGACCAGACAGCACCCGGCGGAACCGCCATCGGCCAGAACGCGCATGTGATGCTGGCCGACGGCCTGGCGCTCGGCACCAATTCGCTGGCGTCCGGCATCCAGTCGGTGGCGCTCGGCGCCGGCGCCCAGAGCACCTTCATCAACAGCGTCGCGCTCGGCGCGCAGTCCATCACCTCGGTCGGTGCCCAGACCGGCTACACGGGTTTTGGCCTTACCGCCCCGCAGACCTCGGTCGGCGAAGTGTCGATCGGCGCCGCCGGGGCCGAACGCAAGCTGACCAATGTCGCGGCGGGCTCGGCCGATACCGACGGCGTCAACGTCTCGCAACTGCGCGGCGTGTCGCAAAATATCAGCAACCTGTTCGGCGGCGGCACCACGGTCAATCCCGACGGGTCGATCACCGGACCGACCTACACCGTCCAGGGCAACACCTACACGACCGTCTATGACGGGCTCACGGCGGTCGACAACGCGCTGACCAACATCACCAGTGGCGGCGGCATCAAGTATTTCCACGCCAATTCGACGCTGGCCGACTCCATCGCCAGCGGCACCGACAGCGTCGCGATCGGTCCGGCCAGCGTGGCGAGCGGCACCAACAGCCTCGCCGCCGGCAATGGCTCGACGGCCACCGGGCAGGGTGCCGTCGCGCTCGGGCAGGGCGCCAAGGCCAACAATGCCAATGATGTGGCGCTCGGTTCCGGATCGGTGACGCAGACCGCCGTCGGCACCGCCAGCACCGTCATCAACGGCAAGACCTATGCCTATGCCGGGACGACTCCAACCGGGACCGTCAGCGTCGGTGATGCCGGCGCCGAGAGGACGATCACCAATGTCGCCGCCGGCCGTGTTTCCTCAGACAGCACCGACGCGATAAACGGCTCACAGCTCTTCGCCACGAACACGGCGATCGAGGATCTGAAAGCCGGCGTTGGGGGTCTCACCCAGAATGCGGTGACCTATGATACTCAGGGTGGCGCCAAGACGAACACCATCACGCTGCAGGGCGGCGACGTCAACGCGCCGGTCGTCATCTCCAATGTCGGCCCTGGCGTCAAGGGCAACGATGCGGTCAATGTCGACCAGATGAACAACCGCGTGGATTACGCCATCAACACTTCCAACTCCTATACCGACAAGGTGGCCGGCACGACCTTGCAACAGGCCAACGACTATACCGACCAGAAGCTCAGCCAGCTCAACACGGACCTGGGCGGCATACGCGACGAAGCACGGCAAGCGGCCGCGATCGGGCTCGCTGCTGCCTCGCTGCGCTACGATGATCGTCCCGGCAAGCTGAGCGTCGCGGCGGGTGGCGGCTTCTGGCGGGATTCGAGCGCCTTGGCCTTCGGCGCCGGCTACACCAGCGAGGACGGTCGCATCCGCGGCAACTTGTCCGGCACTGCCGCCGGTGGGCATGTCGGCGTCGGCGCCGGCATCAGCTTCACCTTGAACTGAGGCAGGAATGAAAGGACTTGTCGCCCTGACCTGCCTGGCGCTCTGCGGCGGCCTCGTGCCGGCCGCCGGGCAGGTTACATCGCCCTACAGGATCAAGCCCTCGGATGTGGTGCTGCCTCCCGAGGCAAAACTGGGGGAGTACCAGCGCACCATCCGCCCGTTCGAGAACTGGACGCTGATCTGTGACGAGAACCTCAAGGCCCGCAAGAAGGTCTGCAACGTCTCGCAGATCATCGAGGATGCTGCTGGCAAGATGGCCTTCAGCTGGTCGCTTGCCGCCACGCAGGACGGCAAGCCCTACATGATCCTGCGCACCGCGCCGAATGCCAGGAGCGACGGTCTGGTATCGCTGAAGTTCGATGGACAGCCACAGCCGATCGACGTGCACCTGAACGGCTGCAACGAAATGGTCTGTGTCGGCATGCTGCCGGTGGGGCCGGTGATGCGCCAGCAGATAGCGCGCAAGGCGACGCCGGCGATCTCCTATCCAACCGTCGACGGCCAGACGATCACCGTGACCGCAACGCTCAAGGGGCTGACGGAAGCCCTTTCGCCAGTCAAATAAGGGGCAGCACCATGAGCCAGCAGGACCAGTTCATGTCCGCGAAACGCAGCAACCCGGCCGTCGAGGCGGATCGGCAAAGGCTCGTCGAGCCATCGCGGCGGCGGTGGCCGCGCGTCGTCGGATTTTCCCTGTTGGGGCTGGTGGTGGCGGGCGTAGGCTTCGCCGCCGGGAATTATGCCGCGATCGCCAATCTGGTCGGCGGCGCGACCGCCGCACAGGCTTCGACGCCGTCGCCCACGCTTCCGGACACGCCTTTCCTCGAGCACGTCAAGCAAGCCGGCGTGCAGGCCTGCTCGACTGTCTATCCGGTGCTCGGACAGATCCTGACGACAGGCACGAAATACAGCGTCAAATCGTTGTGGAACGACCAGGCCGCCGACAAGCATGCGGTCCAGGCCTTTGTCGGCATGGACTATGCGTCGGAACGCTACAACGGGCCGGCCGCCGGCGTAGTCTTCGCATCGCCCACCGCTTCGGGCTGCGAGGGGGCGATGGTGCGGGTGGCGCCATTCGCCAGCCCGTGCGCGGACATCCCCGCCATCTTGCCGCAAGGCAGCAAGATCACCGACCATCTCGGGCAGGTCGAGGTGTATGAGCTCGGAGGCAACGCCGGTGAAGCGCTTCTCCTGCCGACTGGCAAAAGCTGCGTGGTGATCTCGGTCGCTTCGGCGGCGAAGTAGGCGAGCGAGTGGGATCGAGGAAAGGGGTGCCGACCATGAGATTGCAAGCTTTGGCGGTTTTGGGTTTGACCTTGTTGTGGAGCGGACAAGTCGTCTCGGCCGACCTGGTGGCGCCGCCGGAGCCGCAGCAGGAGGAAAAAGGCATCTGGGCGGCCATCGCCTATTCGCAGGCCGATAGCAAATACGGCTTCTTCTGGGGCGCCGACAAGCGGCAGGAGGCGAAGGACATCGCGCAGAAATATTGCGAGAACGCGGGCGGAAAGGCCTGCAATGTCGTCACCGTCTTCCGCAACCATCGCCATTGGAACGATGACGACAAAACCGGCTTTCCCTACAAGCACTGCGGTGCGCTCGCACTGGCCGACAAAGTCGAGAACCGGTTCACGCCCTGGGGCGTGAACTCTGCCGAGACCCGCCGCGAAGCCGAGGACCTCGCCTTGCAGGCCTGCGAGGCGACGGGCGAGAGATGCAAGATCCGCGAATGGGTCTGCACATGAAGCGTGGCCTCAAGGCCGCCTGCGCCTGCGGGGCAATCGCATTGTCATTGATGTCGCCCGCATCGGCACAGCAACAGGTGGCGGCAGTTGCGGATGGCCCCTCATCGCTGCGCGAAGTCTGCCAGGACTGGAGCGTGGCTTGCTCTGTCCAGGAGAATGTGAGGGTCTGCTCGCTTTCGCAGGACCAGGTCCAGAAGAACGGCCAAAGGCTGCTTGCCGTGGAGATACAGAGACGCGCGGACGGCTCGACGACGGCTACCTTGCTTCTGCCCTTCGGCATCCTGCTCGATTCGGGTGTGACGCTGCAGATCGACGATCAGCCGCCATCGTCCCAACAGCGTTTCAGGACGTGCTTGCCGACGGGCTGCCTCGCCGTCTTTGCCATCGATCGGTCCTTGGTTGGAAAGATGCGGGGAGGCACGGTGCTGAAGCTCAATGTCACGACGGATGCCGAGACCCCGCTGACATTTCCGGTGTCGCTGCACGGGCTTAGCGCGGCGCTCGATCGCATGGTCGCGTTGAGCGCGAGGTGAGGAGAAGGGCGGCTGCCTTCGATGCCGGCCGATGGAACGTTGCCGTGCCGAAGGTCGTTTAGTCCGGTGCCACTGCCATCGGATCGCGATCATGAAGAAGAAAACCTACGTCAAACCCACGCTTGTAAAATGCGGAAAATTGACGGAGCGCACGGCGCAGATCGTGGCATCCGGGGTCATACTGGGCGAGTGACCGCCTACGGCTATTTTTCCCGCATTGCTCGACGGAAGTTGGCGCGGAGCCCCGAGGCGATCGCTTCAGCCATTTGAGTCATTCGATAATTTTCCTATTGGGCGATCGCCGATTTTCTGTTTAGCCATACCCACGGCGATGTGTCAGACTTTGCCGCATTTCGCAAAATGCACGAGAGTTGGTAGCCGAAGGAAGTACGATGACAGGACAAAAAGTTGCGTTGGTTAGCGCTGGCGGAAGCGGCATGGGCGCGGAGACCGCCCGTCGACTTGCCGCGGACGGCTACAAGGTCGGGATTCTCTCGTCCTCAGGCAAAGGGGAAGCGTTGGCAAAGGAGCTCGACGGCTTCGGTGTCACCGGCTCGAACCAATCCAATGACGATCTCAAGCGGCTGGTCGATGGCGCTGTCGAGCGGTGGGGCCGCGTCGACGTGCTTGTAAACAGCGCTGGCCATGGCCCACGAAAGCCCATCCTCGAGATTACCGACGAGGATTGGCATGACGCAATGAACGTTTATTACCTGTGCGCTGTTCGTCCGACGCGGTTGGTCACACCAATCATGCAGAAGCAGAAATCGGGCGTCATCATCAACATCTCCACCGCCTGGGCGTTCGAGCCGAGCCCGATGTTCCCCACCTCTGCCGTCTTCCGTGCCGGACTGGCCTCCTTCACGAAGATCTTCGCGGATACCTATGCCGGTGACAACATTCGCATGAACAACGTTCTTCCAGGTTGGATCGACAGCCTGCCCGCAACCGAGGAACGTCGCGACAGCGTGCCGTTGGGGCGCTATGGCACCAGCCAGGAAATCGCCGCCACGATCGCGTTCCTTGCGTCGGACGGCGCGGCCTACATAACCGGCCAGAACATCCGCGTCGATGGCGGCATAACGCGCGCCGTCTAGAACAGGCATTCAACAATGCGCACCAAAACCAGCATTCGTGTCGTCGGCTGTCACGCCGAAGGCGAGGTCGGCGACGTCATCGTGGGTGGCGTGCTGCCGCCGGCGGGCCGCACGATGATGGAGAAGATGATCACGATGGAACGTGATCACGACCATATCAGGCGCATGCTGATCTGCGAGCCGCGCGGCAGCGTCGCTCGGCACGTCAACCTGCTCGTGCCATCGACGCGTGACGATTGTGTCGCCGGCGCCATCATCATGGAGCCGACGGAATACCCTCCGATGTCCGGTTCCAATACGATCTGCGTCGCCACGGTCCTGCTGGAGACCGGCATGGTGCCGATGCAGGAGCCCGAGACGCGTTTCAAGCTCGACATGCCGGGTGGCGTCATCGACGTGCGCGCCGAATGCCGCGACGGCAAATGCGTGTCGATCACCTTGCGCAATGCGCCTGCCTTCGCCGAACGTCTCGATGCCAACATCGAGGTCGAGGGGCTGGGAACGCTCACGATCGACGTCGCCTATGGCGGCATGTTCTACGCGATCGTCGATGCCGAGGCGCTCGGCTTCTCGGTCGCCCCCGACGAGGCTCGCGAGCTGGCGGTGATGGGCGAGAAGGTTCGACGGGCCGCGCGCGAACAGCTGGATGTCGTGCATCCGGAATTCGAACATGTGCGCGGCGTGTCGATCGTGCAGTTCGCCATGCCGTTCCAGGGTCCCGGCAATGTCACCCGCAACACCTGCATCGTCTCGCCGGGACGCTCCGACCGCAGCCCGACGGGAACCGGCACGTCGGCCCGCATGGCCGTGCTGCAGGCCCGAGGCCTGATGGGAGTTGGCGACGTATTGATCCACGAATCGATCATCGGCTCGCGCTTCGCCGGCAAGATTGTGGAGCTGAAGGAGATCGGCGGCCGCAAGGCGATCGTTCCGGAAATCACCGGCCGAGCCTGGATCACCGGTGAGCATGCCTACTACCTCGATCCGACGGACCCATACCCGCAAGGCTACGTGCTGTCGGACACATGGGGGACTTCCACCTCGGTCAAGCAATAGACGTGCAGCGGCGTCGAAACAGGTTCGGTCTAGGCCGAAACCTCAGGGACCATTCAACCGGGATGCCCGCGATTGAAAGAACTGCAGGAACAATTCGCGCTCGGTGGTGATGTCGAGTTTTTCGTAGATGCGGCGGCGGTGATTTTTGACCGTGCCGACCGCGATCCCCAGCCGCTCGGCGATGCTGGCGGTCGGATGTCCGGCCAGGACGAGCTGGACGAGTTCGCGTTCCCGCTGTGAAAGCTCCGGCCAGAGACTGGCCGGAATGCTGGGCTTCTGCTGCGGCGAAGCGCCGGGCCCTGTCGGCATCGATGTGCGGGAGAACTCGTTTCCGCGCGCGGTTATGTCGAGTGCGTGCAGGGCTGCGAACACCGGCAGCCGCTCTTCCAATCGCGCGATCTCGCTGTCCTTGAAAGAGGCGCTCGAACGGTCGAGAAAGATGCCGAGACACCAGTCGCCGCCATCCGCCAGCATGATGCCGACTTCGTCGCAGATTTCCGACTGCGCCAGGAAGCCAGCTATGTACTGGCCGCGCTTGGCCTCGTCGTCGGCAAGCCGTTTCAGCGGCATGATGCCAAGCCGCCGCTCGCGCCGCCACGAGGCATAGAACGGGTCGAACACGTAGTAACTCGCGAGATAGCGCTGCACCATCTCGTCCGAGAAGCGCCGGTGCTTGACGAATTCCGGTGTCTGCGTCGCCGAATAGCGCGTCACCGTGACGAGGTCATGCTCGATGTCGGCGCCGATCAGGTCGATCAGGCAGTCGACATGCCTGTCCGTGCCGGTGGCGGCGATCGCCTTGGCGAGCGGCGCCCAGATATTGCCCATGCGCATGCCCTTTTCTCGGCGATCCCGGCCCGACCGTCATTGTGTCTTTTGGCATATGGCGCGAGGCCGCCCAAGGATTCTAGCCTTGCCTCAACCTAGACCACATTCCGAGGCGCCCGTGACCCAACCCAATCCCGTCGGCCCGATCGTCGGCACCCCTCCGATCATTGGCAATCCAATCGTCATCGGTATCGACGCCGGCGGCACCATGACCGACACCATCCTTGTCGATCAGGACGGCCACTTCAAGATCGGCAAGTCGGCGACCACGCCGAAGAACGAAGCCGAAGGTTTCCTGGCCTCCGCCGAGGACGCGGCCGATGCCTGGGGCATCTCGCTGGAGCAGCTCTTCTCCGGTGTCAACGTCGTGCTCTATTCCGGCACCGGCATGCTCAACACGCTGTTGTCGCGTACCGGCCGCCGGCTCGGGCTTATCACCACCAAGGGCCTGGAGGACATGATCCTGATGGGCCGCGGCTTGCAGGCCTGGGCCGACTATTCCTATGCCGACCGGCTGCATGCGGTGACCCATCATCATCCCGATCCGCTGGTGCCGCGCCGCCGCACCCATGGCGTCACCGAACGCATCGACCAGTTCGGCGACATCATCCTGCCGCTCTACGAGCACGAGGTGGCTGCCGCCGCCAGGAAGCTGATCGCCGACAAGGTCGAGGGCATCTGCATCATGACGATCTTCTCGCACGTCAATCCCGTGCACGAGAAGCGCATCGCCGAGATCTGCCGCGAGGAGATCGAAAAGGCCGGCGCCGAGATCACCGTCTACACCAGCCACGAAGTCCGCCCGGTCATCCGTGAACAGTCACGGCTGAACTCGGTGCTGATCGAGGCCTACGCGACGTCGCGCGGCCGCAAGCAGCTCAAGGGTATCGAGGACGTCTCGAAGAAATACGGCTTCAAATATGGCGTGCAGACGCTGCTGTCCTTCGGCGGCCTGACCTCGATCAACCATCCGCGCCTGCACGAAACCATGATCTCCGGCCCGATCGGCGGCATTCTCGGCGCGGCCTATGTCGGCAAGCTGATCGGCAACGACTCGCTGATCTGCTCGGACATGGGCGGCACCTCCTTCGACATGGGCGTCATCACGCGCGGCCAGACGCGGATCGAGAACGAGCCTTTGATGGACCGTTTCAAGCTCAACGTGCCGACGCTGCATCTCGACACGATCGGCGCCGGCGCCGGCATGATCCTGAAGGTCGATCCCCTGACCAAGAAGGTCTCGCTCGGGCCGGAAAGTGCGGGCTCGGATCCCGGCCCGATCTGCTTCGCCAAGGGCGGCACCGAACCCACCATCGCCGATTGCGACGCCATCCTGGGCCGCCTCAACCCGCATTACTTCCTTGGCGGCAAGGTCGTGCTGCAGGTCGGGAAGGCGAGGGCAGCCTTCGAGGAAAAGTGCGCGCTCCTGCTCGGTGTGGGCGTCGAGGAGGCCGCCGAGGGCATGATCGACATGCTGGAGGCCGACGCCAACAATGCATTGCGGCGCGTCATCTCCGGCCAGGGCATCCACCCCTCCGAATTCACGCTGCTCTCCTATGGCGGTTCAGGCCCGCTGCATCTGGCCGGCTGCTCCAGGGGAATCGGCTTCAAGGACATCATCACCTTCCAGTTCGCCGCCGCCTTCTCGGCCTTCGGCTGCACGACGGCCGATTTCATGCGCCGCCATTCGGTGTCGACGCAGCATGACATCGGCGCGCGCGCCAGCGATGAAGAACTGATGGCCTTCGGTGCGAAGGTCACCAATGTCTGGGACGAACTCACCAAGGCAGCCGTCGACGAGATGATCGAGGACGGCCATGGGCGCGACAAGATCAAGACCGTGCCGTTCCTGATGATGCGCTATACCGGCCAGCTCGAGGATGTCGAGGTGATGGCGCCGCTCTCGGCCATCCGTTCGGCCGACGATATGCGCGGTGTCATCGATGAATTCGAGGCCGTCTATGCCAAGGTCAACCACCGCGTCTCGCGTTATGGCGAAGCCGGCTTCTCGATCACCGAGCTTGGCCTGATCGCCACCGCCGACAAGGTCAAGCCGGTGCTGCTCAGGCGTCCGCTCGGCAAGTCGGATCCGGCAGCCGCCCACAAGGGTGTGCGCGAGGCCTATATCGGCGGCCGCTGGCACAAGGCCAATCTTTACGAGATGGATCTGCTGCAGCCCGGCCACGAGGTCACCGGCCCGGCTATCATCGAACATCCCGCCACAACGCTCGTCGTTCACCCGCAGGACCGTGTCCATGTCGATGAATGGACGCTGCTGCACTACACCCACGCTTGAGAAGGGCGAACGCCATGCTGGACAAACCCGCCTCCGCGCTCCGCATCCGCGAACGGCTGATCGAATCCGAACGGCTCATGGAAGAGACCGGCTGCTACGACGGCATCACGGAACTTTCGCTGCGCAACCAGGATCCGCTCAAATTCGAGACGCTGCACACCAAGCTGCGCGCCTATTGTGTCTCGGCCCGCGAGATGGCCCGCCGTATCTCCGCCTCGCCCGGCGTACGTGAGGTCGGGGAGATGGTGGTCGCCATCTACACGCCGGAAGGCGATGCGATCGCACTCTCCAACGGCATCATGGTGCATGTGCACACGATGAGCCGCTTCATCAAGTGGATGATCAGACAGGGCTATGAGGAAAACCCCTGCATCCGCGACGGTGACATCTTCGCCAACAACGATGCCTTCATCGGCACCGTACAGGTGCCCGATGTGATGGACGTGGTGCCGATCTTCCACTCGGGCAAACTGGTCGGCTGGGCGGGCGCGGTCTGCCACGAGCTCGAGGTCGGCGGTATCACGCCCGGTGGTGACGTGGCGCTGGCGCAGGAGCGCTTCACGGAAGGGCTGTTCGTCTGTGCCGAAAAAATCGGCGAGAACGACGAGATCCGCCGCGACTATGTCATCCGCTGCGAGCGCAATCTGCGCATGCCGATCTATTGGGTCTTGGACGAGAAGGCCAAGGTCGCCTCCTGCATCGACATGCGCGAAAGCGTCAAGGCGCTGATCGACGAGATCGGCTTGGACTACTGGATGAAGGTGTCGAAGGAGTTCATCGAGGAAGGCCGCCGCGCCCAGCTCGCCCGCACGCGCCAGCTCACCGTGCCCGGCATATACCGCGGCCACACTTTCTACGGCCACGTCACAGCGGGCAAGCCCGGCTACCAGCCGCTCGGCGACCCCGACTGGCTGTACAACATACCGATCGAGATGGAGATCACCACCGACGGCAAGATCATCATGGACTTCGAGGGCACGCAGCCCTGGGGCTACCATTCGATGAACTGCACTCCGGCCGGCATGGATGGCGGCATGTTCGTGACGCTCACCCAGCACATGAATTTCGAGGGGCTGGTCAATGACGGCGCCTGGATGGCGACCGAACTGAAACTGCCGCACGGAACATGGACCAACCCGGACAACGAAATGGTTGCGACCGCCACCTCCTGGGCCTTGCTGCTTCCGGCCTATGGCGTGTTCCAGCGGCTGTTGTCGCGCTCCTTCATCGGACGCGGCTTTGTCGAGGAAGCCTTCGTCGGCCAAGTCAACAGCCCGATGATCGAGATGGGCGGCACCAGCCAGTACGGCAAGCTGTTCGGCATGGCGCATTTCGAATGCGCGGCCGCCGGTTCCGGCGCGCTGGCGATCAAGGACGGTCTCGACACCGCCTATGTCGGCTGGAACCCGGAATCCGACATGGGCAATATCGAGATCTGGGAACAGAACATGCCGATGGTCTATATCGGCCGCTCGATCGTTCCCAATTCCGGGGGCGCCGGCAAGTATCGCGGCGGCTGTTCCTTCCTGTCGACCTGGCTGGTCAGCAAGACTGATCATCTCAGACTGGTGACTTCGGAGCATTCGTCCCGCGTGTTCGACAATGGCGGCATGTGCGGCGGCTATCCGGCGCCGACCTGCCAGAAGCATCGCGCGGTGCGCAACTCCAACATCTTCGAGCTTGCCGAAAAAAGGGCACCGCTGGCGCACCACACCGGCACCGATCCGCATCGCTCGGAGCTTGAGCTGCGGCTGCAGGGCGAGCATGTGACGATGGAGGGCCCCTACATCACCGCCCCGCACAAGACCGGTGACGTCTTCACCCATTCCTACAATGGCGGTGGCGGCTATGGCGACGTGCTGGAGCGCGATCCGCTCAAGACAGCGTTGGATGTCGAGAACGGCTATCTCACCAAGGAAGCGGCCGAGGGCATCTTCGGCATCATCCTCGACGAGGATGGGGATGGCTATCCCGTTGCCAACATCGAGGCCACCAAGCGTCACCGCGCCGAGTTGCGCGCCAGGCGGATCGCGCAGGCAAAGCCGGTGTCGGAGTGGATCGCCACCGAACGCGACCGTGTCGAGAAGGCCGACTTCGCGCCCGAGGTGAAGAAGATGTACGCCAGCGCGATCGGGCTTTCCTCGCGCTTCACCAGGGAATTCAGCGATTTCTGGAACGTCGACGCTAAATCGATCTTCATGCCGGGAGCAAAGCCATGACCTCGTACAGCAAGGAAGTCATCGCCGATCTGGTCGCGGGCACGCTGCCCTGGCCGCAGACGCGCCGCGTGATGAGCGCCTACAAGGACGACGATCGTTTCTTCAAGTACGTCGCGGTGCTGCAGGATCGCGTCGGCTGGAAGGATCCGATCCTGCTGCCGGTCTCGGATCATCTGTTCATCTGCCAGAGCGGTGACGAGCGGGTGACCCGCTGTGAGTGCGGCCACTCCTTCGGCGACTATCGCGAGAACTGGAAGCTGAAGGCGGCGATCATCGTGCGCAACACCGAGGAGACGCTGCGCGAAATCTATCCTAACAGCGATATTCCCGATCCGCAGTGGATGGAGATCCGCGAATTCATCTGCCCGCAATGCGGGACCATGCACGAAGTGGAAGCGGCCGCGCCTGGCTACCCAATCGTGCATGATTTCGAGCCGGACCTCGAAGGCTTCTATCGCGAATGGCTGGGCAAGCCGCTGCAGCCTTGACCAAGCCGGTTGCCAAGCCTTGGATAGGTTCGTCGCGGCTTCCGAAATGACGGTCGGTGGCGACGCGTTGTGATTCGATTGCGGAGATCCAGTTCGATGACCAATCTCTCGGGCCGCGGGGCCATCGTCACCGGCGGTTTTTCCGGCATGGGCTTCGCCATCGCCACCGCGCTTGCCAAGGCCGGGGCCAATGTCGCCGTCGGCTCCTACGTGGCCGCGCCGGGCCCGGGAAGGACCGATGCCGCCTACTATCCGGGCGCCGGCGAGATCGAACGGGTACGCTCGGCTTTGGCGGCGCATGGCTCAAGTGTCCACGCCGCGCATCTCGACGTGCGCGACAGCGATCTCAGCAATCGTTTCGTGGCCGAGGCGGAGGCGGCGATCGGGCCGGCCGACATTCTCGTAAATGCCGCCGGCACCACCGCCGAGCAGCCGGTCGTGGGGCATTCGGACGAACTCTGGAACAAGATCGTCGACACCAATCTTACCGGTGCCTTCCGTGTCACACGCGCCGCGCTGCCGGGCATGATCGGACGCGGCTGGGGCCGCATTGTCAACATTGGCTCCACCGCGGCCTCGGTTGGCTGGAAGGACAATCCTGCCTATTGCGCCTCGAAGGCCGGTCTGCTCGGGCTGACGCGCTGCGTGGCGCTGGAAGGTGCCGCACACGGCGTCACCTGCGTCATGATCAGCCCGACCTGGGTGGAGACGGAACTGATGCGCCGCAACGTCGCGCAAGTGGTCGAGCGTGAGGGCAAGGGCCGCACGCCAGAGGAAGCCATGGCCGAAATCGTTCGCGGCAACCCGCAGCAGCGCATGCTGCAGCCGGAGGAAATCGCGGCGCTCGCGGTGTTCCTGTGCTCGGACGCCGCCAGGGGCATCACCATGGAGAACATCCAGGTGACCGGCGGCGCTTTGTGGTAACGCCGACGCGAGGATCCAATCGAATAATCTTGGGTTGGCGATTTGCCTGTAGATAGGCAGCATGACGACCGCCCCGAAAAGAGCGATGACTATCATCAGCCCGTAGCCTCGCCGGACAATTTCGCGCGGGCAACTTTCGCGACACCCAAACCAACGCCCGGCCGATGTCGTGCCGCTGTTGCCTTCCTATAGCTGAGCGATTTTGTACGAAATCGTACCATTGATTGATCGGCGTCTTGGACAAGATCAAGATGAAGCGGAGGGTGATGGGAGGAACCGCATGAGCATCGCCAGATGGGCAATAAGACCCGTCGGTACCGCTAGGGAGTTTCTGGCATCAGAGCTTCGAAGTGCGCGATATGGCGATATCGTCTCGGTTAAAGCGGCAATAGAGGCCGCTCGCAGGAATGCGCCCTATTTGCAAGATACGGATGACGAGTTGACGGAGAAGATCGTCGATCTGGCACGGGAACTGGGGCTAGCCGTCCTTTTTGACTCTCGCGAGTGATCGATGGCCGAGGGGCTTGGCGCTGGTCGATGCCCCTTGGTACGAAACCAACAATTGGCTCATGGCTGAAAATGCGCAATCCTTGGAAAATGGAACGCCGATTGGACGACAAGCTCGATTGCAAGGCATGCGGGACTATCCAGATGGACATTCCCGACGACGCCGAGGAGTCGACGCCAATTCACTGCAGCAAGTGCGGTGCCTTTCTTGGCGAATGGGGCGAACTGCAGGATGATTTCCATCGCCAGGCCCGCGGTTCCGAAGCCTTCGACCTGCGCAACGGAAACATTATCAAGAAGTAGCGGCAGTCGCTGGATTCATGCAGCTCGGTTCTGGGCAGCTCGGTTCTGGGCAGTCTGGTTCTGGGCAGCCTGGTTCTGGATTGCTGGCCGATGCCACCGACCCGCTCCACGAATGCCTTGTGGACATTTACAATCCTGACCGCCTCAATCTCCCGCTCTTGTCGGGGCATCACCGCGCGATAATTTCCCTGAAGGCGTGGGTGCTTCTCACTCTCGACAGGAGCCTGCCATGAAACATCAGACACTCGACCAACTGTACGCCGTCGCCAAGGTCGAATCCTCGGCGGCATATTCGGAGATGACGCGGAACCAGCGTATCGAACGTTGGGCCGAACTTCTCGAACAACATCCCGAGCGACGTCTTGCAGCGTTTACAGGCACCGAATATCTGCGCCTGGAGGAGCGTGACAGCGTGCGTGGGGAAGGATCGGCAATTGCTGTCGCCCTCGAAGATCCGGTGCTGCGCGCATCGGGCCTGAAAGACGACACCTATGGTGAGGCAAAACGCTTCTTCGGGCTGAGCGACTGGCAACTGCACGACATCGTCTGCGATTGTCACGTCGGCGCTACGATGAAGGCGGGCTGGGCTGCCAACCGGGTCCGCGCAACGATTGGCGGGAACAGGTTTATTGCCTGGCTAAGGCAAAGGATAATGCACTGAATGCAAGAGGGGATCGCAGCCTGCCACAGCACGATCCCCTGCCTTGCTCGACGCCCGAGTCAACTCTAATCAGGGTTTGGTCGCGGGAGAGCGCCGCCGCTTTTCCCCATGCTCCTCAAGCTGCCGGTTTCGCTGCCGCGGTTGCCACGCCCAGTCACAAATCCGGGCAGGGGGTTAGCGGTCCGATATCCAGCGTTGTGAGGGGCGTGAGATCCTTCAACCGCAGGGCCGGGCGGCCAAGCATGGGCTCCGCGATAGCTGTTCTGTATCGAAATTTCGCATTGGCCAGAACGGTCAGATGCTCTGCTTCTTCGCGCGAGAGGCCGTAGAGCACGTTGCAAGTGAATTCCGCCGGAATCTCGGAATGTAGATCATACACCATCCAGTTGTCGGCCGGATCTTGCAACGCGATGAACCTCAAGCGGGCCTCCATGGTCAGCTAGGCCCAATTTAAACGAGATGCGTTTTGTTCCGCCTCTCCATTCGGACAGTGGGCTTCCGCCATGGGGTGAAGCTCAGCGACCGAAGGGCTGAGGAACTCGCCACGTCATTCTCGCCACGTCATTCAGGACATGACGGGAGCTTGGCGATCGCAAGCACATGCAGCCAGCCGCTTAGGCCCAAGAACTGAAAAGCCATGATGGCGGCGGCCACGCGGCGAGGCTCTACACCTGCAGAATGCGGTCTCAAAACTCACCGCGCGCTGGCTGCGCCACATGACGCCGCTTCGCTCGTGCGATGATGAATCGTCAAAAACGTACCATCGCGACGGCCATGGAACATTAGGGTCATCTAATGGTTTTGGTGCGGCAGGGACCCAACGCCCGGCAAGTCCCAAAAATCCCAGGGGCGGCCCGTCGCTGCCGTGAATGGGGCGGCGGGTTTTCTTGGACTGGTCGCCTCGCGAACGCGGAAGGCAACGGGCCTCCGTGACGACAGGTTACCCGGCGGAATGGGGGCCGACACGATACTGCAACAAACTCTGGGCATCATTGTTGTCTCAACTTTCAAGGAGCCGTGACGAGGTCGATCAAATGCGAAACGATGGAGAATTGCTTGCAAGAGCATGCGCGTTGGGCATCAACATCTATCAACGCTCAAAAACAGTTTGGGTGGCCAGGGGAAGCTATCGTGGCCGTACTTTCGAGGTGAAGGGGCGTGCTCCAAAGCCAACGATCGCTTTGTGGAAGGAAGCGACACGTTATAGAGGTTCGGCGTTTTAAGCTCGAGCATCCACAGCCGCCACACAGCTCAAGCTCGGCGGCTCGCGGCAGGGACCAGAAGCGCGAATGGTCTGTCCCTGTTGCCGGGACGCGCGGACCTGACTTGGGTTGTGAACAGTTTTCTTCGCCAGTTGACTTTACGAGTTTTGCACGAAACCCTACAAGGAGTGCTGTCGTTAGCAAATATTATGGGCGCTAGCGCTTGGGAGCCATAGACTTACTCCTGCCCCACACGGAGGCATTGGAGCGATGTCCCAACAATCCGAAAATATTGCATCGCTGTTGCGGCAATTGCGGATGTTGGAAGAGCCCGCCGAAATCACATGTGCCTATGCCGAGGTGATACGGGGTGCTGCCGATGACATCGCCGATGAATTTCCATTCGACGATGTCGAAACGTTGGCAATGCTGATTGAAGACGATATCGACGACGATGAAGAGGCAGCGCGTACTGCTCGCGCTATTTCCCTGGAGCTCCGTCGACGATTGGCCGCTGGTGTGAGAAAATGGCCAAGACTGAAGATTATGTGATGAAACGAGACGGCAAGTCTTGGCTCCGTTTAGTCTTCGGCCGATTGAGCGTCCCATCGTCGATATGAACGGCTTGGCTGGCGTGTCGGCTGCTTGGATCGACTCCGGACCTTGCTCGTGCCGTCACGGGTCCGCGCCGCTCGCGCCATCAAATTGCAATCTGATCCAATCCGATCTCTTTGCGGCCTATCGACAACTCAGGTCTTTAGGTGGCGAGCAGATCGATTAGGCCACGCGGTGTCGTAAGGCGTCGCAGTCGAGATGTCATTGTAACCGTTTGACGACAAACGCGCGCTTTGGGAGCCAATGGCCGGTGCGGCTGCGCTGCGTTGGGCAGCTTGATTTGCGCCACACCGGCCACTGCGGGTTGGTTTGGGTGTCCCCCGCACTGCTCAAATTATAGACATATTAGCAATAATGCAAATAAGACTGAAGTCCCATGGGCGATGAGGGTGCGGCAGGCCGCTACCTACCAGGATCATGGCGTTGCACGGTCATAGCGACTGTTGGGATGCTATGACGGATTCGTACGAAGCGGGCATCTATGTCAAATGCAAATGACAGCGCCCCAATATGAACGTAGACCAAGCTATGGTTTGCCAATGAGGGAGCATCTTCGCCCGTAATTTTTAGGAGCCAAAGGCCAGAGCAAATGCATCGCGATCACGACGAGATTTTCCATCGGGCGGATGCTCTTGGGGTTACGATCCTTCAACGTTCAAAAACAGTGTGGGTGGCCACGGGAAGCTACCGAGGCCGACTTTTCGAGGTGAAAGCCCGCTCGCCCGCGATTGCACTCACGTTGTGGATGGAAGCCGCTCGGTATGCTGGTCAGCGGATTTAGTGACTGGATCTCCGACGCCTAAGCATCCATTCGCAGCCCAGGCGCCGGCCATCCCGGCTCATGCGTGGTCGGCCCGATTGACCTGTCGATCATCGGGCACAAGCCTTAAGACCGGGACGGATAGACGGAATTGCTATGTGCCTGCCCAAAGTGCAGCACTGCACGCAACCATCGCCACAACATTGTCAGATAGTTAACAAATGGTTGCCTCTGAACTTTGAGGTTTGTCGGTCCGGACGTCAAGAATGCGACGAACAGTCAAACCGAGCTGACGATCCAACTCCCCGGAGTTTTAAATAGATGCGTCATTTTCTACTTGGCGACGCCACACCGGAGCGCTGGTCATCGCGATCGATGTAGGTGACTGTTGCGACCGATCACATTGAGTTGCAAGTTTTAGGCAGATATCCAAGAAATCGCTAATACGCCTATTTTGAAAGAGAAATGAGTAAAATTGCGTCTGAAAATTTTTTCACTAATTATAAAACATGCCGACGGGCTCACCCTGGAACAAGACTCGATCTTCCCAAAAAAATACACGACAAGATCCTCAGGGGCTGAATGTCACCCTGTTAAGGAGGCTTATCATGATCATTCGCATTCTTACCGCAATTTCTCTTGCTGTATCTGTCGCATCCGTCTCGACGACTAGCTTTGCCGAATCGACGACCAAAATTAAGTCTGTGGAAGCAGGCAAGGCAGGTCGCGCCGCAGAACCCGGAAAGGCAGGGCGCGCTGCAGAACCTGGCAAGGCCGGCGGTGCTGGCGAAACCGGTGGCAAGGCCGGCGGCGCCGGTGAGTCCGGCGGCAAGGCTGGCGGCGCCGGTGAGTCCGGGGGAAAATCCGGCGGCGCTGGAGACGGTGGCGGCAGCAAGGGCGGCTGACCGCCCTGCCGATCCTGCCAGGTCGTAAAGAGCGCACCCTTGCCAGCGTGCATGCTGGCGGGGTGCCTTCGCTGTTGGTGACCGAAGACCAGGCTGGAAGTTTCGCTGCTTGAAGAAGATCACTCCGGATCGGGCGCCTGCAATTGGACTGCAGCGCCGGGAAGGGCCCAGCTGGTGCTCTCGACCCACGCGCAGTGATTCATGTTGGATACCCACGTGCGCTCGTGCGCTCGTCGAAATTCCAACAGCGCTTGCAATTCCACCTTGCCTCTCTCGTAGCTGGATTCCGGATCGCCGAGCGTAAGCTTGGCGGCAACCAAAGAGCACAATTTCGCGTGCTGCAATCCCAATTGAAGGAATTGCACCCGCCTTGACGCTTGCTGGTCTGCCGCCGCGGAGGAGGCTGCCTTGTCGAGCAATGCTTCGGCCGGCGCAAAGCTCTCCTCTGGATAGATCGCATGCGCCGCTTTCGCCCAGCTTCGCCAACGCGAAGCCCCAAGAGCCTCGAAGGTGTCACGCAGCCGGGCACGCCCACCGGACGTATACGCCTCCCAGAAGTCGAAATATTTCCTCACGTCAGCCGCCGCGGGTCCGAAGGCGGAGTAATATTCGGACAGCAGGGAGCTGGCAGGCATGTCGGGGTGGATCTGCAAGCGGAGCAACAGGTAAAGGTTTGGGCCTTGTGTCGCCCAATGACCTGTCAGCGAATCGAAATCGGTCCCGATCATTCCGTTGTTCGCGGCGCTCTGAAACTCGTCGGCGAACTGGCTGGAAAATATGTGCGGCATGCAATATCCGTCCAGAAAATAGTTCGTCCGCATGAAAAGCCTGGCCTCGGTTTCCGCCCATCCTCGCCACTGGGCTTTCATCCAATCCTGCTCGTCGCCGCTTCGGGGATAGAACCAGGATGACGGGCAAAATCCGATCATGATGTTCGGCCCCAGTTTTATGCCCGAGGTCGGAGCGGCGAAGTAGTTCATGTAGGCGTAGCCCACGACAACCGAGTTCGAATTGTATTTCGCGGCGATCTGCTGGATGGCTTGCCATGAACGCGCATATCTGTCGGATACGAAAGGCTTGCTGGCGATCTTTGATTTCGGCGGAATGAATTTTCGATAATCCGGTGGTTCCGGACCATCGAGCGCCTTGCATGCATCGCATTCGCATTGGCCAGGCGCGTCATTCTCGACAGCATTGACGAAGGTTGGAAGGTGTCCAGGGGTATCGCCTCGATGCTCGCGCCACTGCGCGACAATCTCTTCGCGCAGACCCGGATTGGAAATGCACATGGAGAAGCGCGCACCCAGCCTTGAAGGGCCTCGTTTGCCGTTGACCAGTTGAAACCATTCAGGATGCTCGGCGCCATACTGCCGCCACCAGTCCACGAAGGCATGGCCGTACTTCGCCGGGATTCGGCGGCCCATGCGGTTGCGACGCAGAAATGTTGCCTGCGCGTCCATGTATTCTTCGGCCGCCGCGGCAGTGAAGCCCAGCTCGGGATGATCCTTGGCCTTCAAGCCCGCAGCCGAGCGCACGTGGCGCTGCATGAATCGAGGCGTTACGACATGGTCTTGAAGAGGAACGACCACGGACTCCGCTCTTGGAACGAACGTTCCCAGTTCGCCTGGCCATAGCCACCGAACCGCGAAGTAGCGATCGAGAAGTTCGTATGCGCCGAAGAGCGTTCCGGCGGAGTTGTCCTCATCAAGAGGGCTGCCGCTCGTGTCACGCCCCGCGATACAGAGATGGCGGCCGACGGTGCGGATTGCACACGACTCCGGCTCCAATGCGCCGGAATCGATGCCGGCCTTTCGGGCAAACCGGGTATCGCCCAGAAAGATATGGGCTTTGCCCAGGCTTGCCGACGTCACTTCGCTTTCAGTCACCATGGCAGGCTGGAAGCCGGTCGCTTTCTCGATATGCCAGCCGAGCTCCACGGCAGCATAGTGGACGGAGTCCTTCGGCCTGTCCGGGATAACCAGCGTGACGGCGGGTCTGCCTCCCGCCACCAACGTCACACCATCGCCTGGCTGAGCGTACGCGCCGGCTGCCTTGCCAGCGCCCAGCCAGTGCAGCAAGCCGAATATGGCTCCCTGCCCAAACGTCCTTCGCGACAGTGCCCGCATAGCAAGACCTTACCTACGGCCGATCATCCAACAAGGTGGACCTTCTTCTGGACAAGGACGGTGCAGGCTTCCATGAATCGCGGGGGACGCTGTCGGTCCCTCCGGAGATGAAGAGGGCCAAACCGCGCTGAATTCTGCCCGAAGGAGAAGGGACTTTTGGCGATCCAGGCATGCGCACCATCCGATGAAAATTGCTCGCAGCATGTTTGGTGCGGCGGGCGATCAAGCGTTGCGCACCAAGCGAAGCGGCTGCTGTTACGCGCAGATCATGAGGTGCATGGTATCGCCGCTAGACCCAACGATCCCAGACAGGCTTTTGGGTGTTCTTGCTAGACTTTTGGTCGGGGGAGTGCCTGGCCCCTTGGTGGCTTGCAATGATCGTCGGGGACCGGATCGATGCCGCCGCTCGCGCCAGCGGCGGGGTTGTTTCGATTGCCGAATGGGAGGTTCGGATCGGCAAGTGTTAAAATGGTCACATTCCTTGGAACTCCAATCTGGCATCCCTCGTTGCTTCTTACATGGCGCGGGGGCTGGAATGTATGAATGCAAATGATCCACAATGGCGAACGCTCGCCGGCGCTCTAGGCGTCACTGTTTATCAGCGCTCAAAAACAGTTTGGGTCGCGGCCGGGAAATACAGAGGTCAAGATTTCGAGGTGAAAGCCCGTTCCCCACAGGTTGCGCTCGCCCTGTGGAAGGAGGCCGCGCGCTATGCCGGTTCGGACTGGTGACCGGTGATGGGACTTGGTGCTCGCGCGGATGAATTGCGCCAGTTGGTGGACACGGATGCCGATAAGGGAACAACCATTACCGGCACCCGATAGTCTCAAGGTTTTATCGGCCTAGCCAGCGCCACCGCTGCCCTTGCCGCTCTCGCCGGCGCCCCCGCTGCCCTTGCCGCTCTCGCCGCCAGCCTTGCCGCCGGTCTCGCCAGCGCCGCCAGCCTTGCCACCGGTTTCGCCAGCGCCGCCAGCCTTGCCGCCGGTTTCGCCAGCGCCGCCAGCCTTGCCACCGGTCTCGCCAGTGCCGCCAGCCTTGCCGCCGGTTTCGCCAGCGCCGCCAGTCTTGCCGCCGGTTTCGCCAGTGCCGCCAGTCTCGCTCGAGGCAGCGCTAAGGGTAGTGGCCGTACCGCCGGTCTCGCCAACCTTGCCGCCGGTCTCACCAGCACCGCCAGCCTTGCCGCCAGTCTCACCAGCACCGCCAGCCTTGCCGCCAGTCTCACCAGCACCGCCAGCCTTGCCGCCAGTCTCGCCGGCACCGCCAGCTTTGGCGCCGGTCTCGCTAGGCGAGCTTACCTGGACGCCAGACTCCCCGGCTGCGCCGGCATTGGAAATCCCTATGGTTCCCAGAGCAAAGAACGCCCCCACCAGCAACTTCGCCGTAGTTGTAACTTTAATGGTCATATCGTCTCCTGATATCAAAGCTCCCCCGCGTACTTAATAATCAGATTCTCGAAGAAAGTTTATTCACAATCATGATCGAGTCAGACACATTTAATGACAGTTTGACACGAGATTATACCTGTAAAATCTCGATTTCCATGAAGTAGTAAAAAGCCAAATGCCATCATGCCTCTATCGTAATTGTGTAGCAGTCGGCCGTTGTTAAAATGGGCGACACCTAGGATGGTGGAAATATGCATCCGATATTTCAATCTCCGCCGTGTAGAAGGCGCATCGGTGTTGGCGATCTTTAAGAAAACATCAAGCAAACGCAGCACGACGGGCCGCGATGCCAACGGATGGGTCGCATTGGCTGTCACTGCCGGTTACCACTTTTGGGTGGATTCAGCGCCGCCAAGGGCAATTGACAGAAATGGCCCCTGCGGATGCCATTGAAGGGTTCCAAAGGCGGGGAGGATCAGGAGCATCTGCTCCCGATTTGATGTTGGAAAGTTCGGCAAACGAGTGATCCAAACGGGCCCCGCATTTGGCCACGGACGATAACCATCGTCAGTCGAGAGCGGATCCATGGCCACTGACCCCGTCCATCACCTGGAATCAACTGCCAAGATTGTTTCGGCCTTTGTCAGCAGGAACCGGGCCTCGCCTTCTGATCTGGTGGATCTGGTGGAGAATGTCGGCCGCGCTTTGCAGGCCCTCGCGGGAGGCACGGAAAAAAGCAAACCAAAGATCGTTCCCGCCGTACCAATCAGCAAATCGGTGACTCCGGATTTCATTATCAGCCTGGAGGATGGACGCAGGATGAAATCGCTGAAGCGGTATCTGGCGTCGCTTGGAATGACACCGGCCGACTATCGCAGGAAATGGGGTTTGCCGCCTGACTACCCGTTGGTGGCGCCGAATTTCACCGCACTGCGTTCGCAAGCGGCAAAGAGGATCAGGCTTGGACAACGGACCGCCAGTGATCAGACCTCACGAACCTGACCGTATGGTCCTACCGATGACGATTTTGCCGCGCCTGCTGCCCGATCAATGTCGCCATGATTGAGGATTGCGATGGCGTTCCCCAAGGCGCTTGTCTGGAGGCAGATCTGTGCATCGTGGGCGCAGGTGCGGCGGGCTTGGCGCTCGCCTCGCAGTTCGAAGGAACACGGCATCGCATATCCATCATCGAAAGCGGCGGTCTGACATACGAACACCGGCGCCAAAGACTGTCGCGCGGCCGCTCTGTAGGCAGACCCTATGAGGCGCTGGACCTTTGCAGGATCCGCCAGTTCGGCGGAAGTACCGGCAGGGCCGGTTGGGGTGGGTGGTGCAAGATGCTGGACCACGCTGATTTCGAGCCTCGGTCCTGGATTCCGATGAGCGGATGGCCTGTCGATCGCGACTCGCTCCTCCCTCACTATGAGACGGCAGCCGGTTTGCTGGGCATCGACGACTTGCAAGCCGAATGGCCTGCCTCCGCGGCTCTGCCTATGACCGGGCCACTGTTTTCCGAACGATGCTTTCTCAGTCCCATCCCGGATTTAGGGGCGACATTGCGCGCCAGGCTGCAAAGGGCAAAAAACGTGCAGGTTTTCCTGCACGCCACGGCCTTGCGGCTAGACACCGACGCCTCAGGAAGATGGGTTCGCTCCATCGAGGTGGCCAGCACGCCAAACCGGCGCTTCCGGATCCAGGCACGGTCCTTTGTGTTGGCCTGCGGCGGGATCGAAAACGCGCGCCTGCTCCTGGTTTCAAACCGGCAGATGCCGAATGGCATAGGCAACCAGCACGACCTGGTCGGCCGCTATTTCATGGAGCATCCGCGCGTAAAATGGGGGAGCCTGCAGGTCGGCCATCCCGACACCGCGCTGGCCCTTCACGTGCCATCCATTGTGGCGCGAAGGCCTTATTTGTCGGAGCAAGAGCACTGCGGCGTGAGCGGTGCATTCGGGCTGGCGCTGCGCCCGGAAATTCGTGAAAGTGAACGCCTTCTCGGCTCCCGGACGTGGATCAAGCCGGGACCTTGCGCCAATGATCTGGGTGGCTCCGAGGCGTTGCATTATCTTGCTTTCTGGCTGCGGAAGGGACGCCTCCATCGCGACCTTATCAAGAGTGGCCGCACCATCCTCAGACATCCCGCAGCGTCGGTCGCGTCGGCCATCGAGCGCCTTGGGCACTCACGCGGGCGCGTAAGACATTTTCATTTTGACACGATCCTCGAACAAGAGCCGGACCCGGAAAGCCGGGTTACGCTCGATACAAGACTTGACGAATTCAATCTTCCGCGCGTGAAGCTGGAATGGAGGGTGGGGCCTCTCGTTCGGCGTACACTCGAGCGCATGCAGACAATCATCACCGAGGAGATGCGGCTGCTGGGCCATAGAAGCGACGTTCAATTAAGCGCCCACGAGACCCCGACTTGCGGAGACGATATCCCATACCGATGGGTGAGGCACCACATGGGCACAACGAGGATGAGCGCCGATCCGAGGACTGGCGTGGTCGATGCCACGTGCCAGGTTCACGGCCTCGGGAACCTTTTTGTCGCCGGGAGCTCCGTTTTTCCAACCGGGGGAAACGATATGCCCACCCTGACGATCGTCGCGCTTGCCATTAAATTGGGCCGACACCTGCGGCAATGGCTCGAGTAGAGGTCAATTCCATATTGGAGGAGCTCACGGAGGCCGCTCGGAGGCTTGACCAGCCTGGCGGCTCGTTGCTCGGAGTCCGGCACGAAGTGTCTCCCAAGATACACCTTTACTTCACAATGGCATAATTTCAGATTTACTTTACGTGCTTTGGATACGGACGCGAGAAATTACAGTTTTAAAAACGACGTCACGTTAAATCCTCTTTTGCAATTCGTTATAGATTGCACGCGGCTCAGCCCCCGGCACCCTTTTCGTTGAGGATACACCTTTTGGTGGAGGCAGCCTTGACACTACGCATTTAGCGACCTGGGGTCTAATCCTGCCAAAAAAATGCGATTATATTCACGGTGTGCGTTTTGTCACACCGCCTCGCCAACCCACAAGTTATTACTAATGCATTAAGGAGGTGGGTCTTCGAAGCGAATTTCTCCGTTGGGGTGATTTTCGCGGGTGTTAGAGTTGAACCTTTGGGTTGGGGAAAAGCTATGACAATTCTGTCCATTAACGATCAGCCGGTCAAAACCGACTTGGCTCCCTATTCATCTGTCGCAAATGCCAATCATATCGGACCTGCTCCCTCACGGGAGGAGATGGAGATAGCGATCATCGATGACAGACCGCTGATGTGCGACTGTTTCGCCAGAAGCCTCGAACTCATCGAGCCATCATTTCGTATCCAACGCTATCCTACGGTCGAAGCGTTCGACGCTGCCAGCCCGGAGGAGACCGAACGCGTTTCGACCGTCTTGCTATGCGTCATGTGGTCGAATTCTCAGGCGGACTATCATCTGTCGCGGATTGCCCATCTCAAGGCAACCAGACCCTCTCTGGGAATCGTAATGCTCTCGGATATCGAAAGCTTTGATGATATTGTCAAAGCAGTGGAAAGCGGGACACGCGGTTACATCCCAACAAGCGTCAGCTTGCAGGTTGCTGCAAAGGCTATTCAGCTTGTCGCGGCAGGAGGGACTTTCGTACCGCCGAGTGTCCTCTTTAGTTCGGGCCAGGCGGTCAAGGACAGCCAGCCCGCCAAGCAGCCGCAGGGCGACAATGTTTTCACGTCGCGCCAGATGGCGGTGATCGAGGCGTTGCGGCGGGGCAAGGCAAACAAGGTGATCGCGTATGAGCTCAACATGTGCGAAAGCACGGTCAAGGTGCATATTCGCAATGTCATGAAAAAGCTTCGCGCGAGAAATCGTACCGAGGTAGCCTACATCCTCAACACAACGCCTTATGATGGTGTGAGCATACGGAATTGAGGCATGGCTGCCGCCTCGGTCAAAAAATGATGATTTCTTTTGCCCGCGGCAACCGTGCCGGTTGGCTTTGTCAGGCCCTCGAATTGGAGGGCCTGACAAAGCCTCGACATTTTGCAGGGTGCGAGGAAAGTTGAAACAGCCGCCAGATCGATATGCTGTTCCACAGACGGAGAGGGAGACCACTCCCGCAGCCGAAAGGAACACATCGCAAAGCCCGGACTTGGGCGATATCGAGCACTTCCACGCCGTTCGCCCTTCCACGCTGGCCGAGATGAACCGACGCTGTCATTGGTTCCATCTCGAAGACGGCGATGTCTTGATTCCGGCTGGTGAAAGGGTCGATCGAGTATTTTTTCTTCTGGAGGGCGAGCTTCGCTTCCCTGTCTATACCCGCACAGGCAAAATTGTATGGCTCCCATCGGCGCACGAGGGATCGCTCGTCAATGAAGTGGCTCTAAGCGGGGACCTTCTTGCGGTGCCTTATTCGATCGAAGCCGCGGGACCGTGCACCATTGCCTCCATCGGCAATCGGGCCTTCCTGGATATAATCAAGGACGATCCCGAGGCGCTTCAGGCCATTATCCAAATGCTGGTCGAGCGCCAGCACTCGTTTGTCGAGCATATCGTTGAACTCTCGACACTCAGCGTTCGATCGCGCGTGCATAGCGAACTGCTGCGCTTGTGTGTTGAAAGTATCGACACGGACGGTTCGGCGATGATTTCTCCCATTCCCACGCATACGGATCTGGCCAATCGCATCGGCACGCATCGGGAAGCGGTGGCGCGCGAACTCAGTTATCTGCAGAGTGTCGGGATTGTGCTGCGCCGCGCAAAGGAACTCTTTGTGCCCGACGTGTCTCGCTTGACGGACCTGCTCTCCAAGTCCGACGATTAATCAGCCATGGTCTCATGATCGGCCATGGTCTCAGGCCATGGACAGGCGCAGCCCTGCATTATCCCCGCAGCCATGCGAAGCGTTTGGTGCCTAAGCCAAGCCACGTCCGAACGGCATTCTGCTGCGATGTCGAGCGGTAGATCTTCTGATGATAGACCAGCTCATAGGGCCACAGTTCGAGGCTGCGGTTCGCGAGATGCGTGAGTATCCAGGTGATAGCGCTTGCAGCGACAATGAAGGCGCCCACCGAGACGACGACATTGGCGGTGAAGAGGTGAGCGTGCGAAAAGATGGAGCGGGTCAGAAAATACGTATAGGGGTGCACCAGATAAAGGCTGTAGCTGACCGTCCCGAAGTAGCGAAGAAGCCGATTGCCGAGAAGCAGCGAAGTCAAGCTGCTTCGCGACACCGCAAGGCCGAAATAAAGCGCCGTCGCAGCGACCAGCAATGGCACTTCGGCATTCTGGAAATCGGACCAGTGATAGTCGTAGTGGCCGCGAGTGGATATAAAGACGCACGTTGCCAGCGCCGCGCTCTCGGCCAGTCGATGGTGACCGACACGCATCCAATCATATCGATCGTAGGCGAGACGGATCAGGCCGCCGGCAACGAAATACAGGGCAATCGGATATCTGGCGATAAAGAGCACCGCGAGGAGACCCAGAGCGGCCAACCCAAGCTTGTTGGGGCGACGGATGGCAGAGAACACGAAGGCACAGGTGAACACATAGAACCAGACTTCGAACGTCAGGCTCCAGGCATTCGGCGTCAGCTGCTCTGTGTGGGCGAAAAGATTCAGGAACGTCAGTCCGGCGAGAATTGCGGTGAGATTGTTGGTCTCGGGATAAAGGTTTGTCGCGGCGTTCAGCGCGACGTAGAGCACGCTGAGAACGAAGAACAGCGGGTAGACGCGCAGGAACCGTCGGGCGGCAAACTCACGGGGACTGTAGTGCAGCGCACTCGGAAGGATCACGAAGCCACTGATGGCGAAGAAAAGGCACACACCGAAGGTGCCGAAATTCCAGAAAGGCCCAATGGCCGCTACATAGGCGGAGTTCGAGGCGTAGATATGCTCCGCCGTGCCGCCCAGGAGATGCGCGAAGAACACCATAAGCGAAGCGACACCACGAAGCCCGTGCGCAGCCACATTGAATGACTTGTCGGAAACTGGTTTCGCGGATGCGTCGCGCAGGACATGCGGTGCGTCCGATGGTTTCAGGGAAGGGGGATGCGCAACAGCCATTTGAGCCTTCAAATTGGACCCCGCAGACCATTCCAACCTACACCGATCCAGATTTTGCAATGCTCAGGAATTCGAAGGACACCCCTGCCCAAAAGTAGTGGGCTGGCGTGGGAAAACTCCACCCGATGATCGAGCAGCCGCGTTGCGGGATCGCGGACATTAACGGGACCCGTCTTCGCCGCAGGCGAGGGCTGAACCGCAGCCGGGGCGGGGCGTGACCTACACCGGATCGGAATTGGCGGGCTTTTCGGCAGCCAGGACGCCAAAACGGCCGCAAGTCGCCACGTCGAACCGCTCCATTCGGGAAAAGCCCCGGACCTTCGCGCTTCCCTCTTGTTCCAGAGGCCATTTCGATCATGTTCGCGGGGCCACGGCGTAGTCCGATTTAGCCGCAGGTTACCTCCTATTGCGGGCGGACAGCGGTTCGAGAGTGCCGTTATACAGCATCGGTATGTCACGCTTTCAGGCTCATCGGCTCAGCCTCGCTGCCGGCGTGATGTTGGACGGTCGAAAACCCTCTCGTCCGGCATCGCTCCATTCAGCACAGGCGGCTCCAACCTATCGAGCCGACATCGATGGTTTACGTGCCATTGCTGTCGTGTCGGTTGTGCTGTTTCACGCCGGTTTCACCAAGGTCGGCGGCGGCTATGTCGGTGTCGACATTTTCTTTGTCATCTCCGGCTACCTGATAACGCAATTGATCGCCAGGGATCTGCAGGCAGGCGAGTTCTCGGTCTGGCATTTCTACGAGCGGCGCATACGCCGCATTTTTCCCGCGTTGTTCGCCATGCTGGCGGTCTGTACGCTGGCATGCGCCTTCATCTTCTTACCCGATGACTTCAGACGTTTCGGCCGCAATTCCGTCGCCACGGCTCTCTTCTCGTCCAACATCGGGTTTTGGCTGAAGACGGGCTATTTTGATGGAGAAACGTACGACCAGCCACTCATCCACACCTGGTCACTGGCGGTGGAAGAGCAGTTCTACATCCTGTTTCCGATATTCCTTGTCTCGATCTGGCGCCTGGGAACCGGCAATGTTCGCAGTCTCATTGCGAGCCTCGCTGGAATTTCGTTCATCGCAACCATCGTGGTGATGCAGTACGACGATGCTGCCGCTTTTTACCTGACCCCATTCAGGGCGTGGGAGCTTTTGTTGGGCAGCCTCATGGCGCTCGAAGCCTTCCCACGCCTCACCAAGCGCTGGCAAAGTGAGGTGGCGACCTGGGCTGGACTGCTCCTGATCGCCGCCGCCGTGCTGGGTTATTCCGAGACGACTTCATTTCCTGGTATCGCGGCGCTCCTTCCGTGCATCGGAGCTGCCCTTGTCATTCACGGAGGACGTGAAGCGAGCTGCTGGGTCACGCGGCTGATTTCGACAAGGCCGTTCGTCGGCGTGGGCCTGATAAGCTACTCCCTGTATCTTTGGCATTGGCCGCTGATTGTCCTGGGCAGTTACCTGGCAATCGACGAGCTGAGTTCGCTTCAGTCTGTTGGCCTGGTGACTGCCTCGTTCACTCTGGCGCTCCTGTCCTGGCGATACATCGAGCGACCGCTCAGGGTGCCGTCGCGCGTAAGCCGCCCCGTGTCCGTCTTGGCTGGAGGTACTTTGGCCATCGTCGCCGTGGTGCTAACCGGTGCCGTGATCTACCATGACAATGGCTGGCCGACGCGCTTCTCCAAGGACGTGAATGTGTTGTCCAGCTATGCTTTCTCCGCCAACCCTGAAGCGGATAAATGCGCAAACGTGTTGCTTCAGCTTGCGGCAAAGTCTCCCTGTACAATAGGCACCTCTGAAAATGCCCGCATCTTCCTGTGGGGGGATTCTCACGCCGGAGCGCTGTTCGGCGCGATGTCCGAGTTGGCTGCGAATGGCGCAAGTACGGTCTACGGCGCCACTCCCCGCTGCCCCCCTCTGCTTGGTGTCGGAAGCGACGGAGCGTGCATCCAGGGAAACGATCTTCGGCTCAAATACGTCCTCGGCCGCCCAGAGCTGAAGACCGTTATAATCGCTGCCAGGTGGTCTCTCTACCTGGAGGGCCGTGCCGTCGAACTTGGACCGGCAGAACGCAACGGCGACCTTCCCCAGTTGCAGGACCGCAACGGCGTTCAATTCGACCGCTTCTCAAACGAGGCGCGCGAGGCATTCGAAATATCCCTGAGAAAAACTGTGCGTCGGCTCCTCGAAGCCGGCAAGAACGTGATCATCGTCTATCCCGTCCCAGAAGTGGGTTATGACGTCCCCTCCACGGCGGCCCGACTCGTAGCGCACGGACATGACCTGTCTGGCTTCAACGTGTCGGAGCGCCTCTACCGGGAGCGGCAGCAGATTGCGTTTGGCGTTCTGGACAGGCTGGGCCAACATCGCGGCCTCGTTCGCGTGTATCCAACGCAGGCGCTTTGTCCGCAGGAACGGTGTGTTGTCATGATGGGCGGAAAACTGCTGTATTTTGACAGCCACCACCTCAGCATCCCAGGGTCCGAGGCACTCGAGCCATTGCTTGCAAGAGCTCTGCGACAAGGCGCCTGAAGTTCCGAGGCTCAAAGCGCGTAGCGTTTGACGGAAACGCAGAAAGCCGTCTTGCACTTTGCTGGAAATCGCTTTTAGCGGAGGTGCCGGCGGCCCTGAGCGTCGACGATGGTGTTGTCCGCGACGTTTGCACTGATGTGCGCGCCGTTGTGGATCAGGCAACCGGCACCGATCTGGACGCCCAGCAGCACCGTGGCGCCCATGCCCACGACAGACATGGCCCCGACGCTCACCCCGCCGGCGACGATGGCGCCCGGGGTCAGATGCGCATGGTCCTGCACCACGCTGTCGTGGCAGACGACACTCCCCTGGTTGACGATGACGTTGTTGCCGATCGTACAGCGCGGGCCGATGCTCGCGCCGGCCAGAATATGACAGCCATCTCCGATCCTGGTCGCCTTGGAGACGATCGCGGATGGGTGGATCACAGGCGGCAGGATGAAACCCATGGCCGCGGCGCGTTCGAACATTGCCCGCCGCGCCTCGCTTGACTGGGCTCCGCCGATGCCGATGAAGGCGTAGCGGGTGCCCTCGGCAAGCAGACGCTCCAGGCTCTCTTGCGTACCGATCACCGAAATGCCGGCGCAGACGTGGTGGCCAACGGGCAAGGCCTGGTCGGTGCAGCCGAGGATCTCGTATCCGGAGCCGTCGAGAGCATCGATCAAGCACGCGGCGTGGCCGCCGCCGCCGATGATGACCGCCCGTCGCGTGGACGCGGAAGGAACGGCGGACTGCGCCCCGTCCGAACCTGCGACTATTGGCTCGGAGCGGCGGCCGGCCGCGGCGCGCACCTCGGCTTCGCCGATGCGGCCGTTGGAGGGCGTGACATCCGCCAGATCGATCCCGAGCTCGGACGCGGCCTTGCGGGCCTTGGCCGTTATCGTGACCTCTTTGACAGCGCTATCGGCTGGGCTGGCCGCTGCGGATGCGCTCGCATTTTCGTCGACGATCTCGCACAGCGTTGAGCCAACGGCGACGAAGTCGCCGATCTTGACGTCGAGCCGGCCGATTACCCCTGCCTCGGGGGCATTGACCTCAACGGCAGCCTTCGTGGTCTCAAGGACAAAGAGAAGAGCCCCTTGCTCTACGCCTTCACCCTGCACGACCTTGATCTCGATCAACTGAAGATTGTCCTCGTTGGCGTTAACCCGCGGGGCCTCGACAAGCACAGTCATGAAAGCTTAGCCTTTCTTGAACAGATCGATGCAGGCCGCCTGGATGGCGTTCACACCTGGCAGCAGATCGTCCTCCCATTCGCGGCTTGAGGGAATAGGATGGTTTGGCCCGGCCAATGCGCTGAAGTGCTTGACCCTACCGATCAAGGCGCGCGCACACTCGGACGCGAAGCCCCAGCCAGGAGAGCCCTCCTCCACGACGAGAACGCGGCTGCACTGGCCGACCTGGCTCAGGACCTCCTCGCCGGGAAAAGGCGACAGCTGTTCAACGGCCACCACGGTGGTTGCGATTTCCTCCTCTTCGGCGAGCTTGTTTGCAGCAGCAACCGCGTGCTCGACGCAACCCCCATAGGTCAGGATCACGATGTCCGAATCCGCCGGACGTGGAAGGGCGGCCGTGCCGAGCACGGGCCTCGAATACATGACCTTGTTTTCGATTATCAGGTGAGGGGACCGAGAAGCGAGGGCCCGGTGCAGGAGCGCGCCTGGATCCGCATACTCATGCGTTGCAAACACGGTAAGGCCCGGCACGCCGCAAAAATGCTTTTCCAGGCTTTGCGAGTGCGTCGGCCCATAGCCGCGCCGTCCACCCATGGGCGCGCGAATGATGATCGGCACCTCGACCTGATCGTTGTACATCCAACGAAACTTGGCTGCGTGGTTGATGATCTGGTCGGCGGCAAGGGCGATGAAATCTCCGAACATGAGTTCGACGATCACAGGCCTGCCCTTGAGGGCCATGCCCGCCGCCATGCCGACAATGCCACCTTCGCTGATCGGCGTCGTCCAGACACGATCCTGATACGCCGTGGACAGGCCCTTGGTCACTTTGAAGGCGCCGCCATAGGGGTCGAGGACGTCCTCGCCCATCACCACCAGCCGTAGATCGGCTTGCATGAGATCGTGGAGCGCGCGATTGATCGATTCGACGACGCGCATGGGTCAGCCTCGCGCCAGGGTTGCGGCAGCCGCGGATTCGACGGCGCGATCCACGGCAGATCGACAAAAGGCGTCGATCTCCTCGAACTGCGCGACACGCTGGCGCATCGGGGGGATCGGATCCCGGGCTCGAGCCTGTTCAAGCCGCAAGGGCGACCGGGTATCATCTCCCTTGCTGTGGGGACCGATCCGTTCGGTCCGCAGATAGAGCCAGCACGGGCGGCCCTCGGCGCGAATATAGGCTACAGCCTCCTGGGCAAGCTCACATATCTCGACGGGGTCGTTGCCGTCATAGGCGAACGTGCGGATGCCGAAAGGTTCGGCCCTGGCGATGATCGAACCGGAAACGGTGAGATGTTTTGGGGTGGTTTGGGCGATGTCGTTATCCTCGACCACAAAAAGCACCGGGGCACCGAAAACCGAAGCGAGGTTCAGGCTCTCGTAAACAGCCCCTTCACCCATCGTTCCATCGCCCAGGAAGACCACCGCGACGGCGCCCTCGTCCTTTCGTGCCAGCGCGCAGCCAACCGCCACGGGCGCTATGCCGCCTTGGATTCCATTCGAGTGGAAGTTGCGAAAACACAGGTGCTGACTGCCGCCGCGCCCCCCGCAAATGCCGGTTACGCGCCCCATGATCTCGGCAATCAGGCCCTCGACTTCACCCGAGTAGGCAATGAAATGACCGTGGCAGCGGTGATTGCTCCAGACAATGTCGCGATCCCGGTCAAGAGCGTTCACCACCCCCACCGCATTGGCTTCCTGTCCGATGGATGTGTGCGTGGTGCCGAACAGCAGCCCCTGGGAAAACAGCTCCAGCAAGCGCTCCTCGACAAGCCGGATGAGGATCATCTGCTGATAAAGCCGGGCCTCGGTCGGCAATTCGAACCCAAGCAGCGTCCTTTTTTCCTGAGGAAGGGTAAGGTTCTGCAATGCTGAAGACGGCACCAATTTCAGCTCTCCAAAGGAAGGCGCCGGAATGGCTCCATCTTTCCTGATGGCGTGCTCGTTCATCAGGCCGCCTCGAGCTGGCGCGAAGCCGCGACAAGGATGGACCGCGTCGTCGACGCTGCCGCCGCCGTTTCCTCGATCGTCCAGGACGGGTCGACCAGGAACGCGATGCTCGTTTCACCAAGCTGCCGCGCGACGGGCAGTCGCTCGGACGGCGCCACGCCGGCATCCGCGAAGGCATGCTCGAGATAGATTTCGGAACAGCTGCCCGAGAAGCACGGAACGCCTGCCGCGTTGACGGCCGCGATCAGCTCGTCCCGCGACCATCCCGAAGACAACATCTCCGGCTTGATATAGAAATAGCATCGATACCAGGCATGCCTGTGTGCCGGATCGAGCCGGGGCGTGTACAGCATCGGCAAATCGGCAAGCGTGTTTATCCAGATGGCAGCATTGCGCTCGCGTTGGTGAATCCAGTCGGGCAGGCGTTCGAGCTGCCGCAAGCCAAGCACGGCCTGGATGGACGTCATGCGCCAGTTGGTGCCGATGCTGTCATGCAACCAGCGGAATCCGGTCGGCCGATGAGGGGCAAAGACCACATTATAGTTCTTGCCGTGGTCCTTGAGGCTCCAGGCGGCAAGCCACAATTTCCTGTCGTCCATCGCGACAAGCCCGCCTTCGCCGCCCGTCGTGATGATCTTGTCCTGGCAGAACGAAAATGCCGCTATGTCACCGAAGGAGCCGATCGGCCGTCCGTTGTATTCGGCTCCATGCGCCTGGGCGCAATCTTCGATCACCTTGATGCCGCTGCGCTTTGCAAGTTCCATGATCGGCGCCATGTCGCACGGCCATCCGGCGATATGCACGACAATGACGGCCTTTGTCCGCGCCGTTATCTTCGGCGCGATCGTTTCGGCGGAAAGATTGCCCGAGGTCGGGTCGACATCGGCGAAGACAGGTGTCGCACCGGCAAACATGACGCAAGCGGCCGACGCGACGAAACTGCGGGGCGTTACGATCACCTCGTCGCCGGCGCCGATGTGGAGGATCTTCATTGCAAGATCCAGCGCGAGGGAGCCATTGGCCAGCGCCACGGCATGACGTCGGCCGAGGCTGCGCGCGTAAGCGCGTTCGAAGCTCTTCACATGGTCGCCGGTCCAGGCGTTCACCCGGCCAGACCGCAGAACGTCCACGACATCGGCTATCTGTTCTTCGTCGTAAATCGGCCAGCGTTTCATCTCGGAACACTCCAGCTAGAATTCAGATGACATTTCTAAGAAGGACAAAGGCCTCGGCCGCCCTCAAATGGACGGCGGTGCCCCTAACGATCGCCAGCGCCCGTAATGTTTCGATCGAACGCTCGTGCGGGAAATTCTTGATCTGCGAAGCAAACATCGACGCAGCTTCGAGTTTGCGGTCGAGTGTCGCCTGGATGTCTATGAAGACATTCGGCACGAAGCTCGGCGTGACATAGGGTGCATTCCAGTTCGTTTCAGACACCGTCTCGTAGGCCATGATCGTCCGCGGGTAGTGCGATTGGGTGGGACGGGCGGCAACCAGCGACGACAGGAAGATCAGCTGGTGGTCCATATGAACATCGCCGACGAAGGGTATAAGCAAGGTGTCCGGCTTGACCGCCTGCAGCAGAGCTTGCAATGCCGCATTGACGGTCGAGTGCGGTGTCTGGCCGAGCTGCGCAGCGGGCAGATCAAGCCAATGCGTGTGTCGCACGCCCAGGCCGGCATGAGCCGCCTTCGCCTCACCGCGGACCTGCTGCGTCATCTCCTCGGTGAAGGCAGGCGGACAGCCTCGCGTAACAACCGCGACATGGACTTCCCCGCCTTCCGCGGCGACCCGGGCTATCGTGCCGCCACACCCCAGAACCTCATCGTCGGGATGCGGCGCGATCACCAGGAGCCGACCAAGGGCCGAGCTCATGACAGAACCGTCCCGGCGGGCATCGCCTTCAAAGCGTGATCGACATGGCGGCGGTCAATGCGTTCGCCCAACAGGGCCACCAGGACGGTCAGGATCAGTATCTGCAGATCGAGCCAGAGATTGCGGTTGCGCACATACCAGAGATCAAGCGCCAGCTTTTCACCGTTGGTGAGACGAGTATTGCCGTTCACCTGTGCCCAGCCAGACAGGCCCGGACGGATCGTGCAGCGAATACGTCCCAGGTCGCCGAAGTCGGCGATGGTGGCTGGAAGCAACGGGCGCGGCCCTATGAACGCCATGTCGCCCTTGGCTATGGAGACAAGTTGAGGCAGCTCATCGATACGGATGGCGCGCATCAGCCGGGTGGCGGGCGTCTCGCGCAAGGCGTCGGGCAGCAGCACTCCATCCGCATCGCGCCCTTCATGCATCGTACGAAACTTGCAGATGACAAAGGGGCGGCCTGCCAAGCCGCTGCGGGTCTGGCGAAAGAACAGTGGACGACCGACACTCGCCCAGACAATTGCGGCAGCCACCATCCATAGCGGCAGGCTGAGGATCAAAAGCACCACCGCGGCGAGACGGCTGGGCATCGCCCGGCCTATCGGCACGCGAGCGGTCAGTTCGGGAGACCGGGCCATCGGATTGCTGAGACCGATCATTGTGACGGCCCCACCTGGACGGGAGGCGGTGCCGCGACAGGAGCGTCAAGACGGCTGGCCAGGTCCAGGGCATTGTCCAGACGGTTTATCGACACCAGGATCGTGTCTCCGGCTACAATCGGATCGTCGAGGGTCGCCACCTTGGTGGCTATCTGGCCGTTCTGCTTGCGGCGGATTTGGTAAGTGAACGCGATGGTGTTGTTGGTGCGTGTCTGTTCCGCCGCCAGTGTGCTCAGCAGCAGGATCTGCTCCTCGGTCGACTCGCGAACCGAGACCAGGCGCTCGATTTCAGAATTGTGGGCCTGAAGCTCCGTCAGCGCTGTGTGCGTCCAGGTCTGGGTGGCGTCGTCCAGGTCACGCTGCAACTGGCTCAATTCCCGGCGAACCGTCGACGCCTGATTGTAGATTTCAAGCAGATGCGACTGCTGCGTGGTCGCCTCGCGCTCGGCGTTCGAGAGATCGGTAAGGGTGACGATGCCTTTCTTGTTGAGGGCCCTGACACGCTCGAGATCGGCTTGCGACGAAGCGATCACAGTCTTCTGTATGTCCGATAGCTGTTCAATATTGGCGAGGGCGATGTTCACTTCGTCGATCCCCGCCAACAGCTGCTTGCGACGTGTGGTCAGTGCGTGTTGATCTGTTTCAAGGATCCGCTGTTCCGTCGGAAGCAACGTTGCGAGCAGATTGGCATTCATGAGGCCTCTGATCTTGGGAGGCAGATCCAGCTCCGAGATCTTGTCGTTGTTTGCCAACTGAGCCTTGATGCGCGCGGCGGCGACGGCTTCCTTGGCAATCTGCACCACGCTTTCATCAAGGGTTCCGCGCAGCCGGGCGCGCGTTACCACGCGATCCTCGGCAGTGGCTCCGCCCGTCGACTGACCACCGGCAAGCGCCACCGCCTGCTCCACCGTCAGTGCTGGCTGGTACGGAAACGAGCCCGGCGCCTTGACATCCCCAAGGACAAAGATCGGACGGAAGCTGACCACCGCCAGGGCTATATGCGGGTCATTGAAGAACTCACGGTCGATGAACGCCTTGCGGATATGCTTCAAAGCGTCAGGCACCGTCAGGCCGCCAACTTCAAAGCTGCCGATCAGCGGAATGTTGACCGCGCCATCGCTGGCCACTGTCAGCTGTTCGGCAGGAAGCGCGTCGTCAATGAAGTCGAACGAAACCACATCGCCGACCGAAAGCTTGTAGCCGTCGTCAGCCGCGGCCCTGGCAGCGATCGGGCAAGCCAGGATCGCCACAACAGCGGGGACCGTGATCCGGGCATGTTTCAGCGCTTTCGCGAGGATAACGGTCCACGAGCCTATCGATCGCCCGCTCCGTGCCGGATTGCAAAAAGACGCCATGGAAGCCCACCACAGAAATTTCCTGTGAAGACCCTAGCGACACCTGTGCGCGGACAATGAGTCATACATTTGGTGGAGCAGTGACAACCTTCGGTCTCGTGCCCACCCAATTTGGCTAACTGGATGTCGATCGTAACCAACGTATGGTGCGGCAGGATACTGTCGGCCGATTGAACGCTTCCTTGTGGCGGAGCGCCGCAGACAGCTGGGAAGCTTGCGTGCACACAAGTGTTCTTCACACGATCACCAGTCTCGACGTTGGCGGCGCCCAGGTCATGCTTGCCCGTTTTCTTGGCCGGATCGACCAAAACCGCTTCTCGTCTTCGGTTCTATCGCTGCTTTCACCTGGGCCGTTGGCCGCGCAAGTGAAGCATACAAATTCCGGGCTCGCGTCGATCAGCATGACGGAGCGGCCGCGGCCGCGCGATGTCTTTCGGCTGACCCGGTCGATAAGCAGGGCAGCGCCCGATCTTCTTCACGGATGGATGTATCACGGCAACGTCGCGGCAACGCTCGGCTCGGTGCTGGGGCTCAACTTCTCGCCGGTAATCTGGAGTATCCATCACACGGTTCGCGATCTCGCCGACGAGAAACCGTTGACGCGTCGGCTGATCCGGCTCTCGGCCCGGCTGTCGAGCCGCGCCAGCGCAATCTCATATTGCTCGCGCGTGGCCGCCGACGATCATGAGCGTCTGGGTTTTGACCCGCGCCGCAGGGTGGTCATTCCGAACGGAACGGATTGCGATCAGTTTTCTCCCGCCGCCGACGCCGGTGCGAAATTGCGCCGTCTGTTCGGCTTGCCGCCCGAACGGCTGATCATCGGCCATGTGGCACGGTTTCATCCCATGAAAGACCAGATCAGCCTGGTTCGGGCCATCAGCCGTGTGTTGGCGCAGGGATATGACGTTCAGGGCGTGTTTATCGGGGAGGGGCATGCCGACGGGCCGGTGCGGCGCGCCGCCCGCGATCTCGGCATAGACGACCGTATTACAACACCGGGCATCCGCAGTGACGTTGCCGATCTCATGCCGGGCTTCGATGTCTACGCGCTTTGTTCAGCGTGGGGCGAGGCTTTTTCCCTTGCTGCCGGCGAGGCGATGGCAAGTGGCGTGCCGGCGGTGGTGACGGAGGTCGGCGACTCCGGCTGGCTCGTCGGCGACAGTGGAGTGGTCGTTCCGCCCCGGGACAGTGAAGCACTGGCCGCCGGCTTGATCAGGCTTGTCGGCCTTGAGCCGGCCCAGCGGCGCGCTCTGGGCCAACAGGCGCGTCGCCGCGTCATGGAGAACTTCTCACTATCGCTTTACGTCGATCGGCACCTGGAACTCTACGCAACAGCTCTGGGGCGTCGTCGCCTTATCTCGAGCTGACAGGAGTGACTGGTGGTTGTCATGCACGCGAATGGTCGAGATCATTTTCCCGCCGGCGGGGACGATGCGATGCGCCGCAAGCGGATCGTCGTCATCGCAAGCCTGACGCGTTCGCTCGTCAATTTTCGCCTCGAATTGTTGAAAGCCATGGTCGCCGCCGGGCACGAGGTCATCGCGCTCGCCCCCGACAATGACGAGCAGGCCATCGCCAGGCTGGGTGCGATTGGCGTCAGCTTCCAACAGATTCCGATGGCCAGGACAGGCACCAATCCGCTGGCCGATCTGCGAACGCTCAAGGCGCTCTACCGGCTGATGCGCCGCCTGGCTCCCGACATCGTCCTGCCCTACACGATGAAGCCGATCATCTATGGCGGGCTGGCGGCGCGGCTTGCCGGAGTGCCTCGGCGGTTTGCCCTCTTCACGGGATTCGGCTTCATATTCAGCGGCAGCGTTACGGGCCTGCGTGCAACTGTCCTGCGCCGGTTGAGCATTGGCCTCTACCGCTCGGCCCTGATGGGCTGCGAAGCCGTTTTCGCCTACAATGAAGCCGATGCTCTCGACATCCGGCGCCACAGGATGGTTTCCGCGACCACGCCGGTGATCAAGGTTGCGGGTTCCGGGGTGGACCTGACACTGTTTGCAGCCAGCCGCCCCCCACCCGGGCCACCCATCTTCCTCCTGATTGCTCGCTTGCTGCGCGAGAAAGGGATTGCCGAGTTTGCCGCCGCCGCGCGCATCCTGAAGGCCAAGCACCGTACCGCGCGTTTCCAGATTCTCGGTCCGTTCGATCCCAGTCCCCTCTCCATCTCGAAAGCCGAAATGGACCAGTGGACCAGGGAAGGAGCCGTGGAGTATCTCGGCGAAACGCACGACGTCAGCCCGTACCTGACCGCATCCACGGTGTTTGTGCTGCCGTCCTACTATCGCGAGGGCATTCCCCGCAGCGCACTGGAGGCCTTGTCGACGGGCCGGCCGATCATCACGACCAACGCGCCCGGCTGTCAGGAAACGGTTATCGACGGCGAGAACGGGTTTCGGGTCGAGCCACGCGACGTGAATGCGCTTGCCGCGGCGCAGCGGGCTTTTCTCGAAGATGAGGAACTCGCCGCCAAAATGGGCGCCAACTCAAGAAAGCTCGCGGAAGAACGCTTCGATGTGCACAAGGTGAACCATACCTTGCTCGAGGCGATGGGGCTGTAACAGGGCGCCCGTGATCGTCTGTGCGGTCACGGGCTATCGGCGAAGAAATAACGCCGGATCTGCTGCCGCCTCATGTAGGCCTTCCGCAGGGCGCCGCGAGCCTGTTGGAAAGGGTCGACGCGGTTGAACACCCAGCCAATCGATGGGCCGCCGGCGAAGCGCAGGCGCTCGACAACCTGGGAAAGGGCTTCTTGAGTGGTGCTGTCGAACGCGGCCACGACGACGATTGTGTCGACCGAGGCGGCAATCCTGATTGCGTCCTCAACAACGAGCACGGGCGGTGCATCGATGATCACCACATCGTACTCAAGCCGGAACGCCTCCAGCAATTTGGTGAGCTGGCCGGAGTTGAGGAATTCCGGCAGCGTCTGGTCGTCGGCGGACGGCGCCAGAATATCGAGCTGCGGGATATCAGGCAGCGTCTGGACGATTTCCGCCAGAGCGCAATCGCCTTGCAGATAGTCGCCGAGTGTCCTGCTGGCGGAGCCCAGCTCCATGGCGGTGTGAAGGCTGCGGGTTCGTAAATCCAGATCGATCAGGGCGGTCAGCGCGCCATCCATGCCCGCTGCCATGGCAAGGCCCATGGCTGTCGTCGTCTTGCCTTCCTGCGGCAAGCCGGAACTGACCAGAACGACATGTTTGCTCCGCCCACCGTTCATCCGGGCGCAGGCATTGTAAAGCGATCGGAAAGCGTCGGAGAAAGCAGACCGCGGCCGTGACAACAAGGTTTCGAGAGGGGGCAGGGCGGGGCGCAGGAACTTCTGAGGCAACCGCGGAATTGACGCCAGCAGGGGAGCGCGTATCAGCTTCGATGCCCGCCGCAAGTCCCGTATCCGGACTTCCATGCTTTCAAGTGTCAGCACCAGAATCAGGGCCAGGACAAGCGACGCGGCCAAACCGCCCGCAAGCATCAGACGAAGCTTGGGAAAGGAAGGGCTCGTCGGGATCTCGGCCATGGAGACGGTTCGCACGCCGGGTTCGACCGCTTCCGAAAACGGATCGAGACTGCCAAGTTTACCGGACACGAGGTCGTAGAGCTTTTGCTCGGTCGCCAGATTGTTGTTCAGTTCACGCAGCTTGGCCTCCGCCAGGCTCCTTTGACGCAGCTCCTCGTTGGAGGCCTCCAGGCTTTTGACAAGTTGGTTCACCCGGCCTTCGTCGACGCGCACGTCATTTTCCAGGACTGCGATCGTTCGCAGCATCTCTTGAGAAATCATCGCACGGACGGCCGCTACTTTCGCATCGGCCTCCTGGACCAGGGGATGATTGCGGCCGTAATTGCTGGCCAGCTGCGCGCGATCCCTCATCGCTGTCGCTTCATCGTTGCGCAGCGACGTCAGGAAGTCCGATGAGAGCAACGGGTCGACGCCGGCTCCGGTGTCACCGTTCTTGGCCGCTAGCCTGACCTGGGCAAGGCGCGCCTGTGCTTGCGTGTATTCACCCCTGGCGATGCTGAGCTGTTCATTGGCCTGCTGGATTGAGGCGCGTAGCAGATCATCGCGTGGATCACTGGAGACGCCATGCTCGGTCGCGTATTTGGCGATCTGACCCTCGATCGCGGCAATCCGTGATGCGAGCTCGGTCGATTGCTGCCTCAAAAAGCCGACGGCATCCTTGATGTCCTGCCGCTTGTTGTCACGAGACCATTCCACGAACAGTCTGGCAGTTGCATTGGCGATCTTGGCCGCGGTCGCTGCGTCGTCGTTGAAGAACGAGATCGTCATCGCCGCGCTTTCACCGGAGCGATCGACTGACAGGTTCGCCAGATAAGCCGAAATTGCCCGGTCTTGCTGAACATCCTTGGGCGGCAGAGATGCGGCATCCTGCGGGCCCGAGCCGGCGACCAGCGAGAATAATCTTTGCGGTATCCAGACAATCAGGCCGACTGCCTGTGACAGCACACCGCCGCTCGAATCCGAAGTTCCTCCGGCGGCGGCTGGCGGCAGATAGGTGTTGAAGTCCGGATCTTGGATGAGGTCGAGCCGGTCGACCACCAGGCTGGCGAATACGCGAGAGGCGATCAGATCCGCCTCGGTGTCCATCCGCGACTTGTCAGGCTGCTGGTTCGGCTGCGCCTGCGTGGTGTCGAGAGGATTGGGATCGTCGGTTTCGACAACGATCATGGAACGAGCCGTATAAGTCTTGGGAAGTTCCACCGCGGCGATGAGCGCGAGTGCGGTGCCTGCAATGACGATCGCAACGATCAGAAGCAGGCGTCTGCGGAAAAGACTGTAAAGTTCGCGCGCGCCGAACGTCCGCTCCTCCAAGGGTTCGGGTGACTCCTGAAGGAATGGCCCCAGTCGGTTCCACACGCTGTTTTCGTCTACCAAGCTCACTGATCGCGCCCCTGTTCTTATCGATCTCACCGGGTCTTCAAGCCGGGTTCGAGACCCAACCAAGCGACAAGTTTTTAGCACGGATACACGGACGCCAGCGCGTTCAAGAGGCTTAGTCGCGGCCATGGGATTATCCGAAAGGATAGCGTACGTGGCCGCGGGCATATCTTGGCATATGTACCGAACTGCACGTCCATGGAGGCTGGTGAAAAGAACGCTCACATAGTTTTCAGGAGTGACGATGAATCATGCCGGGGTCCCTCGCGGGTACTGGGCAAAGCCCGACCGCAGGCCGGCTGCGGCGTCGTTGTCAAATGGGACCGGCAAGATCGCCCTATGGCTGGCAATGGCCTCCGTCTTTCTCACCCCCTGCAACATCCTGCGGGTCGACACGTTCTACTTCACCGCCAGCGATGCCTTCGCCCTGGCCGCCGTCTTTGCCATGGTCCTGGGGAAATCCCTTTCGCCCGCCCCTCTGGCAGCCGGGACGCTTCTCTGGAACACCGGGGTTGCGCTTCTGTGCGGCATGCTGCTGCTCAGCAGCCTGATCAATGGTGATCCGCAGCGAGGCTTCATCATCTCGGCGCAGTATCTGTATGCCTATTTTCTCCTGGCCTTCATGCTGGCGTCGAGGCCCTGGAGCGAAACGGTTCTGCTTACGAAGGCGCTTATCTGCTCGATCGGCTTGATGTGCATTCACGGTATTGTGGTCATCGACATTCTCAGGCAACAAGGCACCTACCTGACCAGCGGCAATGGCCGCTTTATCGGCTGGGTCGAACGCGAGAATGAATGCGCGACGCTGATTGCGCTCGCGGTCCCCCTGTTGTTGTGGCTGGTCGCTTCAGGGGGTGCCCGGCCCCGCTGGGCCTGGATCGGAGTGCCGCTCTTTGCGTATGGCATTGTCCTGACTGGTTCCAATACCGGGCTGATCGGCCTTGTCGTCGCGCTCACCGTCTTCGTTGCCATGACGGGCTCCTGGCGCCGCATCATTCTGTTGGCGGTGTCGTCGCTCGGCGCGTTCTTTGTCGTCGTCACGTGGGGCCGCGACTTCCTGCCCCCGATCTTCCAGCGCCGCGTGCTGAATGCGCTGCAGAGTGGCGACATTGACGAGGCTGGCACGTTCGCGGACCGCATGCGACTTATCCGCGAGGCCATCACCAAAGCGGACAGCAGTTCGCTGCTTGGCATCGGCGCCGACCAGTATCGACATTTCAGCGAGCTGCATGCTCCAGTCCACAACGTCTATCTCTTGATATGGGTCGAGGCGGGGCTGGCTGGGTTGATCGGTTTCCTGCTCATGCTGGTAGCCGGAATAATCATCGGCATGCTCGCTGCCCGGCTTCGCCAGGGACGAATATCCGCCATTTGCACCCTGACGACGGTCCTTCTCTTCGCCGCGTTGGCCAACGCGCTGCCGCATCTCTACAGCCGGTTTTTTGTCGTGCCCCTGCTGCTTGGGATAGCGCCCAGTGTTGCGATTTTGCGCGGAGGGCCAGTGCCAGGAGCGGTCGCAGGCTTCCTGCGTAGCGCCCGCTCCACCCGTGGCCGGCTACAGCTTCTTCAACGCGGACCAAATTAGGGGTGCACAGCGGCTGAGTTTTGCCAGCCTGACAAGGCCGATCGGCGCTCGCGAAGGCCCGGTCGGAATCTCCATATGGATAGGGCCGATGACGTGCAGCTACTTCCCCGGCGCGGACGCCTGCGGCGAGATAAAACGACCGAGGGCAAACACGCCGTCGATAAAGTCCTGTCCCATTACAAACCGGCCCTCAACCCAGCGCCCCTGGGCATCCTGACTGTCGATGAGCCGACGCACCTTCGAACTTAGGTCGCCGGCGCTCAACTCATCCATGCCACTGATCCACAGCTGTTGGCGGGAAACCGGCAAGCCGCGCCTGGCAAGCTCCAGCCGGGCGAACACCGGCTCGATCTCGGCCCCCGTTTTCATCCCGTAGTGGTGCAGGAGGTTCTTGTCGTCGAACGTCACCTGGTCATCATCGTCGACGTAGACCGGGCGGTTGGTGTTGAGTTCATAGAAACGTGCCCACTTGCCGTCGGGCAGGCGCGCCGCTTGCAACCATTTGGCCGCGGCCTCGGCCGCGTCCAGCAGCCGCGCATCCTTGTTCTGCTCGTTCAACTCGATCAGGTAATCGATATTGCCGGCGGTTTCGCGCGAGACGACACCTGGCGGCTCGAACTTGCGACCCCACACTGGCTGCATGGAACGATCGTATCCCTGGGCCCAGCCCTGTTGCGGCGCAGGGAGCTGGGCCGCAAGGAGAAAATCGCCGACCTTTTCGGCTGCCTGGAGATATTTGGGATCACCGTATGTACGGTAAGCGTTGAGAAAGAGACGGCCCATATCGCGAGGGAGATTGTCATTGACGATGAAGTAGGGCGGACTGTCGGGCTTCTGCCACTCGTGCGACCAACTGGCCGGAATACTCGCCTTGGCGGCCGTCTCCACATCCGCACCCGGCGCGGCTCCCTTGAAGAAGACCGGAAAGGCCCCGTTCGAATACTGCACCCGCATCAATCGATGAAGCGCCTTATCGATGCAGGACCGGACATCCGGATCCGAACCGCCGCTCGCCCGGTCGAACCACATCAGGAAATTCAGCACGCTCTGTGTGTTGTTGTCGTCGAGAACGGTCTCGTTGCGATGCGGATTGTCCTTGATGTCGTGACAGGCGTTTCCATCTGTCTTCAGTGCGCGGTAACACCACGTGGCCGCCTTTTTCGGGTCGGTCTCGATGCTGTAAAACCACCCGCCGGACTCCAGCTGCGTCTTGACCAGAGCCGTTGCCACGAGTTGGGCCGACTGAAGCCATTGCTTGTCGCCGGTAACCTCGAAAATGCGCAGGAAGGCAGCTCCGACCGCCGGCGTCCCAGGCGGTTGCACCCAGCCAACGCTTGTCGGCACGGCACCGCCTTCGCCCACTCTCCTTTGGCCATCGAGCGAATATTTCCATACATAGGTTCCGGCCACACCGAGGTGATCGCGGAAGTAGGCGCCCGCGCGCTCGATCGCGCCCCGTGCCTCGGCGACGGTCGGTTGAGGCTCGCCGGCCAAGGCGGTGCCGCAGGACAGCGCGACAACCAGAGCTGAGGCGATACGTCTTCGCACGGCCGCTCCCGCCGGCATCAGGCAGCGGCTTCGCGTTGAGGCGTGGCCGCCTTGGCCGAGCCGCGGATCACGTGAGGCACGAATGGCGTCGCCGCCGCAGGTTTTGTTTCCTCTCTGTGGTAGCTGGGAAGCAACCGGGCAACAAGGTCCAGCACGCCCCCGGTGTCGCCAGCTTTCGCCAGGCGGCGCAGCTGCGAGAATTCCTTGCGAAGGGTCTCGAGCGGCACCGGATTGGGCACCGCGCCCAAGACTCCGGAGATCGGAACGTCGACACGTCTTTCTCTTTCGTCGAAGAGTTCCTCGAACAACTTTTCTCCGGGCCGGCAACCGACAATCTTGATCTTGATGTCTTCATCCGGCCGAAAACCGGCGAGCTTGATCATGCGACGCGCCATGTCGATGATCTTGATTGGCGCCCCCATGTCCAGAACGAAAATCTCGCCCTGTCCCAGGCTCTTCTCCAAGCCATGGGCCGATGCCTGCAAGGTGAGTTCAACCGCCTCCCTTATGGTCATGAAGAAGCGCTTCATCTCCATATCGGTTACGGTCAGCGGACCGCCATGGGCGAGCTGGCGCTTGAACAGCGGGATCAGCGATCCACTCGAACCCAGGACATTGCCGAAACGAACGGTCATGAAGCGGGCTGGGGTTTCGCCGGCGACGTAGGCCAGGTCCAGGGACTGGCAATAGAGTTCAGCCAGGCGCTTGGTGGCGCCCATGACGCTGGTCGTGTTCACGACCTTGTCCGTGGAGATCTGGACCATCGCCTTGGCACCGCAAAGGCGGGTCGCCTCTGCCACGTTCATCGTACCGATGACGTTGGTGAGAATGCCCTCGCAGGGATTCAATTCGACCATCGGCACGTGTTTGAGCGCCGCTGCATGGAAGACCAGGTCGACGCAATGCCGTTGGAAGATCTCGCCCAGGCGAACCGGGTCGCGTACATCGCAGATGTATGGCTTGCGGTGCACATTCGGGAACTTCTCCGCCAGCTCCAGATCGATGGCGTATAGATTGTATTCGCTGTTATCGATCAGGATCAGTTCCGCCGGACCAAGCGCGGCGATCTGCTGTGTGAGTTCGCCGCCGATCGAGCCTCCGGCGCCGGTGACGACGATGCGGCTGTTTTCGATCATGCGGGACAACGCAGCTTTATCGAGCACTGTCTGGGGCCTTTCCAGCAGGTCGGTAAGCTCGATCGGGCGCAACTCGAAGCGGCTCTCGTGCTTGGGATTGCGCAGCTCCAGGACGGGGGCCGGCCGCGAGACCGCGATGCCCAGGCGTTCGGCCCGGTCGATCAGCGCTTCGAGCGCCGGGTCGACGAGACCAGGCATCCTTTCGGTAAAGATCACGTGCCGGGGCTTGATGCCGCGGACTTCCAGGTAGCTGATCACCGTGTCGAAGTCTTCGATGCTGCCAAGGACCGGCACGCCGCGCAGGAAATACCCCTCCGTCGTCGCGGCATTGTCGAGCAGGCCGACGGGCCAATGGCGTGCATCCGGATCCCGCTGCAGTGCCCGGATATAGTGATCAGCCGCATCACCCGCACCGATCAGCAGCACGGGAACCATGTCGCGTCCGTTTCTCGCCCTGTTTGCGGCCGGGCCAAAACGGCCTGTCTCTATGAGCTTGGAGCGGATGCGGACCGAAATGAGCAACGGCACGAGCAAGAGGACCTCGATCACCATCACCGAGCGAGGGATCGAATCGAGCCGTGTCGCCACGAACATCATGAACACGAAGGCGAGCGACGCGACGATTACCGCGCGCAGGATACCGAGCATGTCGCCGACCGAAGCATATCGCCAATTGCGGGTGTAAAGGCAGGTCACCGGGAAGACCACGGCGCATGTAAACAGGAAGCAGGGAAGTGCGAAAAGCAGCGAATGGTAGCTTTCCGGACTGGTGACCTCTCCATCAAGGCCCAATCGCATGAATGAAGCAAAGGAGAGGGCCGCGAGCGCCATCGCCAGATCGATGATGTAGAGATGAAGATTCTTGCCGACGGCCTTGGCGCGCCCGACCACCCTGCGACGCAGGTACGACAGAACATGAACGATGGTACGCGGTTTGCTGACAAGACGGCCGACAGCGATTGCGGTGGCTATCAGAAGCGATTGGCCTCCGAGCGGACCGATTGCTTCAAACGGCTGATCTAACTGGCTCATCCTAGGACCTCGACAAAGCTTAGCCGCCGCGCTCTGGGAGAGCACGTCAAGATTATCGGCTGTTTGCACCCCGCAGACACAAATCCGGGCTTGCCAAGACCTTGTTCAATCAAGAACAGGTTGGCCTGCTATCGTTCGGATTCGAGGCTACGATTTATCGTTGCTATGGAGCGCCTTGCCTGCTTTTGGCGCAACACCTGCTTTTGTGCAGGGAGTAGCTATCGGAACCGCGAGAGGAACTTTCCCGAGTTAATCCAAAGAGGTACTTCCGCCAGTCTGGACAAGCCAGCCAGACAGGTCCCGCTGCACCAGCGTGCCCAACTGCTCGACATCGGCGGCGTAAAAGTCGACGAGCTGGGATCGAAGTCTTGGGGGGAAAGGCGGATAAGCAATCTTTCCCGCCAGGGCACCCCGTGCCGCCTCGAAGAGAGAGGTGTTCCGGAACGGACGAACCAGAGGTTTCAACGGCTTCATCATGTTGCGCAGCTGCGGTCCGACCATAGCTTCGCTGCGGTCCTTCACTTTTTTCGCCACCGGCAAAGCCACGTCGCTCTCAGGGAGGTTCAAAAACGTCCTGACTTTGCTCAACTGTTCGACAGGCCTTGCGACTGTTTCCTCGAAAAACAGAACCAGCAGCCGATCCTTCGGATAGAGATCCAGATAGGCCTGCAACTGTGCGCTATAGAGGCCGCCGGCGAGAAAACGCCCAGGCGAATCCCTGCCCACGTCAAGGTAGGATTCTATGTCGCGGTCGACCTCGCCGCGGCGAAAGAGCATGCAATAGTCCGAGTACGCACGCTCGACCGGGTTGCGAAGCTGCACGATCAGCCTGACATGGGGGAGCAGCCGGTGAACCCGTTGCGGTGCCGACGGAGTGTCCAGGTAGGAGTTCGACTTTTCACCGACGAGCTGTCCAGGACGAGTTTTATGAAATTGGCGGAAGTACCAGTCGTCGCCGCGATCGTAGTGGCGACTGAAGTAGTGCAGCTCGGGATCCGGCATGCTGACGTCCGGATCGGCCTGCAGCGACTGCTGCAGCCAGGTCGTGGCGCATTTCGCAGCGCCGATGATGAGGAAGTCGATATCCTCTGCCTGCATTTTAGAACCCTCTTGGATCATTTCTCACCTGTCGTACTGCAAGCCAACCTGGCCGCCGCCGGAGCGCGGAGCGCTTGCCCATAAACTTCCATGACCTTTTCGACGTGCTGCTGCGTGCTATAGGAAAAGCAGGCTTGCTTGCGGGCCGCCTGGCTGATGCGTGCCCACAGCGAAGGGTCCGAAAGCAACCGTCGCAGCGGCTCCATGAAAGCTTTGGTGTCTTCCGGAGCGACCAGAAATCCCGTCCGTCCATTCTCGATGGCTTCCGGGTTGCCGCCGTGATCGGTCGCAACCACCGGCGTGCCGAGAAACATCGCTTCGATCAGGGTCCTTCCAAAAGGCTCCCCTATCGCGGGAACGACCAGAACATCCGTCGCCGCCAGGAATGGCTCGATAGGGCTGCGAAAGCCCATGAAACGTATAATCCGATCCAGCCCGCGCTCGACGCAAAGCGCGCGCGCGGCAAATTCAAGATCATGCGAGCCTGCCGGCGAGTTGCCGAACACGCAGCCGACGATCGGGATGTGCGGATGCTCGCGTCGGAAACGTTCAATGATGTTGATGAAGAGAAGCGGACGCTTTCGCTCGATCAGGCCGCCAATGAAACTGAGAATGTGCGTGCCTGGCGCGAGGCCGAGCTCTTCCAGAAGCTTTGCCTTGGCCGCGGCCCTGTCAGGGATGTCCAACGGGTGGTCGAAGGGGCTATGGATAACGCTGAGGCGTCCGTTGAGGGATCGGATCGGATGCTTCGGCCGTGAGAATCGCGACACCGTCACCATGCGATCCGCAATGAACGGCCCGAGAATATTGGCGCCTTTTGCATCGGGATCGCCGCGATGATGCCAGACCAGCCGGGCGCCCGCAAACCGTGCGGCAATGCCCCAATTGATATGCGTTCTTCCATCATTGGTATGAATGATGTCGAACCTCTGCTCCCGGATGAAGCGGCTCAAATGCGGCAGCGTGCTGGTCAGATAGGTGGCGACACCTCCCCAGGTCGTTCCTTTCGCGGGCAATGTCGTCAAAGGAGGCAAACCCATGAAGGGCTGGCCCTCCATCTTCAGAAAGTCTGCGAGCGGCCCCGTGATGTCCTGAAGCACCAGGACCGGTGCGACCCTTGAGGTGTCGAGATTCTGGACAAGCTTCAGTGCCGAGATGTGACTTCCGCCGACATCGTCACCGACAAATGGAAAGCAAACCCGAATTCGACCGGTCTCAGCACTCATCGCCTGCTACCCGGTTGCGCTTCCAAGATAGCTGCCACGATCAAGGTAGCTGACGATCAGTTCGGCAGCCTCCTCGGCGCTCAAATCTGGGGTGATCGTGATATGAGGAGCCTCGGGGCGCTCATAGGGACTGCCGATGCCGGTGAAATTCTGTATCAATCCGTTTCGGGCGCGTTGGTACAGACCCTTCGGGTCACGTCGCTCCGCCACTTCCAGCGGTGTATCGACAAAGATCTCGATAAACTGCCCTTCGCCGAAAAGGTCGCGCGCCATCCGGCGTTCCGCCCGGAATGGTGAAATGAAGGAAGCCAGCGCTATCAACCCCGCATCGACCATCAGCCTTGCGGTTTCAGCGACACGACGAATGTTCTCGACGCGGTCAGCGTCGGTAAAGCCGAGATCCCGGTTCAGGCCGTGGCGGACATTGTCGCCATCCAGAAGGTAGGTGTGCTTGCCGATCGCGTGAAGGCGCTTCTCCACGAGATTTGCGATCGACGACTTGCCGGCGCCGGAGAGGCCGGTGAACCACAGCGCCGCCGGCTTTTGACCCTTGGCGATCGCGCGCGCGTTCATGTCCACGTCCAGCGCCTGCCAATGAATGTTGCTTGCCCTGCGCAGGCTGAAGTCGATCATCCCGGCGCCAACCGTGTGATTGGTCATCCGGTCGATGACGATGAAAGCACCAGTCTCATGCACCCGGCTGAAAGGATCGAAAGCAAGCGGCGCCTGTGTCATCAAATTGATGACGCCAACTTCGTTCTTCTCGAGCGTTTTCGTGGCGAGCTTTGCGAAATTGTTGATGTCCAGCCTGTGTTTGATGTGCGTGACGCTTGCACCCACGACGCTGGTGGCAAGCTTGATGAGATAGGGGCGGCCGGGGATCAATGGCTCGTCATGCATCCAGAGCAGATGCGCGGCAAACTGGTCGGAGACTTCCGGTCGCTCGGCCGCGGCTGCCAGAACATCGCCGCGGGAGACATCGATCTCGTCTTCGAGCATCAGCGTGACCGCCTCGCCGGCGCCGGCTTCGGCGAGGTCGCCATCGAAAGTGACAATTCGCTTCACCAGGCTCGTGACGCCTGAGCGCGCCACCGCCACGCGGTCTCCAGGCCTCACCACCCCGGCCGCGATCGTGCCGGCAAACCCACGAAAGTCGAGGTTGGGGCGATTGACCCATTGCACCGGCATCCGGAACGGGGCCGCACGGCGGTCGCTGTCGACCTCGACGGACTCCAGATACTCGACGAGTGTCGGGCCCTGATACCAGGGCAATTTCGCGCTTCTGGAGCGAACATTGTCGCCATAACGGGCAGACAGGGGGATGGCCTGTAACGAGACGAAGCCGAGCGGTTCCGCAAAACTTCGATAGGCCGCCTCGATCTCATCGAACACGGCTTGCGAATAGCCGATCAGGTCGATCTTGTTGATCGCCAGAACGACGTGCCGGATTCCGAGCAGGGAGACGATGAACGAATGCCGGCGGGTTTGGGTGAGGATCCCCTGCCGCGCATCGACGAGAATGACCGCTAGGTCGGCATTGGATGCGCCCGTGGCCATGTTGCGGGTGTATTGCTCATGGCCGGGTGTGTCGGCGACGATGAACTTGCGCTGCTCGGTGGCGAAGAAGCGATAGGCCACATCGATCGTAATGCCTTGTTCACGCTCACTGGCGAGGCCGTCAACCAGAAGTGCGAAGTCGAGATCGTCGCCCGTCGTGCCGTGCCGCCGGGAATCGGCCGCAAGGGCCGAAAGTTGATCCTCCATCAGCAGCTGGGTGTCGTAGAGCAGCCTGCCGATCAGTGTCGACTTGCCGTCATCCACGCTGCCGCAGGTGAGAAACCGCAACAGGCTTTTCCGCTCATGGGCAAGAAGATGCTGGGAAGCGGCCTGGCTCTCCAGGGAAGCTTCGAGATCCGCGATTTGAGCAACACCAAGCATCAGAAGTACCCCTCACGCTTTTTCTTTTCCATCGATGCCGCTTCGTCATGGTCGATCAAACGGCCCGACCGTTCGGACGTCCGGGTGGCAAGCGTTTCCTGGAGCACTTCGGGAAGAGTAGCGGCCGTGCTTTCGGTGGCCGCGGTCAGCGGATAGCAACCAAGGGTGCGGAAGCGCACCGAACGCATTTCGGGCACCTCGCCCGGGCGTAGCGGCAGACGATCGTCGTCCACCATGATCCACTGTCCGTTGCGCTCCACCACCGGGCGCTTCGCGGCAAAGTAGAGCGACACGATGGGGATCTTCTCCCTCATGATGTATTGCCAGATATCGGTTTCGGTCCAATTCGAGAGGGGGAAGACGCGAACGGATTCGCCGGGCCTCAGCCGGCCGTTGTAGAGGTTCCACAACTCCGGACGCTGGTTCTTCGGATCCCAGCCATGGTTCTCGCTGCGAAGCGAAAACACCCGCTCTTTCGCACGGCTTTTCTCTTCATCTCGCCGCGCCCCGCCAAAGGCGGCATCGAAACCGAACGAGGACAGCGCCGATTTCAACGCTTCCGTCTTCATGATCTGCGTGTAGATCGATGAGTTGTGGGTAAACGGCGTGATGCCCTCGGCAAGACCGGCTTCGTTGCGACGCACCAGCAGATCCAGGCCAAGCCGCGCGACGGTTTCGTCGCGGAAGCGGATCATTTCCTTGAACTTCCAGGTGGTATCGATGTGGAGCAAGGGGAACGGCAGTTGCGAAGGGTAGAAGGCCTTCATCGCCAGATGCAGCATCACCGCCGAGTCCTTGCCCACGGAATACAACATCACTGGGTTGCGCAATTCGGCCGCCACCTCTCGAATGATGTGGATCGATTCAGCCTCGAGCCGCTGCAGATGCGTGAGGGTCGGCGATGACGGACCAGGGCGTCGCGACGCTATGGGCACGGTGGTTGAAGCTTGGGTCGCAAGGGTCATCTAGATTGCCTTTGAAGGAGAAAGATCTGCCTGATTGAGGCTGTCCACCGGCCGTGTCGGCCTGTCGGAGTGGGTGGTCTTCAACGCTTGTTTCAATGAAAACGCCAAACCCGAGGTCCACAATATGCCCAGCACGATGTGGGCGATGTTGCCGCCCATCGCACCGATGCGCGGGATCAGCAGAAGTGCCGTGATGTGGAAGGCGGCCGTCGCAACAATGACAATCCGCAACACCTCGCGCTGTTTGCCCATGGCCAGCAGTGCGGAGCGGGCGGCGGAGCCCGAGAGCACGAACGCGACCGCCACCATCTGCACGATGACGAGGTTGGCCGCGCCGAGAAAAGCAGGACCCGCGGTCCACATGAGCAGCGGCCGGACGAACGCCGCGACGATCAATATGCAGAGGATGCCAAAGCCGAACAGCATGGCTTCGGCTTGAAAGACCGCGCGTTTGAATTTTCCGATGCTTCCCTGCGCCCAGAAGCGGGCCACGTCGGGATAAAGAACGTTCTGGACCTGTGGACCGACCTGCTGGCCGACGCGCCCTATGCGCTTGGCGATTTGATACAAGCCCGCTGAAGCCGGGTCGGCCAGGAACCCGACCAGCAGCGTATCGAGCTCCTGAGCGCTCACGCGCAATGTGAGCGAAATGTTCGAAGACCAGGCGAAATTCCAGATGCCGGGAAAGCGGCTTGTGATTCCGGCCAGAGGCGCGCTGAGGATCTTGCGAACGCCCTGCCTGTGCAGGGCGCGCATCGTCAGGGTCAAGAGTGTCAGGGATCCGAGGATCTGTGTTCCCGCCCAAACCGCGGTGAAATAGGCGAGATCAGCCTTGAGCAGCACCCCGAGCAAGCACAGCAACACCCGCAAAACCGCATTGAGCAGCTGCCCGTAGGCCAGGAGGCGGAAGTTGCCGGCCATGCGCTGCACCGCGACCGGAACGCCCGATATCTGGAACAGCAGGACGCTGGAATACAGGACAAGAAGTTGCACGACTTCCGCGGACCAACCGAAGAACGGCGCGAGGAGAAGTGCGGCGCCCATGGCGATGACCCAGGCGCAAACGGCGGCGCCAACATCGATAAGCAGGCCAAATTTCATGAGAATGCGCAGTGCATCGCGATCCGAGGACGCGTCCAGGCCCGCCGCATATTTGATGATCGGCTGCCAGGACTGGAAACTGACAACGCGCTCGACCACGCGGGTGAACGCGATAATCAACGCAAGCTGGCCATAGTTCGCCACGCCAAGGGCGCGCGCCGAAAGCGCAAATGCCACGAGCCCGAGCAATGAACCGAGAAAATTGCCCGTCAGAAGGTGTGCGATATTGGCCAGGCGCGTGCGGCCGGCGCTCCTGCGTTTGAGGGCCTCCATCGCACGTCCGATCAGGCCTGTGGTCATCGCAATGGTTGCCAAACTCACCCCACACTCCGTCCTTGCGGAGCAATGCAGATCCAGGATTCGCGCCAGATCGCTGCTGGCGTCACCCATCATCGGCGGAAAAGAAGAGCCCGCCACAACCAAGTTTGGCTCTGGAGCAACCTCAATCAGTCAGCATCTGATCGCTGCTACGACTGATGGCCTAGCCCATTAGCGGTAAGGAATCCCGAGCGCGCCGGGTGTGGTCATGTATCGGACCCGCGTGGCGTGTCTCACCGCAGATACGCCGGCACGATGCGCGGCGTGCCCGCCAGCCTTGCAGATCGAACGATCGTGGGGGTGAATGACGAACACGAAGTTGAGACGCTGAACCAATGCAGAGCGCTGAAGACTGCCGTCTTCGCCGCAGGCTGCGGCAACCGCGACCCGGACGATCCCGGGGGCGAGGCAGGCTCGAACTGACGAACTTAGGACAAAGTCTTCAATTGTACCGCGAGAAGTGGATTCCACCGCGGCAAAGCAACTCCTTGGCGGCCGAGGTCAACCACTCGGAGCAGGTCCGTTCAATCAGTTCGGCTTGCGCGTCGGTGAGGTAGTCGGCGAAACCTCCGACCTTTCCGCGGCGCATGCGCCGGCTTTCGGCGTCGCCTCTGTCATACACATGCGCCGGCAGGCCCCCCGCCACCTCATGTTCACGCATCGCTTCAAAGCGGGAAGCCTCGATGGCCTCCTCGAGGTCAGCTGCGGACGGATCGTGCCGTAGGAATCTCAGAATGCGCGAGGACGTGCCGACAGGGTCACCGGTCAGTTCTTCATAGCTCAAGACGGCATGCCTGTGATGTTTCAGGCCCTTCGCCCAGCTGTTCAGATACACGATAAGAGCCGGCAGGCCCTGCTGATAGTCGCAGATGAAAGCATCCATATCGCCTTCGAATCGATGCTTGTGGCGCGTCGCGTGGAAATAGGCCGACACCACAACGTCGCGAGGATCGCGAACCATGAAAATGACCGGCCGGTGCAGGAATAGCATATGCCTGTAGTTGAGGTGCGAAACGAGGATAAGCGGCACCCGGGAGCGCTGTTCAGTGTAACGGAAAGCCGGAATCCCACGCTCCGGATCGAGGTCGAAGTTCGGAAGGACTTCGAACATGCGGAAGAGGTCGACATTTCCGTCGTGAGCCGTCCGACTGAAGTAGTCCGACAGGATATGCCTGAACCAGGTTCGCCCGGATTTCGGATAGGAGACGAGGAACGCGTCCGCTCCGGAGGCGGCCCAGGTCATCTTGATGCGCGTTTCCATTTTGCGCAGGGCGCGCTGGGTGGTTAGCATGGCGAGAGCTCTTTATTGCCGCGCGCCGCCAGGACGGCGTGAATGACCTGGTCCCAGTTCTGCATCACATATTCAGGCGTGAACCTTGCAGCACTTGCCGCTGCGGCCGCGCCGAGTTTTTTGCGGAGTGTTTCATCGCCAAGCAGCCGCCGCAGGCCCTGCGCGAGCGCGTCGACACTTCCGTTCTCGACGAGAAGTCCGTCCTTCTCATTATCGACCATCTCGCGAGGACCCCACTGGCAGTCGAAGGATATGACGGGCAGGCCGGCCGCCATTGCCTCCAGCAGCACAATCCCCCAACCTTCGTAGCGGGACGAAAGGACAAAGGCGTCGGCGGTCTCCACCCAGATGCCAGGCCGGCTGGTTACCCCGGGCATTTCAACGCAACCCTGCAGGCCCAGGCGATCCCGCTCGGCTTCCAATTCGGCACGGTCGGGACCTTCGCCCCAGATGACCAGCTTCCATTCGGGAAAATCGCGGCGGATGTTGGCGAATGCCTTCAGCAGCAGGTCGAAGCCTTTCTGCGGGACCAGGCGGCCGACAGCGACGAGCACGGCGCCGTTCCGGCGCGGTTTGCCTGTTGCGGGAAGATCGACAGGATTGGGAATAACCCAGCTGCGCCTTCGCATGGCAGGGCTGAAGTAGTTCAGTGCGCCAGTGGTCATGGTGACCAATCCGAAGGCGGATGGATAAAGCTTTGCCCGCAGGAACCGCCAGACCGGGCCAACATCCTGCAGCGCGGGATTGTTGCGCTCCGAAACCACGACGTCGAGGCCGAGGCCCCGGCTTGCCGCCAGCGACATCACGTTCGTGCGCGTGAGAAAGCTCAGGATCACATCCGGAGCCAGTTTCCTGAGCGTTCGACGCAGGAGAAATATCCGGCGTGCGCCGGCGCCAATTGCCCCCAGCCTGGACCGCTTCATCTGCGGCAATCCCAACCGCTCTATCCTGACCGCGGCATCGAAATGATAGTAAGGCGGGGGACCGGGGGCCTCGAATGTAACCAGCGTCACATGCCAGCCCCTTGCCGCCCACTGATTGGCGAGAACATTGACGACATGTTCGGTGCCGCCGGCGCCCAGTCCAGGCAGGACGATCACCACATGCGGCCGGTTGGAGCCGACGCGCAAGGATTCACCCGCGACGGCATCGCGATCCAGAAGTGTCAGGCCCGCGCCCCAGTCCATCAAACGTTCCAATCTCAACTCCGATCCGCCCAACTATCCAGCTTTTTGCCGCTGCGAAGAGTTGCACATTGGGATGCATCGGAGACGATCGGTTACCTCTAAAGTTGGACTTGGGCGTAGGATCGAAGCGCACAATAGAAAGGGTCAGTGTCTCACTGTCGCCGCGGCACTGTATTGGAGTCCGAATTCATGCGCATAGCCTTTGTCGGTGCGGTGGAGGGGTCCCGTGTTGCGTTTGACGCCCTCGTCGAAGCGGGCATGACGCCCTCGCTGCTTGTCACCTTGGCGGACGACGCTTCCGCACGCCATTCCGATTTCGTCGATCTGTCAGGTCCGGCGCGCGCAGCGGGAGCCTCGGCCCATCTGACCAAGAATATCAACGCGCCCGACACAATCGCCTGGCTCACGGAAGGGCGCCCCGATTTGACGCTGGTCGTCGGCTGGTCGCAGATCTGCCGGGCCGAATTTCGTGCGATCGCCCGCCTTGGATCGATAGGCTTCCATCCGGCCCCACTGCCGCGCTTTCGGGGCAGGGCGGTAATCCCGTGGACGATCATCGCCAACGAGAAGGAGACCGGGTCCACATTTTTTCGGCTCGACGAAGGCGTCGATAGCGGTCCCATTGTAATGCAGAAGCTTTTTCCCGTGGCCGAGGACGAGACCGCGCGTTCACTCTACGAAAAGCACAAGCAGGCCCTGCGGGAAATGACACCTCTCGTGGTCTCGGCGATCGCTCGCGACAACAACGTGGGCATTTTGCAGGACGACTCGCTCGCCAGCTACTGCGCCAAGCGCTCGGCGGACGACGGATCGATAGATTGGACGCAAACGGCGGAAAGCATTCTTCGCCTTGTCCGCGCTGTCGGCGACCCCTATCCAGGCGCCTTCACTCTCGACGGGGGGAGCAAGATCTTCGTCGACCAGGCACGCATGTTTGCGGGGCGAGGGCGCTACATAGGGCTGAGCGGCCAGGTCCAGGCTCACACCGGCAGCGGTTTTGCCGTGCTTTGCGGCGACGGAGAAACCATCGAAGTCACATCCTGGCGCGGTACCAAGCCCAAGCTACATGCCAAGCTGGTGTCTGCCTGAGAGGGCTATGTTCGCTGGCTGCTTGGAGCGAAAAGATGCCTAGGCTGCGATTGTCGGGCGCGATGGCCGTTCTTGCAGATACCAGCGCACGAAGGCAGCCACCCCATCCTCGACGCTGGTCTCGGGGCGAAAGCCTGTCAGGGTCTGCAGGAGGCGCGGGTCGGCATATGTCACCGACATATCTCCTGATTGCATCGGCAGGCTTTTCCGGATGGCGCGTTTGGCGAGGCAGTTCTCGATTGTCTCGATGAAAGACAACAGCTCCACCGGCTGGCCGCCGCCTATATTGACCACACGCCATGGCGCCACGGGTGACAGCGTATCGACGACATCAGGGCCCGACACCGGCTGGCCGCAAACGGGCGCGCATCCGATGAGCCGAACGATGGCTTCAACAAGATCGCCGACATAGGTGAAGTCGCGTCTCATCGCGCCTTCGCCATAGATTTCAATCGGGCGACCGTTCTCGATGGCGTCAACGAATTTGAAGAGCGCCATGTCGGGTCGGCCCCAGGGGCCATACACGGTGAAGAAGCGGAAGGACGTCGTTGGAACCTGGAAAAGATGCGAATACGAATGGGACATCGCCTCCACCGCCTTCTTGGTGGCGGCGTAGAACGTCAGCGGCCAGTCGGTCTGGTCGGTCTCGACGAACGGGGTCGTTTCATTCGCGCCGTAGACCGAGCTGGTGGAGGCAATCAGCAGATGCCGTGGCTTTAGATCGCGGGCAAGCTCAAGCACGTTGAAGGAACCGACCAGATTGCTGTCGGTGTAGCTTCGCGGATTGTCGATCGAGTATCGCACACCGGCCTGCGCGGCCAGATGGACAATCACATCGGGGTTCGCCAAGTCTGCCGCCCGCCGCAGGGCGTCCATGTCTTCCAACTGTCCGATGTGGAAGCGAAAGGCGCCGTATCGCTGCAATAGGGCATGTCGGGATTGCTTCAACGTGACGTCGTAATAAGGCGTCATCCCGTCGAAGCCGGTCACGGAGTGACCTTCGTCCAACAGACGGCGCGCCAGATGAAATCCGATAAATCCGGCGGTTCCGGTGACGAAATACCTCATTCGGCGGCCGCGGCAAAAACAGATATGTCCTCTGCCACACCCTCGCCTATGTTCACGTACTCGAAGCCATGCTTGCAGACCTCTTCGCGCCTGTAGATGTTGCGAAGGTCGACCACGACCTGCTTCGACATGGAGCGTGACAGGCGTTCAAAATCCAGGGCGCGGAACTGGTTCCACTCGGTGACGATCACCAAGGCATCGGCGCCCTTGGCACATTCGTATACTCCCTTCGCGTAATCGACGGTCGCACCGAGCATGAGCTTGGCCTGTTCCATGCCTTCCGGGTCATACACGCGGACATGCGCCCCAAAATCGATCAAAGCCTGGATGATCGAGAGGGAGGGTGCGTCACGGACGTCATCCGTGTTGGGTTTGAATGTGAGGCCGAGCACGGCTATCGTCTTTGCGCGCACGTTGCCGCCGCAGGCGAGGACGATCCTGCGGGCCATTGTGCGCTTTCGCTGGTCGTTCACGGCGACGGTTGTTTCGATCAGCCGCAGCGGCGCACCGCTATCTTGCGCCGTCTTGACGAGAGCCAGCGTGTCCTTGGGAAAACAGGATCCCCCGTACCCTGGTCCTGCATGCAGGAATTTCGAGCCAATGCGATTGTCGAGCCCGATACCTCGGGCCACCTCCTGCACGTTCGCGCCCACGTTCTCGCAAAGATCCGCGATTTCGTTGATGAATGTAATCTTGAGCGCCAGGAAGGCGTTGGCCGCATATTTTATCAGTTCTGACGTGCGACGTCCGGTGAACATGATCGGCGCCTGGTTGAGATAGAGCGGCCGGTAGACTTCCGCCATCACCTCGCGGCTGCGTTCGTCCGACGGCAGGCCGATAACGATCCTGTCGGGCCGTTTGAAGTCGTCGATGGCAGCCCCTTCGCGGAGGAATTCCGGGTTCGACACAATTGCCACATCCGCCGCCGGATTGCAGTTGCGGATGATCCGTTCGACTTCATCTCCGGTCCCCACCGGCACTGTGGATTTGACACAGACCACCGTGAAGCCGCGAACCGCGGCTGCGATTTCCCGCGCCGCCTCGTAGATATAGGAAAGATCGGCGTGACCGTCGCCTCGCCGCGAAGGCGTCCCGACGGCAATGAACACCACATCCGCGTCTGCGACCGCTGGCGCAAGTTCGCTGGTGAAGGCGAGCTGCCCGGTCGCGGAATTCTTGCTGACGAGGTCTTCGAGACCGGGCTCATAGATCGGCATTCTTCCAGCCTGAAGATCGACAATTTTTGCTTCTGCCTTGTCGATGCAGACGACTTTGTGACCAAAGTCAGCCAAGCATGCTCCAGACACGAGACCGACATACCCTGAGCCGACAACCGCAATGCGCATGAACTCGCCACCCCTGATGATGATACCGTTCGATTAAGCCTGCAGCGATCAAGAAAATGGAGCGCGAAATCGGGTATGGCATTACCTCTTCCGAGACCGCCGCGATCTGAAAACGGCGGCCGGCACCGTCTGACTACGCTTAATGTGGATGGTCTTGTCGCTGGACTGGACCCGAGCGATACCTCCCCGCCAGAACGTCAACGAAGGACAGGTGTCCAGTCGCCTTCGGCGCCCGTTCGCAAACGCAGTTGAAATGGTTCACTGTTGTCCGTTTCCGTTCAATGCCTTCACGAGAGTGCATTGAGACTGGCGGAATTTCGCGGTCGATGCAGCAGCGAACGCTTGGTCCATGGCTGATTTCCGGCTCAAGCCATTGTGCAGGAACATCTGCCCTTTCTTTCGAAAGAGACCTTGCTGCTCACAAAAAACGGCAGCAGACCACCCTGGGCCGCTCCGATCTACGGAATTGGAGACGTACGAACAATCGTCGGGCCGAGACGATTTCTTCTGGCACCCCGCCAAAGCCTTTTTGGCTGCTTCTACCCCCGAGCGATGTCCCCAAACCGCGATCCAGGTCCCGTCCGTTGATCCGGATATCGCTTCCCAAGCGTGTTTGCCGGGATCGAAACGCATCAGCTGATCGAACTCTTTCTTCGTCAATTCCGCGGTCTGCGGCCGCTTCGCCTGTCGCTGCCAGGCTCTCAGAGCGTCCAACGTCCGCTGACCAATCCTGCCGTCGGGAATACGAGTCAGGAAATTGCTCTCGAACAGCCGCGCCTGGGCCCGATAGATTTCTGCCTGGCTCAGTTGGGACTGCGCGATGGAGTGTTCCGACATCATCATCAGCGCCAAGCACAGTGCGCCGGCCCTGGCACGGTGACTTTTCATCGATCTCTCCACTCTGGCGGTATTGGTTGGAGGGCCCCCTCATTTCCGTGGCCGCAATGGAGACCTGCCGTCAGGCCCGGCTCAGGCGACGAAGTCAATGCGCGTAGTTGGGAGCCCGGTTTGTCTTCGAACCAGCAGTTGCAACGGTGGCCGGTTTTGCGAAGAGGAAAGCTCCATCCTGGGAAAACAGATCCACCGGCATCATTTGGAATTCGCGCTGCGAGTGCGGTACGTCCAATTCCCTATCGACAATACGCCAGAGGTTGTCGAAGAACGACCCGTCGGCAAGCCGTACACTTCCCCCCTTCAACGGCTTGGTGGAGGAGAAGACCGTTGCGGGATTGGCCCACATGTCGGCGATTGCCACGTCATAGTAACCAGGATGGGTGGCGTTGGGCTTGATGATGGCGAAGGGCGTGTTCTTTTCAGGCCAGCCTATCCGTCCCACAGTCAGGCATTCGCCTGGCTCGGGCAATCTTGCCTTCACCAGATAGGCCAGCGCCGCATCGATGCCGCCGATTTCGGAAACGACGTGTGCCGTCAATCCCGCCCGGGCCAGGTGCATCAACTCTTGCGCCTGTCGCTCATAGATATCGGCCAATGTCAGGAAAGCCAGCCATTGCTGGTGTGGGCAGTCGTGCTTGGCCTGGCAGAGAAGCCGCCCCGCCTCCAAGGCGGATTCGATCCTCCTTTTATCCGCTTCAGCGAACGCTTCCCGCGCCGGGCGGATGTGCTCTGCCAGTTTCGTCAGTTCTTTTGAAATGCTCTCCATTTCCTTCTCCTCCCCGATCGATATCCAGCCAGCCCCTTATTATTACGTTGGCTTGGCCTTACACAGAACTCCTCCAAGGGTATTGCCAGAGATGCTATTAAGGCTCACCCCGCCTATTCTGTTGGGGATGGCTATACTTTCGGCTTCACCTGCATGTTGGCTTTCACGCCGACGTTCGACAGCGGAGCGCTGCACATCGGGCATGGTGGTCCACGGCAGGACACTCTCGAAATATCGCGCCGGATGCCGGCGCGTGTTCCAGCGGTGGAGTATGAGCCGATTGAAAATGGGGCCGACCTTATCATTTCGGGGAGGGGGCCTACCCGGCCTGATCCGATTATCCGCTCACTAAGTGGTAGCTGCACGACCGCAAAGATTCCGAATGGCGGCGGAGGCGAAATTCCACTGAGCGAATAGACGTAGTGGCAGGGATCGTTCAAACAACTTGCGCACGCCAACCTCTTGGAGCCTTTAGCGGGAGCAATCCTGGTTGAGCGGGAGGGACTCCCCTGAACTCGATGACCGCAACATTCGCGACCACAGCACCCGCGCAGGCGGGGTGGCGGTTCAGGCAGCCGAGTGTCATTCCGGGTTTCGGATTGACGCTCGGCTTGTCGCTTGCCTACCTCACCCTCATCATCCTCATCCCGCTGTCCGGGCTGATCTGGCGCTCGGCCGCGCTTGGCTGGACCGATTTCTGGGCGATCGCCACCGACCGCCGCACCATCAATGCGCTGGAGATCAGCTTCGGCACCGCCTTCCTCGCGGCGATCGTCAATGTCGTGTTCGGCACGCTGGTCGCCTGGGTGCTGGTGCGCTACCGTTTTCCCGGTCGCCGCATCGTCGATGCCATGGTCGACCTGCCCTTCGCCCTGCCGACCGCGGTCGCCGGCATCGCGCTGACCACGCTCTATGCGCCGAATGGCTGGATCGGCAAACTCCTGATGCCGCTCGGCCTCAAGGTCGCCTACACGCCGCTCGGCATCGTCATCGCCCTGGTCTTCATCGGCCTGCCCTTCGTCGTGCGCACCGTGCAGCCGATCATGGAAGAGATCGACAAGGAGGTCGAGGAAGCCGCCGCCACGCTCGGCGCCAGCCGCTTCCAGATCATCACCCGCGTGCTGTTCCCGGGCCTGGCGCCGGCCATCATCACCGGCTTTTCGCTGGCCTTCGCCCGCGGCGTCGGCGAATACGGCTCGGTCATCTTCATCGCCGGCAATTTGCCCTACAAATCCGAGATCGCGCCGCTTTTGATCGTCATCCGGCTCGAGGAATACAACTATCCGGCGGCGACCGCGATCGCGGCGATCATGCTCGCTCTGTCGTTCGTCATGCTTCTGGTCGTCAATCTGGTGCAGACATGGAGCCGCAAGCGCTATGGCTGATCCCGAAATCAAATCCTGGGAACCCTACCATGAGAGCCGTTCGGCGGCGGTGACCGAAAGCCGTCCGGCGCAGGCCGTGCTGATGGCGATCGCCTTTGCCTTCCTCGGCGTCTTCCTGCTCTTGCCGCTGATCATCGTCTTCCATGAGGCGCTGGCGAAAGGCGTCGGTGCCTATACGCAGGCCCTGGGCGAAGCGGACGCGCGCTCGGCCATCCACCTGACATTGCTCGTCGCCGCGATCTCGGTGCCGCTCAATGTCGTCTTCGGCATCTCCGCCGCCTGGGCGATCGCCAAGTTCGAATTCAAGGGCAAGGCGTTTTTGACCACGCTGATCGACCTGCCCTTCTCGGTCTCGCCGGTAATCTCGGGCCTGGTCTATGTGCTTTTGTTCGGCGCGCAAGGGTTGCTCGGCGATTGGCTGAAGGGACATGGCATCCAGATCCTGTTCGCCGTGCCGGGCATTGTGCTGGCCACCGTCTTCGTCACCTTCCCGTTCGTCGCCCGCGAGCTGATCCCGCTGATGCAGGAACAGGGCAATGGCGATGAGGAGGCGGCGCTTTCGCTCGGCGCCAATGGCTGGCAGACCTTCTGGTTCGTCACCTTGCCCAACGTCAAATGGGGGCTGCTCTACGGGGTGCTGTTGTGCAATGCGCGCGCCATGGGCGAATTCGGCGCGGTGTCGGTGGTGTCGGGCCATATACGCGGCCTGACCAACACCATGCCGCTGCATGTCGAAATCCTCTACAACGAGTACAACGCCGTCGGCGCTTTCGCCGTCGCCTCGTTGCTGGCCGGGCTGGCGCTGGTCACACTGGTCTTGAAAACACTGCTCGAGATGCGCTACGGCGCCGAACTCGCCGCGACGCGCGGGCACTGACAGATGCATGTCGCCCAAAAGTGGGAACCGGTTTTCGAGCAACGACATGCATGAATCAAAAGATATGTCGCCCAAAAGTGGGAACCGGTTTTGGGGCAACGACATGCATGAATCAAAAGATATGTCGCCCAAAAGTGGGAACCGGTTTTGGGATGAGGACATGCATCCATTACAAAGGGGCTGTTGATGGAAGTTCGCGTTGCCAATGTGCGCAAGGAATTCGAGCGGTTTCCCGCGCTCCACGACGTGTCGCTCGACATCAAGTCGGGTGAGTTGATCGCGTTGCTGGGGCCATCCGGCTCCGGCAAGACGACGCTGCTCAGGCTGATCGCCGGGCTGGAGCGGCCGACCCGGGGAAAGATCTTCTTCGGCGACGAGGACGCCTCGCAGAGATCGATCCAGGAGCGCAATGTCGGCTTCGTCTTCCAGCATTACGCGCTGTTCCGGCACATGACGGTGGCCGACAATATCGGCTTCGGCCTCAAGGTCCGGCACGGGCCATCGCGGCCGCCGGCGCAGGAAATCCGCCGCCGCGCCTCCGAGCTTCTCGACCTCGTCCAGCTCTCGGGCCTGGAAAAGCGCTATCCGGCACAACTCTCCGGCGGCCAGCGCCAGCGCGTGGCGCTGGCACGCGCCATGGCGATCGAACCCAAGGTGCTCTTGCTCGACGAGCCGTTCGGCGCCCTCGATGCGCAGGTGCGGCGTGAACTGCGCCGCTGGCTGCGCGAAATCCATGACGCGACCGGCCACACCACCGTCTTCGTCACCCACGACCAGGAAGAGGCGCTGGAGCTTGCCGACCGCGTCGTGGTGATGAGCCAGGGCCGCATCGAGCAGGTCGGCACCGCCGACGACATCTACGACACGCCGAACTCGCCCTTCGTCTACGGCTTCATCGGCGAATCGAGCTCGCTCCCCGTCAAGGTCGAGAACGGCGAGATCTGGCTCGCCGACCGCCCGATCGGGCTTGCCGCGCCCGGTGAGCCCTCTGGCGACGCGACGCTGTATTTCCGCCCGCACGATATCGACCTGCTGGACGGCTGCAGCGGCTGCATCGCCGGTACGGTGACCGCCAGCCGCCGCGTCGCCGGCACACGGCGCGTCGAGCTCGAAATCGGCGGCGAACGCCGGCGGGTCGAGATCGAGCTGCCGGTCGACCACCCGGCGGCGCAGAAGAGCCGGGTGGCTTTCCGGCCGGGACGCTGGAAGCTGTTTGCGGCGTCGACCGCGATCCAGAATCGCACGTTCGCGTTTGCGAGCGGCAAGAAACGGGTTTTGGAAAAGCCCGAGCGGCTAAAGCCCACTACGCGCGCCGCCTGAACTGGGCCTGTCATCGCGTCGGCTTCAGGATCGACGCTTCTTCGTGTCTGGAGCCGGCGCCAGCATCGTGAAAGCGCGCCCGATCTCGTGATCGCCCTCAGCCACGATGGTCGCCGAGATCAGTACATGTTCTTTTTGCAGCAGGACCGAATGGGTCATTCTCCCGGCGGCCATCATTGTCGTCGAGTACCCGACAACGGACCAGCCCGAGGCAAGAAGACGACTAAGCTTGTCGTCCGATTGCAGTTCTCCAGCAGCCATAAGGTTCCTCCCGCGAGACCGAGAATTTGGAGGGTGTGCAGACGCTGCCACTCCCTCGTTCTCGGTTCGAGGCCAATCCGACGTTATAATCGGGTCACCATTATGGTTGTTCAACCGACGGCACGGGCATCAGGGGTGGAGAAGCCGTTTGGAAGCTTCTCCCGTTTCCACCAGCGGGCTTACTCGGGCTTGTAGATCTGGTCGAATATACCACCGTCGCCGAAATGATAAGGCTGTGCCTTCTTCCAGCCGCCGAAAAGCGGATCGTCGATGGAGATCAGCTTGATATCGGGGGTCTTGGGCAGATCCGCCGGCGCCACCAGTTCGGGCTTGGCCGGGCGATAGTGGTTCTTGGCGATGATGGTCTGGCCTTCCTTGGAATAGAGCCAGCCCAGATAGGCTTCGGCGACCTTGCGCGTGCCCTTGGCATCGACATTGGCGTCGACGATCGCCACCGGCGGCTCGGCCAGGATCGAGGTCGGCGGATAGACGATCTCGAAATTGTCGGCGCCGAATTCATCGAGCGCCAGATAGGCGTCGTTTTCCCAGCCGATCAGCACGTCGCCGATGCCCTTTTGCGCGAAGGTCACGGTCGAGCCGCGCGCGCCGGTGTCGAGCACCGGGGCATTGGCATAGAGCTTGCCGACGAATGCCTTGGTCTTGGCTTCGTCGCCGCCATCGTTGGCGTTGGCGTAAGCCCAGGCCGCCAGATAGTTCCAGCGCGCGCCGCCGGAGGTCTTGGGGTTGGGCGTGATCACCTGGGTGCCGTCCTTGACGAGGTCGTTCCAGTCATGGATGCC